>DASRIS010000137.1:0-4540 GCA_035649895.1 Micromonosporaceae bacterium | reverse complement strand
GCCGACGCGGCGCTCGGAGGCGCCGTTGCCGTACATCGCGGCGGTGTCGACCAGGTTGACCCCGGCGGCGAGGCTCACCTCCAGCGCCTCGGCCTGGTCCTCGCGGCTGCTGGTCGGCCCGTAGGCCGAGCGGGCAGGGTTCCACCGGGGGGCGGTGGACATGTCACCCCACACCATCGCCCCCACACCCAGCCGGGGAACCCGCAGGCCGGTCGAGCCCAACAGCATCGAGGTGGTCCCGGAGTCCTCGGTCATGGGTACATCATGCTCCTCGCCGGCACGGCGGGAGTGCCGTACCGGCGGGTCCTCTGTGGAGCTTCCAGTCCAGTGTGGAGCGTTCAGTCCCCGCGTCGGGCTTTCGGCCCGGCGTGGAGCTTTCGGCCCACGCCGGGCCGGGCGGGCGCCGGCGGGGTCAGGTGACGGTGACCGTGGCGACCCTCGGTGTCTGCTGGACCTGGCCGTAGTTGTCGACCGCCCGCACGATGACCGTGTACGTGCCGGCCGGGATGACCGGCGAGGTATAGGCGTAGTTGGACCCCGGCGAGCCCGGGCTGGTCAGGAACGCCGAGATCCGCGGGTAGCTGCCGGGGATGCTCGGGGTGCTGAAGGTGCCAGAGATGCTCATGCCCTGTCCCGCGCTGTTGGCGATCTGGACCTCCACCCGGGCCATGCCGACGTCGTCGATGGCGCGTCCGGTGACCACGATCCGGGAGTCGGGGTAGACCGTGCCGTCCACCGGGGAGCCGGCCGGCTCCAGCGTGGGGTCGGCGTCGCCCGGGTAGACCAGGTACCGGGCGGTGGCGCCGCTGGTGGAGCCGTCCTGCTGGCCGGAGGTGTCCACGGCCCACGCCTCGACGCTGAGCTCGCCCTTGGTCGGCAGGTCGACGCCGAGCGTGAACGCCGTGCTCGTCGCGCCGGGCGCGGCGAGGGTGGCCGCCACGGTCGCGAAGCCGGCCGCCATGGTGCCGTCCGGCTGCACGTACCGGCCCGTGTCCAGGTCGCGCAGCGCCACCTTGACCGCCTGCACGCCGTGGTCGTCGGTTGCCGTGCCGGCCAGGTCCAGGTGCAGCGCGTTGATGTTCTGGTCGACGCCGGTGAAGCTGAGCAGCCCGTTCGGGAACGCGTCGCCCGGCACCTGGGCGGTGACGCTCAGCCGCCCCTGGTTCGACGACGACGTGGTCAGGTCCAGGTTGTCCGTTGCCCGTACGCGGAAGTCGTACACCCCGGGGGTGAGCGGGACGGTGGTGAAGGACCAGTCGTACGACGCGGCGTCGAGGTTCGTCGGGGAGATCCGGTGGAACGCCGCGACCGAGTCAACGCCCCAGCTGCCGTCGGCCGCCAGGGACTCCCGGGTCGTGGAGTTGCGCAGGAAGATCTCGACCGACCTGAGCCGGTCCTCGTCGGTCGCGGTGCCGGAGAACGTGATCGTCTGGCCGGGGGCCACGGTCAGCGGCGCGGCCGGGGTCGGCGGGGTCATCGGCACCGGGGCGGTGACCGTCACCGTCGGCGGCACCCCGGTCGTGGACACGGTCCAGTCGCGGGTGTCGCTGCGCAGGTCGGCCCGGCCGGCCGTGTCGATCGCGGTGGCGCTCATCCGCCACTCGCCCTCGCCCGGCAGGCTCACCTCGTACTGCCAGGTGGTGGAGGTGGCGCCGATGACATCGGGCAGGCCGGAGAAGGTGTTGTAGACCGCCGCGACCGTGCCGTCGTCCTGCAGGTACTGGCCGTTGCCGTTGCGGAACCAGAAGGACAGCGCGTTGACGCCCTTGTCGTCGGTTGCCGTGCCGGTGGCGACGAAGCTGGTGGTGGCGAGCAGGCCGCTGGCCGGCGAGGTGATCCGGGTCGTCGGCGGCAGGTCGTCGAAGCTGAACGTCTCTATCTTCTTCTCCGCCTTGACCGGGTCGCTGGTGTTGGTCAGGCTGGTCGTCCGCGCCTTGACCAGGTACTCCGCGGCCGGCAGTGAGACAGACAGCGACCAGGCGGTGGCGGGCGCGCTCGGCGTCGTGAGGTCGGCGTTGATGGTGTTGGCCGTGCCCCAGGAGACCAGGTCGTCCTGGAGGAACTGCTTGGAGCCGCGGTTCTGCACCTCTACCTGGACCCGGGCGACCCCGGTCGGGGCGACCGCCTGGCCGCTGAGGAGGAACGGCTCGCCGGCCGGCTTCACGGCGCCCTCGATAGGCGTGACGATCCTGGTGTCCACTGCCGAGGGTGCCGGCTCCCGGCTGCGGTCGAAGAAGGCGACCCGCCCGACCGTCTTGCCGCCCTTGGTGTTGCCGTCGCCGCCGACGAACAGGCCGCGCGAGGTGGCCTCCATGGCCTTCTCGCCCTCGAAGGAGGTGGAGCCGGGGTGCCACTCCAGCGCGGTGCCGGTGGCCGGGTCGAGGGCGCCGATGTGGTCCCGCCGGACCACCTGGTCACCTAGGCCGTAGCCGCTGAGGCCCTGGCCGGTGCCGTAGCCCACGTTGTCCAGGCCGGGCCAGGGCACGTTGGAGGTGGGTGACTCCTGCCAGCTGAAGTGGCCGCCGACGTAGACCGCGGTCTCGGTGATGGCGACCGAGTAGACGCTGTCGAAGTGGCGGGACACCCACCGCGGCTGGACGTGGTCGGCGCCGGCGACCGGGAACGCGATGGCGGTGTCGTTGATCGGCGGGCGGTCGCCGCCGGAGCCGCTGGTGACCACGAAGTACGAGTCGTCGGGCGCGATGTCGCCGGCGTAGATGCGCTGGATGCCGCCGACGAAGGAGAGGTTGTCCTCCCACAGCCGGGTGCGCCACGGCAGCAGCGCCTTGGTGGCGGTGTCGACCAGGCCGACGCCGTAGCGGTCCTGGCCGGCGATCTGGCGACCGGTGTGCACGACGAGCAGCTTGCTGTCGTCGTGGGTGAGCTTCAGCTGCTGCACGGTGAGCATGCCGCCGACCCCGATCCCGCCGGACAGCGGCAGGTTGAAGCCGGTGTCCACGGCCCCGGTGAGCCGGTCGAGCGCGACCAGGCCGGGGCGGCTGACGCCGTTGACCGTCTTGAACTGGCCGCCGACGTACACCGTGGTGTTGCTGACGGCCAGCGCCGTGGCCTGCGCGCTCGCGTTCGCGGTGAACGCGGTGACCGGCGCGCCGCTGACCGGGTTGAGCCGGACGATCTTGCGCCGGGCCACCCCGCCGACGGTGTTGAACGCCCCGGCGACGTAGATCGACGTACCGTCGGGGGAGGCCTCCACCGCGGACACGGCGCCGTCAAAGGTGGGCCGGAAGGTCATGTCGATCCTTCCGGTGTCGATGTTGTACGCCGCCAGCCAGCGCTGCCCGACCGGGGAGCCGCCCACGTTGGCGATCGAGGTGAAGGTGCCGGCGATGAACACCCGGTTCCCGACCACCTCGATGTCGTAGATCTGGCCGTTGGTGATCCTCGGCACGTCGGTCCGCGGCGTGGTGGGGACCAGGCCGGTGTGGCCCGGCAGCGGCTGGGCGGCCACCGCGGCGGGACCGGTCGCCATCGGCAGGCCCATGACGGCCACGGCGATCCCGAGCAGGCCGGCGAGCGTGCGGCTGCGAACGTGCATCCTGACCCCCTGTAACGGCAGCCGCGCGCTACGGGAGGCGCCCCCGTGACATCCGCCCGGCTGAGTGCCGTCACGCTAGCAACGCGTGGTACCAGAATGGCTTCGGCGGATCCGGTGGGAAACAGCCGGCCGTTCGACGACTGTACCGGTACCAACTAGTCGGACGGTCAGTTGCTGGGATATACCTTTTCTCCAGTTATAAGTTTATGGTTATGCACAGTTCGCTACCGCCGAACCTCGGGGAGTGAACGGCGCGCGATGGTCGGCCCGTCCGCGCGGCGCTGGGCGTGCCCGCGCGTGCCCGCAACGGTGCGGCGCGCAGCGGCTCAACCAGCGGTCCGACCAGCGAAGCGTCCGGGGCGTCTGTTGGTAAACCGCGGCCTGCGGCGCTAGGTTGGCGGCCAACATCGACAGCAGCCATCGACAGAACTGGCCAGCCCGCTGGTGCCGGCGCGCTACCGGCAGCGGCGGGTGGCCGCCCGGGAAGGCGACCACCACCATGAGCTTCTACAGCATCACCATCAGACCCGACGACTCCAGCCGGGCAACCACGACGCTGCGGGTGCAGGCCAGCGAGAGCGGCGTACGGATCACCGAGCTGGTCGTGCGGGCCGGTGACGAGAACGGTCTGACCGCGGGCCAGCTCCCAGCGGTCGACCTGGACCTGTTGCTGCGCGCGGTCACCCCGGCCGCGACGGCGGCCGCTATCACGGCGGCCAGCCCGCCGGGCGCGCCCGGTACCGCGGCTGGTACCGGGTCCGGCGCTGCGGCCACCGGCGGGTCCGGCGCCGCGGCCACCGGCGCCAGCGTTCCAGCGGCTGGCGCCGCCGCTGGTGCCCGGGCGGAGAGCGACGCGGGGCCTGCCGAGGACACGGACACCGTGGCGGAGGAGCCGGCCCCGGCGGTGGTGCCGGCGCGTGCGGCTCGGTCCAGGCGGGCCGGGCGGGCTCCGGCGGCTGCTGCGCAGGCTGAGCCGGCTGTGGC
>DASRIS010000136.1:0-20392 GCA_035649895.1 Micromonosporaceae bacterium | reverse complement strand
CCGCCGACAGCGGTCCGGTGGTGCCGCTGAACCTGCTCGGCGACTACGGCGGGGGCGGCATGCTGCTCGTGGCCGGAGTGCTGGCCGCCGCCTGGCAGGCCGCCCGTACTGGACAGGGCCAGGTGGTCGACGCCGCCATCCTGGACGGCTCCGCACTGCTCGCCACCCAGCTCTACGCCCTGCTCCACGCGGGACTGTGGCGCGACGAGCGCGGGACGAACCTGCTCGACGGCACCGCCCCGCACTACGGCACCTACCAGACGGCCGACGGCCGGTACCTGGCCGTCGGGCCGCTGGAGCCGAAGTTCTTCGCCCAGTTCGCGACGCTCCTCGGCGGGCTCGACCCCGACGCGGGCGGCAACGGCCTGGATGTGGACGGCAACGGCCTGGATGAGGGCGGCAACGGCCTGGATGAGGGCAGCAACGACGCCGACCCGCCCAACCCGTACGACGTGGCGCAGTGGCCCAGGCTGCGCAAGCTGGTCGCGGAGCGGATCGCCACGCGTACCCGGGATGAGTGGCTCGCCGTGTTCGAGGGCTCGGACGCGTGCGTGGCACCCGTACTCTCTCTCGCGGAGGCGCCGGAGCACCCGCACGTCGCGGCTCGCGGGGTCTTCGTGGACCTCGACGGGGTCCGCCAGCCGGCCCCCGCGCCGCGCTTCTCGGCCACCCCGGCCACCCTGACCACGCCGCCGCCGTTGCCCGGTCAGCACACCCGGGATGTGCTGACCGAGTGGGGCGTCGCCAGCGTCGATGACCTGCTCGCCGCGGGGGTGGTCACCCAGACGGCGCGCTAGCGCGTAGGGCCGCGTGGGGCAGGGCTTGTTGCCGGTTGGCGCCCCAGGCAGAATGCGGCGATGGAGGCGTTCATCTACGAGGCCATCCGCACTCCTCGCGGGCGGGGCCGACCCGGTGGCGAGGGCAAGCCGGGTGGGGCGCTCTACGAGGTCAAGCCGGTCTCGCTCGTGGTCGGGCTGGTCGACGAGGTGCGCCGCAGGTTCCCGGGGCTGGATCCGGCGGTCATCGACGACCTGATCCTGGGCTGCGTGACGGCAGTCGGCGACCAGGGCATGGTTATCGCACGCACGGCCGCGCTGCTGGCCGGCCTGCCCGACACGGTCGCCGGCCTGACCCTCAACCGGTTCTGCGCCTCCGGGCTCGAGGCGGTCAACACCGCCGCGCAGAAGGTGCGTGCCGGCTGGGACGACCTGATCCTCGCCGGTGGCGTGGAGTCGATGTCCCGGGTGCCGATGGGCTCCGACGGTGGGGCGATCATGATGGACCCCGAGTCCGGGTACGCGATCGGCGTGGTCCCCCAGGGCATCTCCGCCGACCTGCTCGCCACCATCGAGGGACTCTCCCGGTCCACGGTGGACGACTACGCCGCCGGCTCGCACGCGCGGGCCGCCAAGGCCTGGGCCGATGGCGCGTTCGACCGTTCGGTGGTGCCGGTGCGGGACCGGATCGGGCAGGTCATCCTCGACCGGGACGAGCACATCCGGCCGGACACCACGGCCGAGAAGCTGGCCGGGCTGGAGCCCTCGTTCGCCGCCATGGGCGAGCTCGGCGGCTTCGACGCGGTGGCGCTCCAGCGCTACCACTGGGTCGAGCGGATCGAGCACGTGCACACCGCCGGCAACTCGTCCGGGATCGTCGACGGTGCCGCACTGGTGCTGGTCGGGTCGGAAGCGGCCGGGTACGCCCAGGGGCTCACCCCGCGGGCCCGGGTGGTCGCCGCCGCGGTGACCGGGGCCGAGCCGACCATCATGCTCACCGGTCCCGCGGTCGCCGCGCGCAAGGCGCTGGCAAAGGCCCGGCTGCGGGCCGACCAGATCGACCTGTACGAGGTGAACGAGGCGTTCGCCGCCGTGCCGCTGCGCTTCATCCGCGACCTGGAGCTGGACCCGGAGACCGTCAACGTCAACGGCGGGGCGATCGCCATGGGCCACCCGCTCGGCGCGACCGGCGCGATGCTGCTGAGCAGCCTGCTGGACGAGCTGGAACGCCGGGAGCTGCGGTACGGCATGGCCACCCTCTGCGTGGGCGGCGGCATGGGCATCGCGACGATCATCGAGAGGCTGTGAACGAGTGATCAGCTGGGAGCAGCGCCCGGACGGCATCGTCGTACTGACTCTGGACGCCCCGGGGACCTCGACCAACGCCATGAACGCCGGCTACCTGCGGGCCATGACCTCCACTGTGGAGCGGCTGGAGGCGCACCGGCCGGACCTCACCGGCGTCGTCATCACCTCGGCCAAGGACAGCTTCCTGGTCGGCATGGACCTCAAGGAGCTGGTCGAGACCCAGGCCACCCCGGCCGAGATGTTCGAGCTGGCCAGGACCGCGAAGGACCAGTTCCGGCGGCTGGAGAAGCTGGGCCGGCCGGTCGTCGCGGCGCTGAACGGCACCGCCCTCGGCGGTGGGTTCGAGCTGGCGCTCGCCTGCCACCACCGGGTGGCGCTGGACCGCCCGGACGCCCGGTTCGGCCTGCCCGAGGTCACCCTCGGCCTGCTGCCCGGTGGCGGCGGCGTGACCCGGGTGGTGCGCCTGCTGGGGCTCCAGGAAGCACTGATGAACGTGCTGCTCCAAGGGCAGCGGCTGCGCCCGGCCAAGGCCGTCGAGCTGGGCCTGGTGGACGAGCTGGCGGCCGACCCCGACGAGCTGCTCGCCAAGGCGGTCGCCTGGATCCAGGCCAACCCCCGCGCTGCCCAGCCCTGGGACCGGCCCGGCTACCGGATGCCGGGCGGGCGCCCCACCGACCGGGCCATGGCCCAGCTGCTGCCGGCCTTCCCCGGCAACCTGCGCAAGCAGCTCAAAGGCGCGCGCTACCCGGCGCCCCACCATGTCATGTGCGCCGCGGTGGAGGGCGCGCAGGTCGACGTGGACACCGCGCTGCGCATCGAGGGGCGCTGGTTCGCCGACCTGGTCGGCACGCCGATCCAGCGCAACCTGACCCAGGCGTTCTTCTTCGACCTCCAGCACCTGAACAAGGGCGGGTCGCGGCCGGCCGGCGTACCGGAGTCGCCACGGCTCGAGCGGGTGGGTGTGATCGGCGCCGGGATGATGGGCGGCGGCATCGCGTACGCCTGCGCCCGCCGCGGTATCGACGTGGTCCTGGTCGATGTGTCGCTGGAGGCGGCCGAGCGGGGCAAGGCGTTCTCGGCCCGCAAGCTCGACGCGGAGCGGCTGGCCCGGATCACCCCAACCGCCGAGCTGGCCGACCTCGCCGGCTGCCAGCTCGTCATCGAGGCGGTCTTCGAGGACCTGGCGCTCAAGCACGAGACCTACCGGCGGCTCGCCTCGGTCGTCGCCCCGGAGACGGTGGTCGCCTCCAACACCTCCTCGCTGCCGATCACCTCGCTCGCGGTGGCCGCGCCGGACCCGGCCCGCTTCCTCGGCCTGCACTTCTTCTCCCCGGTCGACAAGATGCCGCTGGTGGAGATCGTGCGCGGGGAGCAGACCAGCGACGAGACCCTGGCCCGGGGCTACGACCTGGTACGGCAGATCGACAAGACTCCGATCGTGGTCAACGACTCCCGCGGCTTCTTCACCAGCCGCGTCTTTGGCACGTACGTCATGGAGGGCCTGGCGCTGCTGGTCGAGGGGGTGCCCGCGGCGAGCGTGGAGCAGGCCGCGCTGCAGGCCGGCTACCCGGTCGGGCCGCTGGCCGTGCTCGACGAGGTGTCGCTGTCGCTGTCGGTGCGGCTGCGCGACGAGGCGCGCCGGGCCGGCGCCGCCGGGCCGCCGCACCCCGGCGAGTCGGCCGTCGACCGGCTGGTCGCGCTCGACCGCACCGGCAAGGCGGCGGGCAAGGGCTTCTACGACTACCCGGCGGACGGGCCGAAGCGGCTGTGGCCGGGGCTCGCCGAGGTGTTCGGCACCAAGCCGGGCGAGCCGGCCGTGCCAATGCGCGACATGCAGGAGCGGATGCTCTTCGTGGAGGCGCTGGAGGCGGTCAAATGCCTCGACGAGGGGGTGCTGACCGGCGTGCCGGACGGCAACATCGGCTCGATCTTCGGCATCGGGTTCCCGCCGTGGACCGGCGGGGTGCTCCAGTATGTCGACCAGTACCCGGGCGGCGTCACCGGCTTCGTGGCCCGGGCCAAGGAGCTGGCCGAGGCGTACGGCACCCGCTTCACGCCCCCAGCCGGCCTGGCCGAGCGGGCCGACCGGGGCGAGCCGGTCCGCGGCGGTGCCCCGGTCCCCGGCGCCCAGACGGTCCCCAGTGCCCCGACGCGCGGCGGCGCCCAAGGCGGTGCGCGAGGATAGGGCCCATGAGCCTCGGCACCCTCGTCCTGCTCCGCCACGGCGAGAGCGAGTGGAACGCGAAGAACCTGTTCACCGGCTGGGTCGACGTCGACCTCACGGCGCGGGGGGAGGACGAGGCGCGCCGCGGCGGTGAGCTGCTGCGCGAGCACGACCTGCTGCCCGACGTGGTGCACACGTCCGTGCTGCGGCGGGCCATCCGTACCGCGGAGCTGGCCCTGCACGCGTGCGACCGGTTCTGGGTGCCGGTGCGCCGGTCCTGGCGGCTCAACGAGCGCCACTACGGCGCGCTGCAAGGCAAGAACAAGAAGCAGACCCTTGACGAGTACGGCGAGGAGCAGTTCCGGCTCTGGCGGCGCTCCTACGACACCCCGCCCCCGCCGATCCCGGACGGGCATGAGTGGTCCCAGGTCGGCGACCCGCGCTACGCGATGCTGCCGCCGGAGCTGATGCCGCCCTCGGAGTGCCTCGCCGATGTCGTGGTGCGCACCCTGCCGTACTGGTACGACACGGTCGTGCCGGACCTGCGCGCCGGGCTGACCACACTGGTGGCCGCCCACGGCAACTCGCTGCGGGCGCTGGTCAAGCACCTCGACCGCGTCTCGGACGAGGCGATCGCCGGGCTGAACATCCCGACCGGCATCCCGCTGCGCTACGACCTGGACCCGGTGACCCTGCGCCCCCTCCAACCGGGCGGGGTCTACCTGGATCCGGAGGCCGCGGCGCAGGGCGCCGCCGCGGTGGCGGCCCAGGGCCGCTAGACCGCCCTACCATCTACGGTGTGGACTGGGCGATTGCCTGGGCGGCCGGTGCCGGGCTTGCGGCCGGTGCCACGGCGGCTGGCGCCACCACGGCCGGGTGGCTGCTGCGGCGCAAGGTATTGGCCGGGCCGGTGGACCCCGTCCAGACCGTGGTCTCCAGCGGGCTGCTGGCTGCTGGCACACCCACGGGCCACCTCCCCCCGGGCGAGCTCGCCAGTGTCGCGCGGCGCAGCCTGGACTCGCTGCGGGTCGGAGTGCTCGTCCTCGACGCGGTCGACCGCCCGGTGCTGACCAACCCGGCGGCCCGCCTGCTCGGCCTGGTCCGGGCCGGTAACGACGTGGGCAGCCCGGTGGCGCACCCGATCGTGCGCTCGCTGGCCGGCGAGGTACGCCGTACCGGGGTGCGCCGGGAGGTCGAGCGGGACATCCCCCGCGGCGGTACGGCGGACGGCGACGCGGTCGGGGTGCAGCTGCGGGCGGTGGCCCTGGGCAGCGGGTTCGTCGCTGTGGAGGGTGCCGACGTGACCGAGGCGCACCGGGTGGCCCGGGCCCGCCGGGACTTCGTGGCCAACGTCAGCCACGAGCTGAAGACCCCGATCGGCGCGTTGCAGCTGCTGTCGGAGGCGCTGGTGGACGCCGCCGACGGCGACGCCGGGCACGACCCGGCTGCGGCACGCCGGTTCGCCGACCGCATCCACCGCGAGTCCACCCGGCTGGGCCAGCTCGTGGCCGAGCTGATCGAGCTGTCCCGGCTGCAGGGCGCCGACCCGCTGCCCGAGCCGGTGCCGGTGCCGGTGGAGCGGGTGGTCGCCGAGGTGGTGGACCGCACCCGGACCGCGGCGACCGCCAAGCAGATCACCGTCCATGTCGCCGGCGCGTCCGGGCTGACCGTCTACGGCAGCGAGACGCAGCTCGCCACCGCCGTGGCGAACCTGGTGGAGAACGCCATCGCGTACTCCGCCGAGGGCAGCGACGTGACCGTGGCCGCGCGCCACGCGCACCAAGCGGTCGAGGTCGCAGTGACCGACCAGGGCATGGGCATCGCCCCGGACGACCTGGACCGGGTCTTCGAGCGTTTCTACCGCACCGACCAGGCGCGGTCGCGGGCCACCGGCGGCACCGGGCTGGGCCTGGCGATCGTCAAGCACATCGCGACCAACCACGGCGGGCGGGTCCACGTGGCCAGCCAGCTGGGGATCGGGTCAACGTTCACCCTGCGGTTACCTGATCGTCCCCCGGACGCCGCACTGGCGTTACTGCACTCGGTTGACATCGCGGCGGAGAGTCTGCCGGCGCCGAAGGGAGCTGGCTAGTGGCGCGTGTGCTGGTGGTCGAGGATGAGGAGTCGTTCTCCGACGTCCTGTCCTACATGCTGCGCAAGGAGGGCTTCGAGGTCTCGGTCGCGGTGACCGGCGTGGCCGCCCTGACCGAGTACGACCGCACCGGTGCCGACATCGTGCTGCTGGACCTCATGCTGCCGGAGATGTCCGGCACTGAGGTCTGCCGGCGCCTGCGGCAGCGGTCGGACGTGCCGATCATCATGGTCACCGCCCGGGACAGCGAGATCGACAAGGTGGTCGGGCTGGAGATCGGCGCAGATGACTACGTGACGAAGCCGTACTCACCGCGCGAGCTGGTCGCCCGGATCCGCGCGGTGCTGCGCCGCCGGGTCGCCGACACCGCCGCGCTGTCGGAGTCCACGCTCGCCGCCGGTCCGGTACGCATGGACGTGGAGCGCCACGTGGTGACCGTCAACGGGGACCCGGTGCAGCTGCCGCTCAAGGAGTTCGAGCTGCTGGAGCTGCTGCTGCGCAACGCGGGCCGGGTGCTGACCCGCGGCCAGCTGATTGACCGCGTGTGGGGCGCGGACTACGTCGGTGACACGAAGACGCTGGATGTGCATGTGAAGCGGCTGCGCTCGAAGCTGGAGCCGGAGCCGTCCACACCGCGGTTCATCGTGACCGTCCGCGGCCTGGGCTACAAGTTCGAGCCGTAGCGGACGCCAGGGCTATGCCGGGCTGGCCGGGTGGGGTGCCACCAGGCCGCGCTCGCCGCGGGCGGCACACAGCTCGGCGAGGCGTGCGTAGGCCGCCTTGCCGATGAGGGCGACCAGCTCCGCCTCGTACTCCTGGTAGAGCGGGCGGGACGCGCCGTGCGCCTCCGGCGCGGAGGTGCACCACCAGTCCAGGTCATGGCCGCCCGCGCCCCAGGCCCGCCGGTCGAACTCGGTCAGCACCGTCAGCAGCACCTTGGTGTCGTCAGGGCGCTTGACCCACTCCTGGTCCCGGCGGATCGGCAGCTGCCAGCACACGTCCGGCTTGTACGCCAGCGGGTGCACGCCGTCGCGCAGCGCCTGGGCGTGCAGGGCGCACCCGGCCCCGCCGGGGAAGTCGGCGTCGTTGAGGAAGACGCACGGCCCGTCCTCCCGGGTCGCGGTACGCCGGGCCGGGCTCTTGCCGTCGATGGTGTCCACCTCGGTGTAGTTCTTGAACCCGCGGCGGTAGTGCTGCCACGTCTGCGGGGTGAGCCGCCGGGCGGCCTGGCGGACCCGCTTCTCGTCGTCGGCGTCGGTGAAGAACGCCCCGTGCGAGCAGCAGCCGTCGCTCGCCCGGCCGGCGATGATGCCGTGGCACAGGGTGCCGAACACGCAGGCCCAGCGCGACAGCAGCCAGGTGAGGTCGGCGCGGATCACCTGGTGCGGGTCGGCCGGGTCGGTGAACTCGACCCACTCGCGGGGAAAGTCCAGCCCCACCTCTCTGCTGCGCGGGTCGTCGGCGCTGCGGGCGTCGTCCTCCGCCAGCGCGAGGCTGTCCGCGGGCGCAAGGCTGTCCGCGGGCGCGAGGCTATCCGTCGGCGCGCCGTCTTCCGCCGGATCTTCCGCTGGGTCGACGAGCACGTGCAGCTGCACACGAGCGGGCATCAGGCAAGCGTACGCTCGCGCGGCGCCGTAGCGTGTGGTGATGCGCCTGGGCGTGCTCGACGTTGGCTCCAACACCGTGCACCTGCTGGTGGTTGACGCCCATCCGGGTGCGCATCCGTGGCCGGCGCACGCCGAGAAGAGCGTGCTGCGGCTCGCCGAACAGATCGACGGCGACGGCGGCCTGCCGAAGCCGGCCGCGGACGCCTTGACCCAGGCGGTACGCCTAGCGGCGCAGGCTGCGCGCCGGCACCAGGCCGAGGACCTGCTCGCCTTCGCCACGTCGGCGGTGCGGGACGCGGCCAACTCCGCCGACGTGCTGGCGCGGGTGCGCGACGAGACAGGGGTCGACCTGCGCGTGCTGCCGGGCGAGGCGGAGGCGCGGCTGACGTTCCTGGCCGTACGCCGGTGGTTCGGCTGGTCTGCCGGGCGGTTGCTGGTGCTGGACATCGGCGGCGGGTCGCTGGAGGTCGCGGCCGGCATCGACGAGGATCCGGACATCGCGCTGTCGGCACCCCTGGGCGCCGGCCGGCTCACCCGGGACTGGCTGGCCGGCGCCGTCCGTGACGACCGCCCGCCGGAGGCCGCCGAGGTGGCCGAGCTGACCCGGTACGTCGACAGCGCGGTGGAGCGGCTCGCGGAGCAGCTGTCCGGGACCGGCTGGGACCGTGCGGTCGCCACCTCCAAGACATTCCGTACGCTGGGGCGCCTAGCCGGTGCCGCACCGTCCGGGGCGGGGCTATGGGCCCGGCGGGCGTTGACCGCCACCGGCCTGCGCCAGGTGCTCGGCTTCATCCGGCTGATCCCGCCGAGCGGCCTCGCCGAGCTGGACGGTGTCAGCGCGAGCCGGGCCCACCAGCTGGTGGCCGGAGCGGTGGTCGCGCAGGCCGCCATGCGCAGGCTCGGGCTGGAGCGGCTCGACCTGTGCCCGTGGGCGCTGCGCGAGGGCGTCATCCTGCGGCGCCTGGACCAGCTCACCGAGGCCGGGTGCTGACAGCGGACACCTGGCCCGCGCCGCCCTCCGGCGACCCGGCATACTGCGAGACCTGCCGGCATACAAATGTTTATTTGTCACGTTGTGCGATGGTTTAGCATACTTCGTGTCGGGTCATCCGGGCAGACGCTACGCTGGCCTCGTGAGCCCTTGCATCCCAGTCCTGCTGTCCAGCTCATCGGTGTTCCCCGAGCCGACCGCGGCGGCCTTTGCGCTGGCCGCCTCCCTCGGCTACGACGGCGTCGAGGTGATGGTGTGGACCGATGCGGTCAGCCAGGACGCGGGGGCCCTGCTCGGCCTGTCCCGGCACTACGGGGTGCCGGTCCGCTCCGTGCACGCACCGTGTCTCCTGGTCACGCAGCGGGTGTGGAGCGCCGACCCGTGGGAGCGGCTGCGTCGCAGCGCGGTGCTCGCCGAGGCGCTCGGCGCACCGCTCGTGGTGGTCCACCCCCCGTTCACCTGGCAGCGCGACTACGCCCGCGGGTTCGCCGCCGGCCTGGAGGAGCTGCGGTCCCGCCACCGCGGCGTGCGCTTCGCCGTGGAGAACATGTACCCGGTACGCATGGCCGGCCGGGTCTTCGTGCCGTACGCACCCGGCTGGGACCCGACCGCGGTCGGGTACCCGGCATACACGCTGGACCTGTCGCACTGTGCCGCGGCGCGCAACGACGCGCTGGAGATGGCCGACGCGATGGGCCCGGCCCTGGCCCACGTGCACCTCGGCGACGGGTCGGGTGAGGGGCGCGACGAGCACCTCGTCCCCGGCCGTGGCACGCAGCCGTGCGCCGGGCTGCTCTCGTCGCTGTCCAGCCGCGGCTTCACCGGCTCGATCGCGGTGGAGGTGTCCACCCGCCGCGCGCGCAGCCGCGCCGAGCGCGAGGCGGACCTCGCCGAGGCACTGGCCTTTGCCCGCGCCCACCTGGCCGCCTCCTCCACAGTGGACGCATGACCCCGGTGTGAGCCGGGACGGTTCTGCCCTGGGACGGGACGGGCTGCGGCAATGCTGCCCAGGGGCGGCGTGCCTGGGAACGGCGGCCCGGAAGCGGCGCTGCCTGGGAACGCCGCTGTTCGGGCGGCGCTGTCCGGCATGGGCCGGGAAGGCGCCGCCCCGCTGGCGTTGGTCCAGACCCGGGTCAGACCCGGGCCGGCTCCTCGATAGCCGCTCGCTTGCGGGCCCGGTGCGCGGCAACGTGCGACCGGGTCGCGCAGCGCTCGGAACAGAAGCGCCGGCAGCAGTTCGACGAGGTGTCGAGATAGACGTTGCCGCAACGGTCGTCGGCGCAGACGCCGAAGCGGGCGCTGCCGTACTGGCAGAGCCAGACCGACAGGCCCCAGACCGCGCCAGCCAGATACTCGGCGCTCGCTGAGGAGCCCCGGCTGGTGATGTGCATGTGCCAGTCGCTGGAGTCGTGACCGGAGATGCGCGGCTGCACCGGGAACGCGTCGAGGAGCGAGTTGAGCGCGATGACCGCTTCAGCGTCACGGCCCACCGTGCCGCACTCGAAGACGTCGCGCAGCCGCTTCTGGGCGCGCCGGAACGTCGCCACGTCCTTCTCGGTGACCTCCTCGGCCATCCAAGGGTCGGCGGAGAGGAGTGCCCTCAGGTCGTCGAGATCCTCCAGCCGACTGTTGACGAGATTCACGGCAGTGCGCGCGTACGCGTCGAAGTCCACCCGACAAAGGTAGACAATCGAGTGTCGGGTACGCGACACCGGGAGTCCGATCCGCCGTCATCACGCCTTCAAGAGTGGGGTCGGAGTGGCCAAATGCGCAGTACAGCCGCTTAATAGCCGGCGATGACCGCAGCCATGGCGGGGCCCTGTCCCGGTCCGGGCCGGCACGAGGACCGCGGCAGCCAGGGCCGGCGGCTCATTGGCCGCATCGGGTTATTCGGATATATCGCCCACCTTGGTCGCCGCGTCAGGACCAAGATTGCGATCAGGGACGCCAGGTGTGCAGCCGCACTGCACACCTGCTGCTCGCGATCGTGATCTTGACGGGCGTGGGCCGGTGAAAGGGACGAAACAGCCTGGAGGGGAGTGCTGGACCAGGTGTCCACACTCGACCCGCCGGCTCAGCATCCGGGCGTTACGCTCGGCGCATGCTCCGATCCGCGATCCTCGCCGCCGCCCGGTCACCCCAGGTCGAGCGGCTCGTCCACGCGGCTCCCATCACGCGGGCCGTGGTACGCCGGTTCATCGCCGGGACCACCGCGGAGGACGCGCTGGCCTGCACCCGCACGCTGGCCGACGAAGGGCTCGCCGTCAGCCTCGACTACCTGGGCGAGGACACGCTCACCCCGGACCAGGCCACCGCGGCCAGGGACGAGTACGTGCGGTTGCTCGGCGCGCTCGGCGCGGCCGGGCTCACGCCGGCTGCTGAGGTCAGCGTCAAGCTCTCCGCGCTGGGCCAGAAGTTTGACGAGGAGACGGCCTTCGCGCATGCGTACGCTGTCTGCGCAGCCGCCGTCCAGGTCGGCACGACGGTAACCCTGGACATGGAGGACCACACCACGACCGACTCGACGCTGGAGATCCTCGGCCGGCTGCGCGAGGACTTCCCGAGCACCGGGGCGGTGCTCCAGTCGTACCTGCGGCGCACCGAGGCGGACTGCCGCGAGCTGGCGACGGCGGGCTCCCGGGTGCGGCTGTGCAAGGGGGCGTACTCCGAGCCCGAGTCGGTGGCCTACCAGTCCAAGTTGGACGTTGACAAGTCGTACGTGCGGTGCCTGAACATCCTGATGGCCGGCAAGGGCTACCCGATGATCGCCACGCACGACCCGCGCCTGATCTCGATCGGCGAGGACCGGGCGAAGTGGTTCAACCGGCCACCAGAGGACTTCGAGTTCCAGCTGCTGTACGGCGTACGCCCGGAGGAGCAGCGGCGGCTGGCGGCAGCCGGTTACACCGTGCGGGTGTACGTGCCGTACGGCACCCAGTCGTACGGGTACCTGATGCGCCGGCTCGCCGAGCGCCCGGCGAACATGGTCTTCTTCGCCCGAGCCCTCAGCTCCCGGCGGTAGCCCAGCTGGCAGACCGGCGGTAGCCCAGGCAGCAGACCAGCTGCGGTAGCTGGCTAGAGAGCCAGTCCACACGGCTTACGGCGGCGGCCGGCAGTCCGTCCGCCCGATTGGCGGATTCGCACTGTGTGGCATAACCGCGTACCCTCCCGCAGTGACTTTCGGGCATGAACCGCCGGAGGAGTGGCCGCCGGCGCCGGCAGAGCAGCACCTCATGTGGTTCCTCCCGGACGGTTCCGTCACCTACACGCCGGCCCCGCCGCCCGCTCCGGCGCCGCCTGCCGCGACCCCGCCTGCCTCAGCCCGACCTGCCTCAACGCCACCTGCCCTGGATGCCCCGCCTGCCTCGGATACCCCGCCTGCGCCGGGCGCGGTCCCGCCTCCCGGCCTGGCTCCGCCGAGCCCGTTCTCGCTGCCGGGCTCGGCGCTTCCTCCGGGTCCGGTGCCGCTTCCGGGCCAGTTCCCGCCTTCGGGCCAGTTCCCGCCTCAGGGTTCGGTGCCGCCTCCGGGGTGGGCCCCGATGAACCCGTTCCCGCCGCTGGGGCCCGTTCCCCGCCGCAGGTCGCTCGCCCTGCGGGTGTCCATCGCCGCGGTTCTGGCGTTCGCGGTATGCCTCGGTTCCGGTACCTGGGCGGCGGTCGAGCTCGGCTCGCGTATCGACCGTCGTAACCAGGCACCGGCCGGGTCGGCGCAGAGCACCAGCCGCGCGCCCGAAAGCCCGCGCAGCCCGCAGGCGGGGGTGCGTTCCGCGTGGATGAGCGCGCAGATCGAGGCGGCGCTGGCGGCCCATGCGCAGGCACTGCTGCGCGGCGACGAGCGGGCGTTCGTGGCCATCGGCGAGCCAGGGAACACCGCGGTCGCCGGTGAGCTGAGGCGCCGGTACTCCTCACTGCGTGCGTTGCGGGTCGCGGCGTGGCAGCCGGTGGTGACCAACGGTCCGAGCGAGGTGACCGTCGCCGGCGCCCGGGACCAGTGGCAGGCCACGGTGTCCCTGCGCCACTGCTTCGTGGTCGCCGGCTGCCAGGCCGACGGGCTGCTGGTCGGGACCCGCTGGACAGAGCGCGGCGGCAAGGCTGTCCTGGTCAAGATCGAAAGGTCCACCCGCGCCGAGAAGGGCCCCCGACCGTGGGAGGTCAGCGAGCTGCGAGGCGCAGCCGGTGCCCGGACCGTCGTGGCGACCACCGCGCGTTACGCCTCGCGCCTGCCGTTGCTGCTGCGCGAGGCCGAGAAGGCCGCCGCGGTGGCGGACCGGTTCGTAGTGGGCTCGACCCGCCCCGACATCTACCGGATCTACCTCGCCGGCTCCGACGAGTGGGGCAAGTGGTTCGGGGCGGACCGGCCGCCCTGGGCCGCCGGCTACGCGGTGAGCGTCAGCGACCGACGCATCGATGTCGTGCTGAACGTGCTGCGCAACCCGGACGACGTCCTCGACGACATCCTCCGGCACGAGATCGCCCACGCGGCGTCCTTGATCGGGGCGCGCTACCAGTACGAGAGGCACTGGTGGCTCACCGAGGGCCTAGCCGATCACGCGATGCTCTACGGCCAGCCGGCCAGCCGGCACGATGCGCTGGTCTCGGGCTCGATCCGCCAGTTCATCCGGCGTGGCCGGTGGGACGGCAAGGTGGCGGTCAGCGCGCCGGACAGGGACGCGACCATGTCGGACGCGGCCGCCCGTTACGGCATCGCGTTCCTCGCCGTACGACGGCTCGCCGAACGCTTCGGCGACGTCAAGATGCTCAGGTTCTTCGAGGCGGTCCTGCACAAGGGCCATACCCTGGAGACCGGCAGCCAGCTCGTGTTCGGCCTGGACTGGGCAGGCGTCCACGCCGACTGCGTGCGGTCCATCCGCGAGCGGGTCGGCTGACCATCCCGCGACCGGGCGACCTGACCAGCCCGCCGGTGCCTTATGGCAGGGCGCCTAGCATTGGCGGCGTGCGACGCCACCCGTCTCCACCGCGCCGGCTGCGCCCGTCCCGTACCTTCGTCACCGCGGTGGTGCTCGTCGCCGCGCTCGGCTCGGTCGCGGCCTCCTGCGGGCCCGACACCGCAGGGGTTGAGCTGGGCGAGGCCCGGCTGGCTACGGTCACCGAGATCGTGGACGCACCCGCCTCGGTGACCGCCCGCGCCGCGGCCACTCTCACCGCTCCCGCCGAGGGCACCCTGGCACAGCTGCGCGTCGCCCCGGGCGACCAGGTCAGGGCCGGACAGGTGCTGGCCGTCGTGGACTCGCCGGCGGCCCAGGACCGGCTGGTCCAGGCCGAGGAGGCGCTCGGTGCCGCGCGGCGCTCGGGCGGCGGCGTGCGCACCGGCGCCGACCTGTCCGGTGTGCAGCGGGCCACCGACACCGCCGCGCGAGCGGCGTTCGCCGCCGCCCGGGAGGCGGCGGCGAAGATCTCCGACCCAGCGGTACGCGCTGCGCTGCTCGCCCACGTCACCGCCGCCGAGCGGCAGTACGCCCAGGCAGCGGCGAGCGCCACTGCCGCGGTGCGGGCGGTCCAGCGCGGCCTGTCCGCGGTGGGCAGCGCGCTGAGCGCGCTCGGCGCCGTCCAACGGCTACAGGCCGAGCAAGCGTACGAGCTGGCCAAGTCGACGGTTGACGCGTTGACGCTGCGCGCCCCGATCTCCGGGGTGGTGCAGTTCGGCGGCGCGGCGAGCGGCGGCTCGGGTGGACCTTCACTCACCGACCTGCTTGGCGCCGCGGGGCTGGGCGGCACCGGGCCCCCAGCGGGCGCCGCCGACCCTGCCGGGACCGCCGCGGCACCGGCGCCGGCCGGCGTGTCCGACGTGGCCACGGTCGGCAGCCGGGTCGGCGCCGGCACACCGGTGCTGACCGTGGTGGACGTGGGTGAGCTGGGCCTGGTGGCGGAGGTCGACGAGACCGACGTGCTGCTGGTACGGCCCGGGGTCAGCGCCAGCGTCGAGCTGGACGCCGCGCCCGGAGCGCGCTATGACGCGCAGGTGCGCTCGGTCGACGTGCTGCCCACGCCGTCGGCTCGGGGCGGGGTGGCCTACCGCGTACGCCTGTCCCTCGGCCCGGGCCGGTACGGCGACGGCCGGGCCGCGCCGACCCCCCGGCCCGGCATGAGCGCGGTGGCGCACCTGTCGGTACGGGAGGCCGCCGGCACCGTCGCCGTCCCGGCGGCGGCGGTGTTCACCGCCGAGGGGCAGGACTCGGTGTGGGCGGTGCGGGACGGCCGGGCCACCCGGGTGCCGGTGACCGTGGGCGTCCCCGGCCAGGACCTGGTCCAGATCGTCACTGGGCTGCGCGCCGGTGACCGGATCGTGGTGCGCGGCACGGACCAGGTGCGCGCCGGCGTCGAGCTCCCGTGAGCGCGAGGAGTGAGCTTGCGAGCCCCGCAGCGCGAGCAGAGGTGTTGCCGTGAGCGCGAGGAGTGAGCTTGCGAGCCCCGCAGTGCGAGCAAAGGTATTGCCGTGAGCGGGCCCGTGGCGGCCGTGGAGGCGTACGACATCGCCCGCAGCTACCCGCTGGACGGCCTGTCCGTGCCGGCGCTGCGCGGCGTCACGCTGACCGTGGCGAAGGGGGACTACCTGGCCATCGTGGGGCCGTCCGGCTCCGGTAAGTCCACGCTCATGCACCTGCTCGGCGCGCTCGACCGCCCGACGTCCGGCCGGTTGGTGATCGGCGGGCGGGACGTCGCCAAGCTGTCCGCGCCCGAGATGGCCCGGCTGCGCAACGAGACCGTCGGCTTCGTGTTCCAGGCGTTCCACCTGCTGCCCCGGACCAGTGCCCTGGACAACGTGGCGCTGCCGCTGGTCTACCGCGGCCTGCGCGCGGGGGCCCGGCGCGAGCGCGCCGCCGCGATGCTGGGCCGGGTCGGGCTGGGGCACCGCCTCACCCACCGGCCGAGCCAGCTCTCCGGCGGCGAGCAGCAGCGGGTCGCCATTGCCCGGGCCCTGGTCACCGAGCCTGCGGTGCTGCTCGCGGACGAGCCAACGGGCAACCTCGACACCACCACGGGTGAGGCGGTCCTGGCCCTGCTGGAGACCCTCAACGCCGAGTCAGGAGTGGCGCTGGTGCTGGTGACCCACGACCGCGAGGTGGCGGCACGGGCCCGCCGGCAGATCGTGATGCGCGACGGGCTGGTGGTCTCATGCGGGTGAGCGAGGCGTGGCGGGTGGCCCTGACGGCGCTGCGGGCCAACCGGCTGCGCAGCGGCCTGACCATGCTAGGGGTGGTCATCGGGGTGGCCGCCGTGGTGATGCTGGTCGCGATCGGCACGGGCGCGAAGCAGATGGTGGAGCAGCAGGTCGAGGGCCTCGGCTCGAACCTGCTGATCGTCCTGCCCGGCCGGGTGGACTTCGGCGCCGCGCCGGCGGTGTCCCGGCTCTCCCTGTCGGACGTTGACGCGGTGACCCGTATCGTCGGGGACCGGTCCCGGGTGGCGGTCTCGGTCACCTCCGGCGAGACGGTGCGCGCCGGTGCCGCATCCCGGTTCACCAGCGTGCTCGGGGTGATGGAGACGACCCCGCAGGTCTTCGTCCGGTCGATCAGCCGGGGCAGCTACCTCAGCCGGTCCGATGTGGACACCAGCCGGCGGGTGGTGGTGCTGGGCGCGGACGTGGGGCGCAGCCTCTTCGGCGACCGCGACCCGATCGGGCAGCAGATCACGATCGCGGGCGTACGCTTCCGCGTGATCGGCGTCTTCGCGCCGCTCGGCCAGAGCCTGGGCGTGGACCGCGACGACGAGGTGCACATCCCGGTCACCACCGCGCACCGCCTGCTCGGCACCTCCCGGGTGGACGGCATCGCGGTCAAGGCGCCGGACCGTGAGCAGATCTCCGCCCTCGGCGACCGGATCGTGGCCGAGCTCTCGCGCCGCCACCCGGACACCGAGTTCAGCGCGGTCACCCAGGAGCAGATCCTCGGCGTGCTCGGCGACATTCTCGGGGTGCTCACCGGCGTGCTCGCCGCGATCGCCGGCATCTCCCTACTCGTCGGGGGCGTAGGGGTCTCCAACATCATGCTGGTCTCGGTCCGCGAGCGGACCCGCGAGATCGGCCTGCGCAAGGCGGTCGGCGCCCGCCCCCGCGACATCGGCGTGCAGTTCCTCCTCGAGGCGGTGCTGCTGACCACGCTGGGCGGGGTCACCGGGATGGTCCTGGGGGTGGCTGCCGCGCTCGCGGTGCAGGCGATCTCCCCGGTGCCAGCCGCGATCACCTGGTGGTCGGTGGCGTTGGCCTTCGGTGTCTCCGCGGCGGTCGGCATCGTCTTCGGCGTGGTGCCGGCGCAGCGGGCCGGGCGGCTGGACCCGGTGGTGGCACTGCGATCGGAATAACGCAACGAGTCCATATCGCTACAGTCCGATTAATAGGAGCCTGAGAAGCTATCGCGTCAGCCACAGCAGTCCCGCTACCGTACTTGTAGAACGCGCGAGTGGCCCGCTCGCGCCAGGATGGGGACGGTGGGTGAGCCATGGCCGGATTACCGTACACCGAGGGCCGGCTGGCAGAGGTGAGGTTCCTGACGGTCGCCGAGGTCGCCCAGCTGATGCGAGTGTCTAAGATGACCGTCTACCGCCTGGTCCACTCCGGAGACCTGGCCGCGGTCCGGGTGGGGCGCTCGTTTCGCGTTCCCGAGCACGCCGTGCACGACTATCTTCGGGGTGCCTTCCGCGAGTCGGCCTGACCGCGGACCAACGCCGCGGCCCTGTGCCGCAGACCGGCGTATCGGCCGTCCGGCGGGCCGGCTACCCTGTACGGGTTGACTGGCCTCGCGCCCGCGTTGCGCCAGGCGAGGATCGCGACGAGGGGAAACAGGTTCGGATGGGCTCGGTGGTCAAGAAGCGCCGCAAGCGCATGGCAAAGAAGAAGCACCGTAAGCTGCTGCGCAAGACCCGGGTCCAACGTCGCCGCCTCGGTAAGTGACCCTCGCCCGGTGCCGGCTCGCGCACCGGAGAGGTTGTGGTGACTGACATCCCGCGTACCGTCGTGGTGACCGGCGTCCGCCGGTTCCTCGGCGCGCATGTGGCTGCCCGGCTCGCCGCGGATCCGCGCGTCGGCCGGGTGGTCGGTATCGACACCGCCGCGCCAGGTGATGACCTGGGCGCGGCGCTCGGCGACGGGGTGGAGTTCGTCCGGGTCGACCCGGGCCTTGCGCAGCTGCGATCGGTGCTTGCCGACACAGGCGCCGAGGCGGTGGTCCATCTCGCTCTCGCCACCGCCCCCGACCCGCAGGCCGGCGGGCGGGCGGCGATGAAGGAGCAGAACGTCATCGGCACGATGCGCCTGCTCGCCGCGTGCCAGCAGGCGCCGGCCGTACGCAGGGTGGTGGTGCGCTCCTCCACCGCGGCGTACGGGGCATCGTTCCGTGACCCGGCGGTGTTCACCGAGGACACCCAGGCGCGCGAGGTGCCGCGGGGCGGCTTCGCGCGCGACATCCTCGACATCGAGGGGTACGTGCGCGGCTTCCGCCGCCGGCGGCCGGACGTGTGCGCGACCGTGCTGCGGTTCGTGCCGTTCGTCGGGGCCCAGGTGGACACGGCGCTCACCCGCTACTTCGCGCTTCCGGTGGTGCCGACCGTGCTCGGGCGCGACCCCCGGCTGCAGTTCGTGCACATCGACGACGCCTGGGAGGTGCTGCACCGCTCGGTGCTGGAGGAGCACTCCGGCACGTTCAACGTGGCCGGGCCCGGGGTCATCACGCTCTCCCAGGCGGTCCGGCGGGCCGGGCGGGTAGCCGTACCAGTGGTAGAGCTGGGGTTGTCCGGTGCCGCAGCCTTTGTCAAGGCCCTCGGCATGCGCGGGCTCAGCCTGGACCAGGTCGACCTGTTCGTGCACGGCCGGGTGGTGGACACCACCCGGCTCACCACCGAGTACGGCTTCACGCCCCGCTCCACGCCGGAGGCGTTCGCCGACTTCGTCCGGGCGCACGAGCTGGGCAGCCTGCTCGGCATGGGCCGCGTCGCCGCTGCGGAGCGGGCGGTCCTGGACGGGATCCGCCGCGCCCGCCTGGCTGGGAAGAGGAGTCTCGATGGCGCGCGGCGACCCTCGTAGCGAGCTGGCCCCAGTGTCAGCCGCCGACCTGCCGGTCCCGTCACGCAACGGCCAGCGGCGTATGGCGGAGCCGTCGCCTGCGGCGGAGCCGGCCTCAGGCTCCGGGCCGGCTGATATCTCCAGACCGGCTGTCACTGAGCCGGCGGTGGGCCCTGAGCCGGCGGTGGGCCCTGAGCCGGCGGTTATCGCTGAGCCAGCCACGGGTCCTGAGCCGCGTTCGGCCGCAGAGCCGGCGGTGGGCCCCGGGCCGGGTCCGGCCGCTGAGCCGGATGGGGAGCTGGTTGGGGAGAGCGATGCCTGGGACCGCCGGGTGGCCGGTGCGCTGGCCTTCCTGCGCCGGCGGCTCACCGGTGACTATGAGGTCGACGAGTTCGGTTTCGACCCGGAGCTGACCGAGCGGGTCATCCAGCCGCTGCTGCGGCCGCTGTTCCGCCGCTACTTCCGGGGTGAGGTGACCGGAGCAGAGCACCTGCCGGCACACGGGCCGGCCTTGGTCGTGGCGAACCACTCCGGCACGCTGCCGATCGACGCGGCGATGCTCACCGTGGCGGTGCACGACGAGACCGCCCGGCACCTGCGCCTGCTCGGTGCGGACCTGGTGTTCCGCATCCCGGTCTTCTCCGACCTGGCCCGCAAGTCCGGCGGCACGCTGGCCTGCAACCCGGATGCCGAGCGGCTGCTGCGAAACGGCGAGCTGGTCGGCGTGTTCCCCGAGGGGTTCAAAGGCATCGGCAAGCGCTACTGGCAGCGCTACCAGCTACAGCGGTTCGGCCGCGGCGGGTTCGTGTCGGCCGCGCTGCACACCGGTACGCCGATCGTCCCGGCCGCGATCGTGGGTGCGGAGGAGATCTACCCGCTGATCGGAGACCTGAAGCCGCTGGCCCGCCTGCTCGGCACGCCGTACTTCCCGGTCACCCCGACGTTCCCGTGGCTCGGCCCGCTCGGGATGGTGCCGCTGCCCAGCAAGTGGCTGGTCGAGTTCTGCCCGCCGATCGACACCACGCCGTACGCCGACTCGGCCGACGACCCTATCGTGATCTTCAACCTTGCCGACCAGGTCCGGGAGACAATCCAGCAGACCATACGGAAGCTGCTGAAGCGCCGCCCCGATCCGTTCGCCTGAAGCGTGTCGGCTGCGGTCGCCGCTCCAGTCGAACCCCGTGGCCGACCAGATCGTCGGCTACGGATCGCCCGGTTTGCCTTGCCGGTGTGACTGGGTTGACCGGGTGCGTTGATGTACGCGGCGACCGGGGTAGATAGGTGCGCAGCCTCCTAATGGCTCTCCTGCCGTTCCCGTGGGTGCTTGGTGATCTCAAGTACTAGGTTGATCTGGAAAGGCACGCCGTACCCGGGCTACGGTTCTGGCTGTCGAGGTCAGTTCCGTCGCGGAGGGTACGGCGTGCGTGCTTCCAAGCTCG
>DASRIS010000135.1:0-74797 GCA_035649895.1 Micromonosporaceae bacterium | reverse complement strand
GGCGTACTCGGGCCGGGGAATCGGCCGTCGGCTGGCCGAGCACGTGCTCCGCGAGGCGCGGCGGGACGGGTACCGGGCGATGGTCTTCAACGCGGTCGTCGCGACCAACCCCGCTGTGGAGCTCTGGCGGTCACTCGGCTTCGTCATCCTGGGTACGGTGCCCGACGCGTTCGACCACCCGGTCCACGGGCCAGTCGGGCTTCACATCATGTACCGGAAGCTGGGAGCGCCGCTGACCAAGGCCGAGGCGGCCAAAGCGGATCGAGGAGCTGCAGGAGCGTACCGGCCGAGGCCCGGCCGGCCGGTGAGCCGGCCATGCCGAGCCCGGCGTCCGTAGGCCGTCAGGCGCTGGACAACCGTCAGCCGCGCCTGCCGGTGGTGGCGATCCCCTCGATGAAGTGCCGCTGGGCCAGGAAGAACAGGATGATCATCGGGACGGTGGCGATCACGCTGCCCGCGAGCACCACCTCCCACTGCTGCTCACCGCCGTAGCCGAAGCGGTCCAGCACGACCTTGAGGCCACGCGGCAGGGTGAAGAGCTGCTCGTTGCGCAGGTAGATCAGCGGCTTGATCAGGTCCGTCCAGCTCGCCTTGAACTCGAAGACCAGCACCACCAGCAGCGCCGGCCGGATCAGCGGGAACGCGATGCGCCAGAACAGCGCCGGGTAGCTGGCGCCGTCGACCCGGGCCGCCTCGAACAGCTCCCGCGGCAGCGACAGCATGAACTGCCGCAGCAGGAAGATGTAGAACGCCGACCCGAAGAGGTTGCCGGCCCACAGCGGCACCTGGGTGTCGGTGAGACCGGCCTCGTTCCAGATCAGGTAGGTCGGGATCATCGTCACCGCGAACGGCAGCATCATCGTGGCCAGGACCAGGCCGAACAGGAAGCCGCGGCCAGGGAACCGGAAGTAGGCGAAGCCGAAGGCCACCCACGCGCTGGACAGGGTCACCGCGACGGCCGCCGCCGTCCCGACCAGCAGGCTGTTGAAGAGCCAGGTGACCATGGGCACCGCTGCCCAAGCCTCGTTGTAGTTCTCCGGGGCGAAGGGCACCGGCAGGAACCCGGGGGCGAACACGTACTCCCGGGGTCGCAACGAGGCGCTGATCAGCCAGATGAACGGGATTGTGAAGATCACCGCCGCGGCGACGAGCGCCAGCAGGAACAGCCCCCGCCGCCAGCCGGGCTCACCATCGCGCGGCGGCTTCGCCGGCGCCGGCTCCAGCGGGGGTACGGCGACCGCCGTGGTTCCATCGACCAGCGTGCTCATCTCACCGCAACCTTCCGGTCACCGCGGTGGGGCTCGCTCCGCTCACTCCTCGCGCTCACCGGTCCCCCTCGTAGTAGACGAACCGGTTGCTCAGCTTCACCTGCACGTACGTGATGATCATGATGACAATGAAGAGGAGCCAGGCGAGCGCCGACGCGTACCCCATGTGCAGGAACTGGAAGGCCTGCTGGAACAGGTAGATGACGTAGAACTGGGCCGCCTCGGAGCTGAACGCCCCCTGCGTGGCCCGGTTGCTGAAGTACATTATGTAAACTTCAGTGAACATCTGCAGCGAGGCGATGGTGTTCACGATGAGGGTGAAGAACAGGGCACCCGAGATCATCGGCAGGGTCACGTGGCGGAACTGGCGCCAGGCAGAGGCGCCGTCCACGGTGGCCGCCTCGTAGAGCTCGCGCGGCACGTTCTGCAGGGCGGCGAGGTAGATGATGACCGTGGAGCCCAGGCTCCACAGGCTCATCAGGACGATGCCGGGCATGACCCAGCTGGGGTCGGTGGTCCAGTTAGGGCCGTTGACGCCAACCAGGCCCAGCCCCCGGTTGATCATGCCCTCCTGCGCGTTGAGCAGCAGGAAGAAGAGGATTCCCACCGCCACCGCGGGGGTCATCACCGGTAGGTAGAAGACGGTGCGGAAGAAGCCCTGCAGCCGGCCCACCCGCTTGAGCAGCAGCGCCAAGGCCAGCGAGATGGCCATCGCCAGGGGCACGTGCAGCGCCGTGTAGTAGACCGTGTTGCCCAGGCTCTTGAAGACCACCCGGTCCTGGGCGAGCTCCCGGTAGTTCTCCAGGCCGACCCACCGTGGGGGGTTGCTGACGTCGTACTCGGTCAGGCTGAGCCAGAGGCTGGCCACCATCGGACCGGCGTTGAAGATCAGGAACCCGATGACCCATGGGGCGAGGAACAGCACCGCCCAGCGGGCCTCCCGCCGGGCCAGCGGCGACAACCGCCGCTGGGCCCGGACGGGAGTGGTGGCTGAGGTCACCGTGCGCCTACTTCGCGCGGTCCAGGGCTGCCTGGGCGTCGCGCTGCGCCTGGGCGAGCGCGGTGGCCGGGTCGGACTGGCCCGAGAGCACCCGGTTTACCGCGTCGGTCCAGGCCTTGTCGAACTCGGCGCCGGCCGGCGAGGCCGGGATCGAGAACGCCGCGCTCTGCACCGACAGGATGGCCTGCACGCCGTCGTCGAACCGCTTGTTGCCGCTCGGCTGGTAGAGCGTGTCGAAGATCTCCTTGTCCGCGTTGGCGTTGCAGGTGTAGAGGCCGGTGAACGGCAGTCCGGCCGCCTTGCGCGCCTCGACCCGGGCCTTGGCCGCCTCGACCCACGTCGACGTACGGGTCATCGTGTTCATGAAGATGCACGCGGCGTCGGGGTTCTTGGCCCCCTTGGGGATCGCCCACGCCGAGCCCGACGCCATGGTCAGCGGCTTGCCCTGCCGGTCGGTGAACGGCTTGATGACCAGCTCGGCCTTTGGCGTGTTCTTCGCGGCCACGTTGAGGAACCAGTCCTCCATCGGCCATGCGGCGATCTGGTTCTTAGCCAGCGGGCTCTGTGCGCCGAAGAAGTCGAAGGTGTCCCGGAACCCCTTGAACTTGCCCCAGCCACCCTGGTCGTTAATGATCTTGAGAGTGGCGGTGAGCGCCTCGACCACCTTCGGGTCGTCCAGGTGCGCGGTGCGCCCGTCCGCCGAGATGATGTCCGCCCCGTTGGCCTTGGCCCACAAGGGCAGGAACTCCGGGATCTTCGGGTCGAAGCCGATCCGGTCGACCCGGTTGCCGGTCACCTTGGCCAGCTTGGTGTTGACCGCGGCGAGCCCGGCCCAGTCCGCGAAGTTGATCTGGTCGGGGGTGACCCCGGCCTGCTTGAGCACGGCCTCGTTCATGTAGACGACCCGGACGCTGTAGAACTCCGGGATGCCGAAGACCTTGCCGTCGAGTGTCACCTGGTCCTTGGCCGCCGGCCGGTACTGCGCCATGTCGATCTTCTGCTTGGCCACGCAGTCGTCGAGCGGCACGATGGAGCCGCGCTTGGCGTACGTGCCGATCGTCTTGCGGTCCAGGTAGACCACGTCCGGCGGGTTGCCCGAGGCGACCGCCGACAGGAACTGCTGCTCGTCGAAGCCACCCTCAGTGATCTTCAGGTCGACGTTCGAGCTCTCCCGGCGGAAGACGTCCACCCGGGTCTTCGCGATCTCGTCCGGCAGGCTGAAGCCCAGAGTGGTCAGCACCGACTTCCCAGCCTCGGTCGGCTCGTCCTCGCCGACGCCACCGCAGCCGGTGGCCACCATGACCGCAACGCCGAGCACCGCACCGAGCCGGAGCGGCGCACCCAACCGAAGAAATCGGAACAATTGGGGCCTCCCCTATAGCACCGGCCTCCCCAGCCGGTGAGTGAGTCCCACCTTTCCCCTGAAAACCGGTCGTAGAAACTCCTATCTGGAGAGTCGTCACACGACACGCCGGCATGATCCCGGCTGGCGCGGGTACCGCCGGGGCGGCAGGGTGAACGGCGTGGACCTCACCGACATGCACTCGACCGTCACCCTGCTGAGCGGGCTCGCCATCCTCGCCGGCATCCTCGGCGTCGTCGTACCCGGTCTGCCGGCCCTGCCCCTGTGCTGGGGTGGCGTGCTGGCCTGGGCCGTCTTCGGCGGTGGCGGGTTGGTGAGGTGGCTGGTGCTCAGCGTGGTGACGCTCATCGCGCTGGGCGCGGCGGTGGCCAAGTACTCCTGGCCCGGGCGCAACCTCCGCAACGCGGGCGTGCCCAACCGGTCGCTGCTCATGGGCGGGCTGCTCGGCCTGGTGGGGTTCTTCGTGGTGCCGGTGGTGGGGCTGTTCCTCGGGTTCGTGCTCGGCATCTGGCTGGCCGAGCGGGTCCGGCTGGCCGACCCGCGGCTGGCCTGGCCGTCGACGAAGCACGCGCTGCGCGCCGCCGGCCTGTCCATGCTGATCGAGCTGGCCGGGTGCCTGATGATCGCGGTTATCTGGCTGCTGGGCCTGGTGGCGGCGTAGCCACCCCGGCGGCGGGTCAGCGGTCGCCCGGCCCCGGCGGGTCAGCGGTCGCCCGGCTCCGGCGGGTCGACCCAGTGCCGCCGCCGCTGGAACGGGTAGGTCGGCAACGGCACCCGGCGGCCACCGGCCGCCGGCACCGGGTGCCCCCGCAGCCAGGCGTCCGCCTGGTCGCGCAGTGCGGTGGGCGCCCCGTCGACGAGGGGTGCCTGGTCGCCGCCGGCCACCGCCGACAACCCGGCCACGGCGGAGGCCTGGTCGCGGCAGAGCACCGCGGCGCGGTGCAGCAGCGCCCGCCGCCCGACCGCAAGCGTGTACGCCACGTCGGCCAGCGCCGTGTCCGGTTGCCCGGTTGGTGTACCCGGCGGCCCGGTTGGTGTACCCGGCGGCCCGGCCGGGCAGGCGGTGAGGTGCTCCGCGAGGCGGGCGGCTAGCTCCCGCAGGGCCGCCGCTGAGCCGGCTGACAGCGGGAGCAGGCACCATCCGCCGGGCGGTGCCGGCGCGGCCGGCCGCTGTGCCGGCTCGGCCAGCACCACGTGGGCGTTGGTCCCGCCCAGCCCGACCGAGCTGACCCCGGCCCACCGGGGGCTGCCCGGCAGCGGCCACGGGACGGTCCCGGTGTTCACGAAGAACGGGCTCGCCGCCAGCCCGGTCTCCGGATGCGCCCGGGTGAAGTGCAGGGTCGCCGGTACGACGCCGTGGCGCACCGCGTACGCCGCCTTGATCAGGCCCACGATGCCCGCCGCCGCGTCGAGGTTGCCCAGGTTGGTCTTTACCGAGCCGAGCGCGCACCAGCCCGCGCCCTGCCCGGCTCCGGCGCGGAACGCGCGGGTCAGCGCGTCGACCTCGATCGCGTCGCCGACCGGGGTGCCGCTGCCGTGCCCCTCGACAAAGCCCACGTCCTCCGGGCGTACGCCGGCGGCGGCCAGCGCCTCGGCGACCGCGCCCGCGTGCCCGGCCACGCCCGGCGCGGTGAAGCCCGCGCGGTCACCGCCGTCGTTGGTGACCGCCCACCCGGCCAGCACGGCGTGCACGTGGTCCCCGTCGGCCAGGGCCTCGGGCAGGCGCTTGAGCACCACGGCACCGGCCCCGTTGCCGAAGACCTGGCCGCTGGCGTCGACGTCGAAGGCGCGGCACACGCCGTCGGCCGACAGCGTCCCGCCCGGCCGGTGCCGGTAGCCCACGCCCCGGGTCGACACGACCGCCGCCCCGCCGGCGATGGCCAGGTCACACCGGTAGTCGAGCAGGCTCTGCGCGGCCAGGCACACCGCCACGAGCGAGGACGAGCAGGCGGTCTGCACCGCGACCGCCGGGCCGGTCAGCCCGAGCCGGTACGCCACCCGCAGCGGCAGGTAGTCCGGGGTCCAGCCGGAGAGCGCGTCGTCCCAGTCCTCCGGCAGCCACCCGGCCGGCCCCACGGCCGGGTTGCCGATGAGGTGGTGCAGCACATAGCGGTTCGCGCCCGCGCCGGCGAACACGCCGACCGGCGCGTTGACCCGGGCCGGGTCGTACCCGGCGTCCTCAACGGCGGACCAGGCCACCTCGAGGAAGAGCCGCTGCTGCGGGTCGAGCAGGGCCGCGTCGTGGTCGCCGTAGCCGAACAGCGGCGCGTCAAAGTCGGCCAGCCCGTCCAGGTGGCCGAAGGCCGGCACGTACCGGGGGTCGTCGATGAGCTCCTTGGCCACCCCGGCGGCGCAGAGCTCCTCGGCGGTGAACCGGCGCACCGAGTCGACCCCGGCGCACAGGTTGCGCCACAGTGTGGTGGCGTCGGCAGCGCCGGGAACCCGGCACGCCAGGCCCACGATCGCGACGTGGTCAGCGGCGTCTGGCGTCATCACCCCTCCCCTGCCGCCGGGGTGGACCGCCGGCGGCCCGCGCCGTGCGTACACCGGTCCTTCATCGGTGCGTTCGGCCGTTGTGGATCGAGCTGCGTGGCGATAGTGCCACGGGGGGCGGCCGAATGGCCAACGGTGGCGACCAAGATGTCTGGGTTACCACGAAGGACCGGCCCCGCCGGCCGGGCGCGGTCAGCCCTACGGGGGCGCCGGGCGGCCGTACGGCCGATCGGGCAGGCTGGGGGCATGCGCCTGGCCACCTGGAACGTCAACTCGCTGCGGGCCCGGCTGCCCCGCCTGCTGGCCTGGCTGGCCGACGTACGCCCGGACGTGCTGTGCCTGCAGGAGACCAAGGTCGCCGACAGCGGCTTCCCCGTGGACGAGGTCGCGGCGCTCGGCTACGCCAGCGCCTGCCATGGTGACGGCCGGTGGAACGGGGTGGCGATCCTGTCCCGGGTGGGCGTCGAGGCGGTCGCCCGCGGGTACCCGGGCGAGCCGGGCTTCCCTGAGCCCGAGACGCGCGCCATCTCGGCCACCTGCGCCGGCCTGCGGGTCTGGTCGGTGTACGTGCCCAACGGGCGGGTGCCGGACTCGCCGCACTTCACGTACAAGCTGGACTGGCTCGCCGCCCTGCGCGCCGCGCTCGCGGCGGAGCTGGCCGGCAGCGGGCCAGGGCTGGCCGGCGGCAAGCCGTTGCCAGCCGGCAGCGGGCCGTTGGTCGTGTGCGGGGACTTCAACGTGGCGCCGGCCGACGCCGACGTCTGGGACCCGGCCCGCTTCGTCGGCTCCACCCACGTCACCCCGGCCGAGCGCAAGGCGCTCGCCGAGATCCGCGGCGTGGGCCTGACCGACGTGGTGCCGCGGCCGATGAAGGGGCCACACCCGTTCACCTACTGGGACTACCGGGCCGGGATGTTCCACCAGAACAAGGGCATGCGCATCGACCTGGTGTACGCGACGGCCGACGTGGCGGGTCGCGTCAGCGACGCGTACGTCGACCGGGAGGCGCGCAAGGGCACCGGGCCGTCCGACCACGCCCCGATCGTGGTGGACCTGGCGCCGCCGGGTTGAGGCGAGCGAGCCTGCGCCCTGATCATTGGACACCTACCGACACGACACGCCGGACGGATAGTTGGTGGGCGTCCAATGATCAAGGCGCACCTCGTACGGTCAGCCGTTGTCCTCGGGGGCCAGTGTCCGCAGCAGGTCGTCGAGGTCGACGTCGGCGAGCCCGCGCAGCTCCTCTGCCGCTCCGGGGTCGGCAACGGGAGCCGAGGCGGCGACCGGCGACCGTTCGACGCCTCCCAGCGTCCCGCTCGCAGCGCCGGGCTCGAGGAACTCGGCCAGCTCCGCGATCGTCGATCGTTCGAAGAGCACCCGCAGCCGCAGCTGCTTGCCGAAGGCGGCCCGGATCCGGGCGATCATCTGGGTCGCGGTCAGCGAGTGGCCGCCCAGGGTGAAGAAGTTGTCGTGGATGCCGATGCGACCGGCCAGCGGCAGCAGCTCGGACCAGATCTCGGCGAGCCGGCGCTGCACCGGGGTCTGCGGCGGCTGGTGGTCGCTGGTCTCGTCGACCCCCCAGACCGGGGCGGGCAGCCGGTTGCGGTCCACCTTGCCGTTGGGGGTCAGCGGCAGCTCCGGCAGCGTGACGAACACGCTAGGGATCATGTACTCCGGTAGGTGCAGCCGCAGATGCCGGCGCAGCTCAGCGACGTCCACCGGGGGCTGTGCGGGATCGGTGGGCACGACGTACGCTACCAAGCCGGCGGTGGATCCACCGCTGTCAACCTCGGCGTGCGGGGTGACTACGGCCTGGCGGACCGCCCGGTGCCGGCCCAGCACCGCCTCGACCTCACCGGTCTCGATCCGGAAGCCGCGCACCTTCACCTGGTGGTCCGCCCGGCCGAGCAGGTCCAGGCGCCCGTTCTCCCGCCACCGCGCCAGGTCCCCGGTGCGGTAGAGCCGGGCCCCCGGCCGGTCGGCGAACGGGTCGGGGAGGAAGCGCTCGGCCGTCATGCCGGCGCGCCTGTGGTAGCCGCGGGCAACCCCGGCGCCGCCGAGGTACACCTCGCCGACGACCCCGGGCGGCACCGGACGCAGCGCGGGGTCGAGCACGTACATCCGGGTGCCGGGGATCGGCGGCCCCACCTCGACCGGTGCCCCGGAGGCGACCCGGCCGGCGGCGGACCATACGGTCGTCTCGGTCGGCCCGTAGACGTTCCAGACCTCGGCCCCGTCCGCGGTCAGCACTCCGACCAGGTCGGCGGGGAGTGCCTCGCCGCCGCAGAGCCGTACCCGCACGCCGGCCGGGATGCCGCCGGCCGCGTCGAGCATGCGCCAGGTGGCGGGGGTGGCCTGCATGGCGGTGGCGCGCGAGTCCGCCAGGAGCTGGCGCAGTGCCGCACCGTCGCCCGCCGTGTCCGAGTCGGCGACCACGACCTGCGCCCCGCACACCAAGGGCAGGAGCAGCTCTAGTACGGCGATGTCGAACGACAGCGTGGTGACCGCGACCAGACGGTCCGAGGCGTCCAGGCCGACCGCGGAACGGAAGGCCCGCAACAGCGTGTCCACCGCGCCACGGGGCACCCCGACCCCCTTCGGCCGCCCGGTCGACCCGGAAGTGAAGATCGTGTACGCCAGCGCCTCGGGCGGCACCGGCAGTGGTGCAGGCAGCGGCCCGCCCGCCCCGGTGGTGGAGTCCTCGGGCCGGTCCGCCCAGCCGCCGGCGCCCCCCGGCCCGTCCGCCCAGCCGGCGGCGTCCACGGTCAGAACCGTCACCTCGGGGCCGGCCACCTCGGCCACCAGGCCGGCGAGGCTGGCGTCGGTGAGCAGGACCCGCAGCCCGGAGTCGGCCACCATCAGCCGCAACCGTTCGGCCGGGTACGCCGGGTCGAGCGGCACGTACGCGCCGCCGGCCCACCAGACGCCGAGCAGCGCGGGGACCAGCGTGGCAGTACGCGGCAGGCACAGCCCGACCGGGACCTCCGGGCCGACGCCGTGGCGGCGCAGCAGGTCGCCGAGGTGCCCGGCCCAGCGGACCGTGGCGGCCCGGCTGAGCGTGGCGGCCCGGCTGACCGTGGCGGCCCGGCTGACCGTGGCGTCAGTGGCGACCACCGCCGGGCGGGTGCTGCTGGGACCGTGCAGCGCCTCGGCGAGCAGTGCCGCCACGTCCCCGGCCGGCGCGGTCGCCGGTCCGGTGCCCCACTCGCCGAGCACCTGCTCCCGCAGCGGCACCGGCAGCAGCTCCACATCGCCGACCCGTACCGAGGGGTCGGCGACCACACCGCGCAGGACGGTGAGCAGGCAGGCGGCGAAGCGCTCCACCCACTCCGGGGTGAACAGGTCGGCGTCGTAGGCCAGCCGCCCGGCCAGCTCGCCACCGGTCTCGGTCATGGTCAGCGTCAGGTCCATCTTGGCGGTGCCGTTGTCCACAATGGACGGCGTCCAGCGCACGCCACCGGTCGTGCCCGGGGCCGGCATCTCCTCCAGCGCGAACATCACCTGGACCACCGGGGAGCGGGCCAGGCTGCGCTCTGGCTGGAGCAGCTCCACCACCCGCTCGAACGGCAGCTCCTGGTGGGCCAGGGCAGCCGCGGTGTCCCGGCGCACCGCAGCGAGCAGCTCGGTGAAGGAAGGGTTGCCTCCCAGCCGCACGCGCAGCGCCAGGGTGTTCATGAACAGCCCGACGAGGTGCTCGGTCTCCGGCCGGGTCCGGCCGGCCACCGGTACGCCCACCAGCAGGTCGCGCTGGCCGGTATAACGGGACAGCACGGTCACGAAGACCGCGAGCAGCGTCATGAACAGCGTGGCGCCGCTGCCGCGGGCGAGCCGCCGCAGCTCCTCGGCGAGCTCCGGCGGGACGGTCACGTCCAGGCAGGCTCCCCGGTACGACTGCCGGGGCGGTCGGGGACGGTCGGCCGGCAGGGTGAGCGTGGTGGGCGCGCCGTCCAGCTGGTCCCGCCAGTACCGCTCGTCTTCGGCGTACCCGCCCTCCTCCCAGCGGTCCTGCTGCCACAGCGCGAAGTCGCCGTACTGCACCGCGAGCTCGGGCAGGCTCGCCGGCACGCCGTCCACCTCGGCCGCGTAGCAGCCGGCGAGCTCGGCGAAGAGCAGGCCAAACGACCAGCCGTCGGCGACCACATGGTGGGTGACCAGGACCAGCACGTGCCGCTGCGGCGCCAGGCACAGCAGCGTCGCCCGCAGCAGCGGCCCCTCGGCGAGGTCGAACGGCTGCCGGGCCGCGGCCGCCACGTGCTCCGCGGCCGCCGCCTGCGGGTCCGCCCGGCCGGACAGGTCCACCCGGCCCAGCTCGACCGTGCCCGCGCCGACCACCTGCACCGGCTGGCCGTCGACGCTGCGGAAGACCGTACGCAGTGTCTCGTGCCGTTGGACCACGGTGTCGAGCGCGGCGGCCAGCGCATCCGGGTCCAGCGGCCCGTCCAGGTCCACCCGCCACGGCACCAGGTACGCCGCGCCCGCCGGGTCGAACTGGTCGAGCAGCCAGATCCGCCGCTGCGCGAACGAGACCGGAAGCTCGTAGACCTCGGTTTCCATCAGGTCCTCCCTGTCCGGTCCACCGCGCAGATCCGCAGCTCGGACGTGTACCGCCGGCCCTGCGCGTCGCTCAGCCACAGCTGGTCCGGCGTCGGCAGCATCTCGCTGATGGTGACCGGCGCGTGCTCCCCGCGGTTGCGCCGGGCCCGGCGCACCGCCCGGGCCAGCAGGTCGACCGAGGCGAGGTTGGCCAGGTCCACGAAGATCGGCTTCATCTCGCCAGCGGTCCGCGCGAAGACGTATCGGGGCAGGCCGCACCCGGTGACCCAGCGCCGGGCGGCGAGGAACCGGCGCGCCTCGTCGACGATCCCGGCGAAGCCCAGCTTCCCGGCTGGGAACGTCCAGGACTCGCGCTGCACCACCAGCCGGTCGATGGTGACCCGGGGGGTGTACGCGGCCTTCGGCACTATCCGGAACAGCTGGATGATGCCCAGCGACAGCGGGTCGGCGAGCACCTCGACCAGGTCCTGGTCCCCCCCGCCGCCACGGCGGCGCACCACCAGCCGCCCGCCGGCCTCCACCAGGTCGCACTCGCCCACGAACAGCGCCCGCCGCGGGTCGTACCCGCTGCTGTCGTGGGCGAATACCAGCTGGGTGTCGTCGTCGGCGACCAGCACGTTGGACAGGCGCGCCGGGGTGCCGCCCTGCTCCGCGGTCGGGGCCAGCACCACCACCGGCCGGCCGAGGTCCGCGCGTACCGCCGCGCGCATGCGCTCCGGCGAGGGGTGGTACGCCACCCAGGTGGCGTAGCGCATGGTGTTCACGCCCGGGTGCAGCTCGCCGAGCACCCCGAGGAAGTCGCCGGCCCGGATCGCGTCGGCGTCCCTGGCCGCGAGCATCAGGTCGGGGCTGTGCTCGACCGCGGCCGGCCAGCCGGGCCGGGCCACCGAGAACTCCTTGCGCACCGCGTCCCGCAGCGCGGCGCTGGTCAGGTCCACCCGGCGCACTCCCCGGGGCAGCGCGAGCACCCGCGCCCAGCGCTCCTGCAACGCCTTGACCAGCGGCTGCGACAGCTCGTCCGGGATGTTGAAGATAAGGTCGCCGGCGTCCACCCAGAACTCCGCGAACGGCACCACCGGGCTCCCGCTGGCCCGGGCCCGTTCCCGGTACACCTCCAGGCAGGCCCGGTGGAACAGCGCGGCGCCGGCCGCGGTGAACCAGCGGGCCGCCTCGAGCACCAGCTCCAGCGGCTCGCGCAGCGGCTCCAGCAGCCCGGGGCCGAAGGTGACGTCGTCGGGGCGCAGGCACTCCTCGAAGACCAGGGTCCGACCGGCGTACGTCTCGCCGGCGCGCCGGGTGGGCGCGTCCCCGGTGAGCCGGGTGAACGTCTCGTCCAGGTGGCCGAGCGCGTCGACCACCGCCCTCGGGTCCCCGGTGGCCGCCGCCACCGCGCCCCGGGCCGCCTCCAGCTCGTCCAGGGCGGCGAGCGCCGGCTCGCGTACCGCCGGGTCGGTGACCTGCGACAGCCGGGCCCGCACGGTCTGCTCGGGGTGGATGTCGTCCGGGGCGACGTCCAGGGTCCACGCGATCCGCCGGGCGGCGTGCAGCTCGGCGAGCACCCGCAGCACCTGGTCCCGGTCGGCGCCTGCGCCCTGCGGCCCGGCCAGCGCCGCCGCGGCGATCCCGGCCGCGCTGCGCACCCCGTCGACCAGCTGGAAAACCTGCGCCTCCAGCGGGCTGACCGGCACCGGCGGGGCGAACGGCACGCGCAGCCAGCAGCCCTCCGGCGTCAGAGACACGTCCACGAACGGCATCCGGCGCGGCACCAGCCAGGGCCGCGCCGCGGTCTCGTACTGCTCGGCGAGCGCGCGCAGGGCCCAGTCCTCGAAGTAGACGGTGCGCCGGGCCAGCTCGCCGCCGGGCACCGGGCGCACCTCGACCGCTGGCGCGCCGTCGCGGATCTCGGTCCAGCCGACCGGGCCGTAGAAGCCGATCGTGTCGTTCTTGGCGCAGTAACGCTGCAGGTAGCTGGCGACCAGGGCCTCGTACTTGCGGTAGCGGCCGGTGCGCGGCACGGTCTGCGGGTCACGCCGCAGCAGCGCGTCGACCCCGGTCAGCAGCGCGTGCCGGTTCTGCCAGGCGACCGCCTCCCGGAACCGCGGGTCGGCGGCGACCTCGTGCAGGCCGTGCGCCAGCCGCCGCTCGGCGAGGGCAAGCTCACGGTGGTACGCCTGCCGTAGCTCCTGCGCTCCCTCTGCTCGGGCGGCCTCGGCCGCGTTCAGGCGGTCGGCGGCGGCGGTGAGCTCGGCGCTGGCGAGCGCGTCGTGCAGGGCGAACGGGAAGCCCGCGCTGCGCAGGCAGACCCACCGCCACAGGGCCCACCTGCGGGTCGCCAGCGGCACCAGGTGCGCGGGCAGCCCGGCCCCCACCTCGGCCCCAGCCTCGGCCGGCCGGGTCGCTTCGGCAGGCCGGATTGCTTCGGCAGGCCGGATTGCTTCGGCAGCCCGCATCGTCGCGGCGGGTCGGACCGGCCCGGCGGGCTCCTCCGGCGCTGGCGGCGCCGCCCGCCGGGGCGCAGCCGGGCCACCGACGCGGTACGCCGAGCGGTCCCGGCGAGTGATCCCGCCGGTCGCTGGGGCAGCCGGGCCAGCCGGGACAGCGGGATTAGCCACGCCAGTAGGGCTGGCCACGCCAGCCGGGCCGGTCGGACCAGCGGGACCGGTGTGGGCCGCGGACAGCTCGTCGATCGCCGCAGCGCATCCAGCGAGCGTGGGCGCCTGGTAGAGCCGCAGCAACGGCAGGTCCACCCCGAACGCGTCCCGCACCCGGAAGACCAGTCGAGTGGCTGCCAGCGAGTTGCCGCCCCGGGCGAAGAAGTCATCGTCGCGCCCGACCCGCTCCGCGCCGAGGATCTCACCCCAGATGCGGGCCAGGCGCACCTCCACCGGCGAGCGAGGCTCGGCCGGCGGCGCATGGCCGGTAGGCCCGGCCGCTGCCGATATCCCGGCCGCTGCCGATGTCCCAGCCGCTGCCGATGTCCCAGCCCCAGCCCCAGCCCCGGCCCCGGTCCCTGCCGCTGCCCCTGCTGCTGCGGCTGCCCCCGCGGCCGGTTCCGGGTCGGGCAGGGCGGCCCGGTCCACCTTCCCGTTGGCGTTCAGCGGCAGCGCGTCCAGCACCACGAACGCCGCGGGCACCAGGTACGCCGGCAGCGCTCGGCCGGCGTACTCGCGCAGGGCCGGCACCACCACGGCGGGGTCGCTGCCCTCGGCGGCGGTCAGGTACGCCACCAGGTGGCGGTCCTCGGCGCCCCCGCGCGGCACGACCACGGCGTCGCGTACCTCGGGCCGGCCCCGCAGGACCGCCTCGACCTCGCCCGGCTCGACCCGGAAACCGCGGATCTTCACCTGCGCGTCCACCCGTCCGAGGAACTCCAGCACCCCGTCAGCGCGCCACCTGGCCAGGTCACCGGTGCGGTAGAGGCGCCCGCCCGGGCACTGGCCGAACGGGTCCGGCACGAACCGCTCCGCGGTCAGCGCCGGCCGCCCCACGTAGCCGCGGGCCAGCCCGTCACCGCCGGTGTAGAGCTCACCCGGCACGCCGATGGGTACCGGTCGCATCCGCCCGTCGAGCACGTACGCGGTGGTCTGCTGGACCGGCCGGCCGATCGGCACCCGGTCGGGCACCTCGTCCGGGTCGGTCATCCGGTGGCAGGCGGTGAACGTGGTGTTCTCGGTCGGGCCGTACCCGTTGATGACCGGCTGGCCCCCGCGTGCCCGCAGGGCCGCGCGGACCGCCGCCGGGGCCAGCACGTCCCCGCCGGCCAGCAGCTGGCGCACCCCGGACAGCGCGGCCACGTCCAGCTCGACGACCTGGTGGAACAGGCCGGAGGTGAGCCAGAGCGTGGTCACACCGCCCTCCCGCAGCACCTCGGCGAGCTGCGGCAGGACCAGCGGGCCGGGTGGGGCGACGACCAGCCGGGCGCCGGTGAGCAGGCTGCCCCACAGCTCCAATGTGGACGCGTCGAACGCGACGGGCGCGAGCTGGAGCAGCGTCTCCCCAGGGCCGAGCGAGACGAAGCTGGGGTCGTGCACCAGCCGCAGCACCGCGCGGTGCGGCACGGCCACGCCCTTGGGGACGCCCGTCGAGCCGGACGTGTAGCTCAGGTAGGCCAGGCTGTTCGGCCGCGCCAGGCTGGGCGGGGCAGTGGTCGGCTGCCGGGCCAGGTCGGCGGCGAGCGCGTCGAGCGCGAGCACCCGTACCCCGTCAGCGGGCGGCAGCGCGGCGACCAGCTCGCCCGAGGTGAGCACCGCCCGGGCGCCGCTGTCGGCGAGCACCAGCGCGGTACGGGCGGGCGGGTTGGCCGGGTCCAGCGGCACGTAGGCCCCGCCCGCCTTGACCACGGCGAGTAGGGCCACCACCAGACCGGCGTCGCGCGGCAGCGCCACCGCCACCCGGTCGTCCGCGCCCACGCCGTGCTTTCGGAGCAGGTGGGCGAGCTGGTTGGCCCAGGCATCCAGCTCGGCGTAGCTCAGCTGGGTCGTGCCGGCGGCGGTCGCACCAGCCCCGGAGGCGGCCAGCACCGCAACCGCGTCCGGCGTGCGGGCCGCCTGGGCGGCGAAGCACTCCCCGATGGTGGCGTCCCGCGGGTACGGCCGGGCCGTCGCGTTCCACCCGCGCGTCACCAGCGCCTGCTCCTCGGCGTCGGCGAGCGCCAGGTCGGCCAGCCGGGTGTCCGGGTCCCCGGCGAGCGCGACGAGCGCCTGCCGCACGTGGTGCAGGATGCGCTCGGCGGCGGCCGGCAGGAACTGGCACCGGTCGTAGATCAGGGTCACCCGGGGGGCCGGCTCGTCGAAGACGTAGAGCGTCATCGGGAAGCTGGGCTGGCGGTGCACGGTGAGGGTGCGGCCGGCGAACCGCGGGTCGACCCGGGTCAGCGCGGTGTGGATCAGCTGGCGCTCGAAGACCACCAGCGTGTCGGTCGCGCCGGTGGGCAGCTGCGCCCAGCGGCGGATCTCCCCGAGCGGGGCGAGCTGGTGCTCGCGGACCGCGGCGACCCGCCCGGCCGCCTCGGCCAGCAGCTCGGCGACCTTCGCGCCGGCCCGGACCCGCACCCGCAGCGGGACGCTGTTGATGAGCAGGCCGACCATTGCCTCGGCGCCGTCGGCGGTGCCGCGCCGGCAGGACCGGGTGACCGCGAAGACCACGTCGTCGGCGCCGCGGTAGCGGCTGAGCAGCAGCGCCCAGGCCGCATTGACCATGGTCGCGACGCTCACCCCGGCCCGCGCCGCAGCGGCGCGTACCGCCGCCGCGACCTCCTCGTCCAGGGTCAGCTCGACGCTCACCGGCTCGGCCGTGTTGCGCGGCTCGCACAGCTGGCCGGGCAGCGGCCCGGGCGCGGCGTGCCCGGCCAGCAGGTCGGACCAGAAGGCCCGGTCCGCGGTGGGGTCCTGCTTCTCCCACCAGCCGGCGAAGTCGCGGTACGGCGGCCGGGGCGCGAAGGCCGGCGGGTCGCCGCCTTCGCGGACCGCGTCGTAGTCGGCGTACACCTCGGCGAAGAGCACCTGCACCGAGCGGCCGTCGAGAATGGCGTGCTGGAAGGTGACCACGGTCAGGTGCTGCTCCGGCGCGGTCAGCACGCTGACCCGCAGCACCGGCGCCACCGACATGTCGATCGGGCGGGCCCGGTCGGCCCGCAGGAACGACTCCAGGTACGCGCCTGCGCCGCCGGTGACCTCGTGCCACTCCACCCGGAAGTCGACATCGGCGTACACCTGCTGGACCGGGTCCTGCCCGCGGGGGAAGGCGAACGCGGTACGCAGCACCGGATGCCGCTCCACCGCCCGGCGCCAGGCCTGCTCGCAGGCTGCCCGGTCGACCGGCTCGGGGCAGCCGATGACGATCTGGATGATGTCCACCCCGGCCGGCCCGCTCAGGTTGTTGAAGAGCATCCCGGCCTGCGCCGGCAGGAGCGCGTACCGGTCCGCCACGCGCGCCGCGTCAGCCGCCTGAGCCACCCGCGCCGCGCCGGCCCCGCTCGCCGCGCCGGCCAGGTGCGCGGCGGCGCTGCCTCCCTCGGTACCCACCTGCATGGCGCCGCTCCCCATCGTCCTCTCCCGGCTGCGGTGGGCAGCCGGAGCCCGTGCCGGTCCCCCACCGAACCCGGCCACGCGGAACGACCCGCCGCGGTGGACGCGCTCACGCCCACCGCGCGCGGACGGCGTTACCGGTGCACGCGAACTGCCGGGCCGTCCGCCTGGCCGGCCCGGCGCCGTTCTTGGTGGTCCCGCCCAGCTCAGCCGGGCTGGGCGGGCGCCTCCTGCTCAGCCATCCACCGGCGCAGGCTCAACGGACGCATATCGGTCCACACCCGCTCGATGTGCTCCAGGCACTCGGTCTTGCTCCCGGTGACGCCCTCCCGGCGCCAGCCTGGGGGCAGCTCCCGCTCCTCGAACCAGATCGAGTACTGCTCCTCGTCGTTGACCACAACGGCGTAGGTGCGGGTGTCTTCCTCGTCGTCGAGCATCGCCGCCCTCCAAAGTCGATCGGTGACCGCACCGTCGCACAAGGCCATATCCGTGTCAAGGCGGCCGAACGGCGGGCGCGGGTCGCCTCGCGGGTCCCCGCGCGGGTCCGGCGAGGGGGCCCGCCACAGGGGATCAGCCGGCCGGGGATCAGCCGGCCGGGGATCAGCCGGCCGGGGCCGGCTGGCCGGTGAACCATGCGCGCAGGTGCTCGGCGGCCTCCCGGATCGCGTCGCCCCCGGCGTCCAGCACCCCAGCCATCGCGAAGAAACCATGCACCATCCCGTCGTACCGGGACAGCCGTACCGGCACGCCGGCCTCCGCGAGCCGGTGGGCGTACTGCTCTCCCTGGTCGCACAGTGGGTCGTGCTCGGCGGTGATGACCAGCGCCGGCGGCAGCCCGCCCAGCTTCTCGGCCCGCAGCGGCGAGGCGAGCGGGTCCAGCCCGTCCTCCGGCCGGGCCAGGTAGTGCCGCCAGTACCACTCGACCGAGGTCCGGTTGAACAGCCACGGGTCGGCGTTCTCCTGCATCGACCCGGTGTCGGCGGTGTAGTCGGTGTTGGGGTAGACCAGCAGCTGGCCGGCGAGGTCGGGCCCGCCCCGCTCCTGCGCCAGCAGGGTGACCGCCGCGGCCAGGTTGCCGCCGGCGCTGTCGCCGCCCACGGCGACCCGGGCCGGGTCGGCGCCGATCTCCGCGGCGTGCTCGGCCACCCACCGGGTGGCCGCGTAGCAGTCCTCGACCGCGGCTGGGAACTTCGCCTCCGGCGCGAGCCGGTACCCCACGGTCACCACCAGGCAGCCGGCCGCGTTGGCCAGGCTCCGGCAGATCCCGTCCGAGGTGTCGATGCTGCCCAGCGTCCAGCCACCGCCGAAGAAGTAGACGAGGACCGGCAGCGGCCCGGCCGGCGCCGGCCGGTAGACGCGTACGGGCAGGTCGCCGGCTGGCCCCGGGATCTGCCGGTCGGTCATCTCATGCACGTGCTCCGGGTCGCCGCCGGCGGCCCGGATCGAGGCGAGGTCGGCCTCGCGGGCCTGCTCGACGGTGAGCGTGTAGAGCTGCGGCGCGCCGGCGCGCCGGCGCTGCTCGCGCATTTCCTGCGCCTGGGGGTGCAGGGACATTGGTCCTCCGGTCAGGTGTACGGCTCAGGCCGGCGACCGGGGATCGAAGCTGTTGCCGAGGTGGGCTCCGAGCCGCCGGACCGCCTCGGCCGCGGCGATGGCGTGGCTGCGTCCGTTGCCGTGCAGACCGTCCCTGCTGAGCAGGTCGGGGCCGGCCGCCGGATGCGAGGTGAGATCCACGTGGATGGTATCCAAGGCCACGCTGAGCGCTGCGACGCGGCGCCCCAGCAGGCGTAGCCGGTCCACGCCGCCGACACGGATCGCCTCCGGCAGGCCGGGCAGCGGCCCGCACTCCAGCGACCCCATGGTCATCACCGCGGAGCCCTGCTCGCGCAGGGCGGAGATGATCGCGATGAGCTCGCGGTCGACCGCGTCCGGGTCGTACGCGGGATGCAGGGCGTCCTTCCCGCCGCAGGCGACCAGCGCGAGGTCGGGCTGGAACTCCAGCGCCGGTGCCAGCTGGGTCCGGCGCACCTGCGCCGCGCGGAGGTTGCTCACGCCGAGGTTCAGGTAGGCCAGCTCGGGCTGGTGGCAGGTCAGCTCGACCGCCACCCGGTCGGTCCACGCCAGCTCCAGGTACCCCTCGGTCGCCTCGTAGAGCCCCTCGACCACGCTGTCGCCGAGGACGGCGAAGCGCCGCCAGGGGTGCCCGGCCAGCAGCGCCGCGGCCTCCCCGGCCCGCAGACAGTACGGGTCGGTGGCCTCGGTAGTGGCCGCACAGCCGGTCTGCATGGGACCGACAGCTCCTTTCGCATGGCTTGAACTGCGGCGATGATAAGCGACTATGAGCGCCCGCCGGCTCGTCCTTGACGCCAAGGTCAGGCCATACCCGATGGCGCTAGTGAGCGCCGATCATTTCCGGTACCACGACGATGGGCCGATTGACCCGCGACAGGTGCTCTCCTCGGCGACGTTCAGCCTCTACTGCCTGGACCCGCAGCGGCGCGAGGCGATCTTCGTACAGGTGCCGGCCCACGTTGACCTGCGGGCCGCCCCGTTCTACTTCCAGGCCCAGTACGAGGCGGCGCAGGGCCTGGTCGCGGTCGGGTACGACACGCTGCACGAGCTGGCGGAGGCGGTCGAGCTCGACCCGGCCCGGCTGGTCCTGGTCTACTCGGTCGGGCGCTGCGGCTCGACCCTGGTCAGCCGGGCGTTCGCGGAGGCCGGCGGGGTGCTCAGCCTGGCCGAGCCGGACGTGCTCACGCAGCTGGTCGCCCTACGCGAGACCGGCCAGTGCGACCCCGGCGAGCTGAGCCGGCTGGTGCGCAGCTGCACCCGGCTCGTCTGCGCAGACGCGGAGGCGCGGGCGCGCGCGGGCGCGGGCGCTAAGGCGGGCGCGGGCGCCGACCACCGCATAGCGATCAAGTTCCGCAGCTTCGTGGTCGAGCTGGCCGGCGTCTTCCACGAGCAGTTCCCGGCGGCCACGAACGTGTTCCTGTACCGCGGCGCGCACGCCTGGAGCCGCTCGACGATGCGGGCGTTCGGGCCACGCGAACCGCAGACCGAGGACCAGCAGGCCCAGGTGCAGGACCGGCTGGGCCGGCTGCTGCCGCTGCTGGCGGCGTACCGCGCGGCGAAAGGCCGGCTGCTGACCCCGGTCGAGGCGATGGCCTGCCACTGGGTGGGGCTGATGGAGCGGGCGCTGGACCTGCGCCAGCGCGGCGTGCCGATGTTCGCTGTCCGCTACGAGGAGCTGACCGCGGCCCCGCACGCCGTGCTCGCCGCCCTGTTCGGCTACTGCGGCCTGCCCGCGCTGCCGGCCCCGGTGGTGGACCGGCTGCTGGCCGGCGACTCGCAGGCGGGCAGCAGCGTGTCCCGGGCCGCCGTGCAGTCGGCGGACGGCAGCTTCGACCCGGACGAGCTGTCCCGGGTCATCGCGGCGCTGTCCCGCACCGCCACGCCCGACCTCGTCCTGCCCGAGACGTTCGCCCTCGCCGGCTGAGTGCGGAGGTACCGCCGTGGAAACCGTTGTCTCGCTCCGGCCGTTACTGTCCGGCGACGGCCGGCGCAACCCGTACGCGTTCTACGCGCAGCTGCACGAGCAGGGTCCGGCCTGCCGGCTCGACCCGCGCCGGGACCGGTACGACCTGGTCGTGCACGGGTACGACGCGGTCGCGTCGGTGCTGCGCGACCCGGCGTTCGGGATGCTGGACGCCGAGTACATGGACCGCGGCCGGATGCAGTGGCGGGACCACCCGGCGCTGCGCACCCTGTACGGCTCGATCTTCTTCGCCAATGCGCCCGGGCACACCCGGGTCCGGCGCCAGTTCAGCCAGGTGTTCACCGCCCGCCGGGTGGCCGCGCTGGAACCGGCGGTGGTCCGGCTCATCGAGCAGATGCTCGACCGGCTCGCCACGCTGGGCGCCGGCGGAGCGCCGGTGGACTTCATGGCCGAGCTCGCGCTGCCGCTGCCCAGCGACGTGATCGGCGAGCTGCTCGGCGTGCCCGAGCCGGACCGGGCCTGGTTCCCGCCCCGGGTGCTGGCGATCGGCGCGCTGCTGGAGCTGGGGCCGGCGATCTGGAAGCACCTGGCAGCCGCCGACCAGGCCGCGGTCGAGCTGACCGGCTACTTCGCCGAGCTGGCCGCCGAGCGGCGCGCTGAGCCGCGCGACGACCTGGTCTCGGCGCTGGTCCAGGCGCAGGCCGAGCAGGCCGGGCAGCTCGACGACGCCGAGCTGCTGGCCAACCTGATCACCCTGTTCAACGCCGGCTTTGTCACCACCACCCACCTGCTCGGCAACGGGCTGGCCCTGCTGCTGGAGCGGCCGGAGCAGCGGGCCGCGCTGCTCGCCGACCCCGGGCTGGCTCCCGCGTACGTCGAGGAGATCCTCCGGTACGAGCCACCGGTCCACTTTGGAGTAAGGCGCGCGCTGGCCGACACCGAGGCGGCGGGCCTGCCGGTGGCCGCCGGCAGCACCGCGCTGGTGCTGCTCGGCGCGGCCAACCGCGACCCGGCCCGCTACCCGGACCCGGACGCCTTCCTGCCGGGCCGGCCGGACAACCAGCCGCTGTCCTTCGGCGGCGGCGTGCACTACTGCCTGGGCGCGGCGCTCAGCCGGCTGGAGGGCCGGTTGGCACTGCCGATGCTGCTCGACCGCTTCCCGCGGCTGGCCCTGCACGGCGAACCGGACGAACGGAGCCAGCTCGTGCTGCGCGGGTACGAACGGCTGTCCGTGACGGTGGAGTGACCCGGCCGAGTGACGACCCAGTTCTGACCGGGTGTGTGATGCGTCGATGGCCGTCGTTATCCTGAGGCGATGGAGGCCGACGTCTCACTGAAAGAGCTCCAGTCGGCCCGGTGGCGGCAGGACCCGTACGCCTACTACGCCCAGCTGCACGAGCGCGGTACCGCCGCCCGGCTGGACCCGGTGCGGGACCACTACGACCTCATGGTGTACGGCTACGACGCCGCCGACCGGGTGCTCAAGGACCCTTCCTTCCAGCTGATGGACAGCGACTACATGGACGGCGCGGTGCCGCACTGGCGCGACCACACGGTGCTGCGGGTGCTGAAGGACTCGGTGTTCTTCGTCAACGGTGCCGTGCACACCGAGATGCGCCGGCTGTTCCACCAGGCGTTCACGACCCGCCGGGTGACCGCGCTGGAGCCGGCGATCGTGCGGATCACCGACGAGCTGCTGGACCGGATGGCCGAGCTGACCGCCGCCGGCGCGCCGGTGGACTTCATGGCGGAGCTCGCCTTTCCCTTGCCCAGCAACGTGATCGGCGAGCTGCTCGGGGTGCCCGAGCAGGACCGGGCCTGGTTCCGGCCGCTGGTGCGGGCGCTCAGCGAGATCTTCGAGCTGGACGGCAGCACCTGGGCCAACATGCAGGCCGCCGACGAGGCAACCGAGCAGCTGCGCGGCTACTTCGCCGAGCTGGCCGCGAAGCGGCGGGTCGACCCGCAGGACGACCTGGTCAGCGCCCTGGTCTCGGCAGACGTGGAAGGCAGCGGGCGGCTCACCGAGGACGAGCTGCTGGCCAACCTGATCGCGCTGTTCAACGCGGGCTTCGTCACCACCACGCACATGTTCGGCTGCGGGCTGAGGCTGCTGCTGGCCCGGCCCGCGGCGCTGGCCGCGCTGCGCGCCAGCCCGGAGCTGGCGGCGTCGTACGTGGAGGAGATCCTGCGCTACGAGCCACCCACCCACTTCCTGATCCGGTACGCCACCACGGACACCGAGGTCGACGGGGTGCCGGTGCCCCGTGGCAGCTCCGTGGTGGTGGCGCTGGGCGCGGCCAACCGGGACCCGCGGCGCTTCGCCGACCCGGCGGTCTTCGACCCGCTGCGCAGCGACAACCGGCCGCTGTCCTTCGGCGCCGGTCCGCACTTCTGCCTGGGCGCCCTGCTCACCCGCGTCGAGGGCCAGCTGGCGTTCCCGCGGCTGTTCCAGCGGTTCCCCAAGCTCGCTCTGGCCGGCGACCCGGGGGTGCCGACCAAGCTGATGTTCCGGGGGTACGAGACGCTGGCCGTGACGTGCGGGTAGGCCCGCACGACCGGCGCCAGGCGCCCGATCGGTCGCTCTGGCTGGGCACCCGCGGGCGGTACGGTGGGACCCATGGATCTGTTGGATCTCGACCGGCGGGTGGACCTCGACCGGCGGGCGGTCGAGCTGACCACCCGCGTCGTGTCCGGAGCCTCCGCCGGCCAGCTGGACCTGCCCACCCCGTGCGCCGGCTGGACGCTCGGTAACCTGCTGCGGCACATGGTGGCGCACAACCACGGCTGGGCGGCCGCCGCCCAGGGCCTGCCCGCGCGACGCCAGACGTGGGAGGAGGCCGAGCTCGGCGCCGACCCGGCCGCCGCGTACCAGGAGTCGGCCAAGCTGGTCACCGAGGCCTTCGCCGCGCCCGGGCTGGCCGGGCGCAAGCTCGAGGTGTACGGCTACGGCGCCTTCCCGGCCCAGGTCGCGCTCGGCATGCACTTCGTCGACTACCTCGTCCATGGGTGGGACGTGGCCCGGTCGTTGGGTGCCCCCGACCCCACCGAGGTCGACCCGGAGCTCGCCGAGGAGGCGCTGCGGATCGCGCTGCGCTGGCCGTACCAGCGGCCGGACAAGGCGTTCGGCGTGAAGGTGGACGTGCCCGCCGACGCCCCGGTCGGGCAGCGGCTCGTCGCGTACCTGGGGCGGTCCCCGGCCTGGCCGCAGGCGTGAGCGAGGGCACCGCCGCCCGCCCGGGACCGTCGTGAGGCTCGCAGAGGAGTAAAGCCCCGCCGCGGAGCGAAGAAGGAGTGACCAGGTGCAGAGCCCTACCGACGCCGGCATTGGCGCGCAGTTCGGCCGCCGCGACCCGGACCTGGTCGAGCTGCCGCTCTCAGCGCTCCAGCAGCGGATCTGGTTCCTCTGCACGTCGTACTCAGGGGACGCCTCGCCGATCATCTATGTGGCCCTGCGCATCCGCGGGCCGCTGGTGGTGGACGCCTGGCTGCGCGCGGTGCGCGCGGTGGTGGACCGGCACGAGAGCCTGCGGACCCGGTTCGTCGGCACCGTCGAGGACCCGGCCCAGGTCGTCACCCCGACCAGCGATGTCGAGGTGGAGCTGCTGGACGTGAGCGACGCGCCCGAGCCGGAGCGCCCGCAGCGGGCCCGGGAGCTGATCGCGGCGCGCAAGAACGTGCTGCTCGACATGACCAAGGACCGGCTGGTCGGCTCGTGCCTGGTCCGGCTGGCCGACGACGACCACGTGTGGTGCCTGACGATGCACCACATCATCTCGGACGCCACCTCGATCGACATCATCGAGCACGAGATGCGCGCCTTCTACCTGGCGTTCGTGACCGGTACCGAGCCGGCAGTGCCCGAGCTGCCCGTGCAGTACGGCGACTTCGCGGTGTGGCAGCAGACCGAGGCGGCTCTCGCCGAACAGGAGGAGGACCTGCTGTTCTGGCGGGAGCAGCTGGCCGGGGTGCCCCCGCTGGAGCTGCCGACGGACGCGCCCCGCCCGGCGGAGAAGGGGACCCGGGGCGCCGAGGTGCGGCGCCGGGTCGACCCCGAGCTGGCCCAACGGCTGGAGCAGCTGGCCGAGACCGAGCGGTGTACGCCGTTCATGGCGGTGCTCACCGTGCTGGAGGCCCTGCTCGGCAGCTGCAGCGGGCAGGACGACTTCTGCATCGGCACGCCGCTGGCCGGGCGCACCCAGCTGGCGGTCGAGCGGCTCGTCGGGCTCTTCGCGAACACCGTGGCGATACGTGCCGACCTCTCCGGTGACCCGACGTTCCGCGAGCTGCTGGCGCGCACCCGCGGCACCGCCATCGACGCGCTGGACTGCCAGGATGTCCCCTTCGGGCGCATCGTCGCCGAGCTGGACCTGCCCGCCGACCGCAGCCGGACCCAGGTCTTCCAGGTAATCTTCGTGATGCGTACGCAGTTCGACATCCAGCAGGTCGAGCTGTCCGGCCTGACGATCGAGCCGTTCCACCTGGGCAGCCCGCCGATCATCCACGACCTGGTGGTTGACGCCTGGCGCGGCCCGACCGGGCTGTACCTGTTGTTCCGTTACGACAGCGCGCTGTTCGAGCAGGGCACGGCCGAGGCGATGGCCCGGCGGTTCGAGCGGCTGCTGCGCGCCGCGGTAGACAACCCGCAGGCCCGCCTCTCCGAGCTGGCGACGCTCAGCGAGGCCGAGGAGCCGGCAGCGCGCAGCGAGGCCGAGGAGCCGGCGGCGGTGAGCCAGGGAAACGCGCACTAGGCGGCCGGCCCGAACGGCACCAGGCGGCCGGGCCGGGCGACCGACGGTCTCTATCGAGGGCTTAGGGCATGGGCAGGCATATCGCGTTCTTCAACATCCCCGCCGCCGGTCACCTGTACCCAACGCTCGCGGTCGTGGCCGAGCTCGTCCGCCGGGGCCACCGGGTCACGTACGCCTCGGTCCCGCAGCGGGCGCGGCTCATCGAGGCGATGGGCGCCACCGTCGTGCCGTACCGCACCACCCGGCCGGCCGACAGCGACCCCGACCCCCGGGTCCCGCAGGGTTCGGCCTACGTCGGGCAGAGCCTGCTCAACTTCCTGCACGAAGCCGAGGTGACCCTGCCCCAGCTGGAGCCGGTGTTCCGGAAGGACCGGCCGGACCTGGTGGTCCACGACCGGATGGCGTTCGTCGCCCGGATCCTCGCCGCGAAGCTCGCCGTCCCCACGGTCGAGACCTGGGCGGTCCTGGTCTCCAACGAACGCTGGTCCCTGGCCGACGACACGGCCGCGTTCGACCCCACCCATCCCGCTTTCCCGGCCTACCTGGCCCGGCTCGACACCCTGCTCAAGGCTCAGGGCCTGCCGATAAAGCCGGAGGAGTTCCTGGCCCCGGTCGCGCACCGCCATCTGGCCTTCTTCCCGCGGTTCTTCCAGTACCAGGGGGACGCGTTCGACGAGCGGTACTGCTTTGTCGGGCCGTGCGTGCGCCCGGTCGGGCTCGAGGAGGCGTGGCAGCCCCCGCCGGACGGCCGGCCCGTGGCGCTGGTCAGCCTCGGCACGATCAACAACCGCGCCCCCGACTTCTACCGGACCTGCTTCGAGACCTTCGCCGGCTCGCCCTGGCAGGCGGTGGTCGCCGTCGGCGAGCGGCTCGACCCGGCGAGCCTGGGCCCGCCCCCGGACAACGTCGAGGTACGCACCGTCGTACCGCAGCTCGCGGTGCTGGAGCACGCCCGCGTCTTCGTCTCGCACGCGGGCATGGGCGGGGTGATGGAGGCGCTGCGGGTGGGAGTGCCGCAGGTGGTGGTGCCGTTCACCCCGGAGCAGGAGAAGAACGCGGTGCGCGTGGCCCAGCTCGGCATCGGCGTACGGCTGACCGCCACCGGCTTGACCCCGCAGGTCCTGCGGGAGGCGGTCGAGCGGGTGGCCACCGATGACCGGATGGCGAGCCGGATCAGCGAGCTTCGACAGCGGATGAGCGAGGCCGGCGGCGCCGTCCGGGCAGCCGACGTAGTCGAGGAGTGCCTGCCCGGATAGGCGCCCGGAGCGCCAGCCAAGTAGCTGTCGGGTGGTCGGCTCCTTCGTCGCCGCTCCAAGGCGCCGGGATGGTGCGGGGGGCGGGGGGTATGCGGCAAGTTCCTTATGCTCTGCACCATCTACGCGAGCAAAGCTGCATGCCGATGCTGGCCGGTGAGGCACTGCACCTGTCCAGCTCTGCTAGCCGCAATGGTGCAGAGCATAAGGGCCGGGCACCCCCTCCCCGACCGGTCGGAACAGTCCCGCCGCGCAGCCACCACCGCAGGCCACCACCCCCGAGCCACCACCCCGAGCCACCACCCCGAGCCACCGCCGCGAGCCACTGATACGGGCACCACCGCAAGCCACCACTGCGGCACCCGCTCATCAATGCGGGCCGCAGCGAGCTCACCCGGGCGCGCTCGCACTTGTGCTGTCCAGCCATGACGCGTGCAGGCGGCCGTAGACCGAGTCGGGGTCGGCGACCAGGACCCGGTGCGGGCCGCGCTGGACCACCTGGCCGTCGTCGACGACGACGACCTCGTCCGCACCCTCCGCAGTGGAGAGCCGGTGCGCGATCGTCACCGTGGTGCGGTCCCGGGTGACGGCGTCGATCGCCCGGGCCAGGCGCACCTCGGTCAGCGGGTCGACCGCGCTGGTCGCCTCGTCCAGTACGAGCAGGTCCGGCGCTGCCAGGTGGGCCCGGGCGAACGCGACCAGCTGCCGCTCCCCCACGCTCAGGGACTCGCCGCGCTCGCCGACCCGGGTGGACAGCCCCTCCGGCAGCCCGGCCAGCCACCCGGCCAGCCCGAGCTCCGCGAACGCCGTGGCCACCTGCTCGTCGGTGACGCCGGCAGCGCCGAAGCGCACGTTCTCCGAGACTGTGCTGTCGAAGAGGAAGCAGTCCTGGGGCACCATCACCACCCGCGACCGCAGCGACGAGAACCGGACCCGGTCGACCGGCACGCCAGACAGCAGCACCTGCCCGTCGGTCGGGTCCATCAGCCGGGTCAGCAGCTTGGCGATGGTGGTCTTACCGGCACCGGTCTCACCGACCACGGCCACCCGGGCCTTGGCCGGGATGTCCAGGTCGATGCCCTGCAGCACGAGCGGCCCAGCCGCCCGCTGCGCTCCGTTGCCGCCCGAACCGGTCGCCGGGTAGGCGAAGCGCACCCCGACGAGGCGTACCTCGATCGGACCGGGCGGCAGCTCGACCCCGTCCGGCGGGTCGGCCACATCGGGCTGGATGTCCAGCACATCGAGCACCCGCCGCCAGCCGGCGACGGCCACCTGCATCTCGTTGAGCATCTCCGTGGCCACCTGCGCCGGCAGCACGAACAGCGTCACCAGCAGCAGGAACGCGGTGATCTCACCGATGGTCAGGGCACCGCCGACACCGAGCAGCACCCCGACGACGGCGACACCAGCCAGGGCCAGGCCCGCACCCATCTCGCCGATCGACGCACTGGCCACCGTTGTCCGCAGCGCCCGCTGCCGGGCCAGCCGGTGCTGCTCGATCGCGTGGTCCAGCCGGCGCCGGCTGCGCCCGGCCACCCCGTAGGCCCGGATCACCTCGGCGCCGACCACGCTCTCCGAGACCATGCTGAGCATCACCGCCGCCCGGCGGCGCACCTCGCTGAACGCGCCGCCTAGGCGCTGCTGGAGGGCCCGGATCACCAGCACCGCGGGCGCGAAGACGGCGAGGACCACCAGTGCCAGCTGCCACGAGTACGCGGCCATCACCGCGGTCGCGACCATTGCCTGGCCCGCGGAGATCAGCAGGACCACGCCACTGAGCTGGATGAACAAGGTGATCTGGTCAACGTCGCCGGTGACCCGCGAGACCAGGGCGCCGCGCCGCTCGGTCTGCTGGTGCAGCATCGACACGTCATGCAGGTGGCGGAAGACCTTGGCCCGCACCGCGGCGAGCGCGGTCTCGCTGACCGTGAACAGCCGGCGGTACATCAGGTAGCCGGCGGCCGAGGTCAGCAGCAGCACCCCGGTGGCCACCGCCACCACTGTCGTCACCACGCGCAGGTCCGGGCCGCCGGGGGCCCGGATCCCCGTGTCGATGCCGAGCTGGATAGCGACGGGCACCGCCGCCCGGCCAGCCGTCATCACCGTCGCCAGCACGAGCGTGACGGCGAGGCCACGGTAGAGCTCCGGGGAGAGCGCCAGCCCGCGCCGCAGGGTACGCCCGATCGACTCGCCGCTGTCGCCGCCGGACGGCGCGGCCCGGTTGCCGGTCACGCCGCAGCCCCGGAGACCGCCGCACGCGCCGGCTCGGCCTCGCTGTCGTACGCGTGCGTGCGCACCCGTTCCGCCTCCGCCTTCTCGTACGCGGTGACCAGGTCGGCGTAGCCCGGCACGCTGGCCAGCAGCTCGGCGTGGCTGCCGGTGGCGACGACCTGGCCCTGGTCGAGGTAGACCACCTCGTCGGCGAGGGCGATGGTGGCCCGCCGGTACGCGATCACCAGGATCGAGTGGCCGGGCCCACCGGCTGCGCCACCGGGCGCGCCGCCAGCCCGCAGCGAGGCGAGGATCGCCGCCTCCACCCGCGGGTCGACCGCGCTGGTGGCGTCGTCGAGAACCAGCAGGCGGGGCTGGCCGGCCAGCGCCCGGGCCAGGGTGAGCCGTTGCCGCTGCCCGCCGGAGAGGACCACGCCGCGCTCGCCGAGCACGCTGTCGAGGCCGTCCGGCAGCCGGGCGACGAAGCCGTCGGCCTGCGCCGCCCGCAGCGCCGCCCACACCCGCTCGTCGTCGATCCCGGCGCGGTCCAGGGCCACGTTGGCGCGGACGGTGTCGTCGAAGACGAACGGCACCTGCGGCACCAGCGCCACGGTCGAGGCCAGCGAGGCCGCAGTGAGCTGGCGCAGGTCCACCCCGTCGAGGGTGACGCCGCCGGCGGTCGGGTCCACCAGGCGGGCGGCGAGGGAGGCGATGGTGGACTTGCCGGAGCCGGTCGGGCCGACCAGGGCCAGCGCCCGCCCGGCCGGCAGGGTGAACGACACCTCCCGCAGCACCGGCCGCCCCGGCTCGTGGGCGAGCTCGACCCCCTCGAAGCGCAGCTGCGCCGGCAGGCTCCCAGCCGGCGCACCGCTGGACGGGGCACCGCCGGACGCATCACCAGACGGGGCGTCGCCGGATGAGCCACCGGCCGGCGCCAGCACGGTCTCGCCGTACTCCATCCGGCCGGTAGCGGTGAGCACCTGCTGCACCCGGTCCCAGCCGGCGACCGCGAACGGCAGCGAGGTGAGCAGCCAGCCGATGGCGCGTACCGGGATGTCCAGCAGCGCGAACACGAAAGCGGCGCTGACCAGCTCGCTGACCCCGATCGCGCCGTCCCGCAGCCGCCACGCGCCGGCGAGCAGCACAGCGAGCGTGCCGATGCTGGACAGCGAGTCCACGATCGGGTCGTAGAGGCCGCGTACCCGGCCTACCGCAACCAGCTTGTCGCGCAGCTGCGCCACCTTGGCGGCGAACCGGGCGGTCTCGTGCGCCTCCCGCCCCATGGACTTGACCACCACGGCGCCGTCGAAGCTCTCGTGGGCGATCGCGGCGACCTCGGACCGCAGCTGGGCCACGTTGGCGTAGCTCGCCGCCACCTGGCGCGAGTAGACCAGGTAGAGCCCGAAGAGGGTGGGGAAGACGGCTAGGCCGATCAGCCCGAAGACCCAGTCGGTGACGAAGAGCGAGCCGAGCGCCGCGGCCAGCATCACGACCGTGGCCAGGGCGAACGCCAGCGTGTTCGCCGGCAGCCAGGACGACTCGACGTCGGAGCTGGCGTTGGACAGCAACGCGCCGGTGGGGTGCCGGTGGTGCCAGGCCACCGGCAGCTCCAGGTACCGGTGGGTGACCTGTCGGCGGTAGCTGGCCTGTAGCCGCATGTGCATGTAGCCGGAGCCGAGCCGGCGTCCCACCATCCCGACGACCTTGAGCAGGCTCACCCCCACCAGGGCCGCCGCGGCGAGGGCGAGCAGGCCCGCGTCGGCCTCGCCACGGTCCAGCGCCGGGGCCACCACCCGCGCCACGATCGTGCCCATGACGTACGCGCTGCCGACCGTCAGCACACTGACGAGAACCGCGCCGGCCAGCGCGACCGTGAAGATCCGCGGCTCCTCCCGCACTGCGCGGACCAGCAGGCGCAGCCCCTTGCGCAGCACCGCCCGCCTCGCACTGTCGGCCACCGTCGCCTCCGTCCCTCCAGGTCCCGGCTGAGCAGAGGTTACCCGCGGACGGAGCGGATGTAATAGTATCTACATTTCTCTATCAATAGCGTCGGCCATATTGCGATGGTTCCATCGCACACAACCGGCGCTCCGCACCATCGACAGACCGGACAAGTTAGATTGTCCGATCGGCGACACCATGTCGATTGAGGCATCTGAACATCGCTTATGGGCATCTGCGATCGTGAGACGTCCGATACAACCGGGCGCCAGCACTGGAGCTGGCTGCTCGAGGGAGGTTCACGACGTGACTAACTCCTTTACCCGGCGCATCCTGGCCGGGCTTACCGTTGTGGCGGTCTCCGGTGCGACGCTCGCGGCCGGCGCGAGCGGTAGCCAGGCCGACATCGTCAACGGCGGTTGGACAGGCACCTGGGGCGCGGCGTTGGTCCCGCCCAGCACCGGGGGCGTCTCCAACCGTGGCCTGACCAACGAGTCGATCCGGATGAGCGTACGCACGTCCGTGGCGGGTCAGGCGGTGCGCGTCAGGCTCAGCAACTCGTTCGGGGTGCAGGCCGCCAAGCTCGGCCACGCCACGGTCGCCCTACCGAACACCAGCACTCCCGAGCGCCACGACGTCGACCCCGCCACCATCCGCGAGCTGACGTTCGCCGGCAGCCTGTCGGGGACCATCTACCGCGGTGGTGACCTGCTCAGCGACCCGGTGTCGCTGGCCGTACCGGCCCTGCAGGAGCTGATCGTCACGCTCTACCTGCCGGTCGCCACCGGCTCGGTGGCGTGGCACTGGCAGGCCCGCCAGAACACCTACGTCTACGCCGGTGACCAGACCATGAACGCCGAGGGCACCGGGTTCACCCTCACCACGACCAGCTGGTACCTCCTGGCCGGCGTCGACGTGCTCAACACCTCCGCGTACGGCTCCGTGGTCGTGATGGGCGACTCGATCAGCGACGGCTTCACGTCATCCTTCGGCTCGAACACGAGGTGGCCGGACTACCTCGCGGAGCGGATCGTCAACACCACGCCGTCCCTGCTGGACCCGGGCGTGATCAACCAGTCGATCTCCGGCAACAACACGGTCCGCGACAGCTCGATCGGTGCCAACGGCAAGAGCGCCATGTCCCGCGTTGACACCGATGTGTTCGGCCAGACCGGCGTGCGCTCGGTCATCGTCCAGCTGGGCACCAACGACGTGCTGAACGACGTGCCGGCCGCCGAGATCATCGAGGGCCTGCACCAGCTCGCCGTGCAGATGAAGGAGCGGGGCCTGCGGACGGTGGCGCTGACCATCGTGCCGTTCGAGGGCTGGACGACGTGGACCCCGGAGCGGGAGGCAGTCCGCCAGGAGGTCAACAACTGGCTGCGTAGCTCGACCGTCTTCGGCGTCGTGATCGACCTCGACACGGTCCTCGCCGACCCGGCCAACCCGACCCGGATCCGGGCCGAGTACGACAGCGGGGACCACATCCACCCCAATGACGTCGGCTCGCAGGCGATGGCTGCGGCGATCCCGCTGTGGCGGATCTGACCCCTCGGGCCTGATCCGTCAGGCCTAGCCGCGCAAGACACCGGCCCCGGCCGGTCACGGGTCCCGGAGCGCGCACGCCGCGCCCCGGGGCCCGCGCCTTGTGGGGCCGGTCGCCGGGGGACCGGTCGCTGCCCCCGGGCGGGCGCGCAAGGCGTAGGCTCCGGTCCCGTGCTCAGCGTCGACGACTACCGGCAGGCCGCGCGCGAGCGGCTGACCGCGCAGGCGTGGGACTACTTCGACGGCGGCAGCGGCACCGAACGGACGTTGGACGCCAACTGCCGGGCGTTCGATGAGGTCGTCCTGCGCCCCCGGGTGCTGGTCGACGTGTCGGACTGCCCCACCCGGACCACGGTGCTCGGCTGCGAGGTCGCGCTGCCGGTCGCGGTCGCGCCAACGGCGTACCACCGGATGGCCCATCCAGACGGGGAGGTGGCCACCGCGCGCGGCGCCGGCGCAGCCGGGGCCCTCTACGTGGTGAGCATGCTGGCCAGCCGCACCCTGGAGGAGGTTGCGCAGGCGGCCACCGGCCCGCTCTGGCTGCAGCTCTACTGGCTGCGCCGGCGCGAGGTTCTGGCCGGCCTCGCCGAGCGGGCCGCCGCAGCCGGGTTCCGCGCGCTGGTGCTCACCGTCGACACCCCGCGCATCGGCCTGCGCCTGCGCGACCTGCGCAACAACTTCGCGCTCGACCCGGCGATCGCAGCGGCCAACGTGCCCGCCGAGATCATGGCCACCATGCACCAGCGCCGCCCCGGCTCCTCAGCGCTGGCCCGGCACGCCGACGAGGCGTTCGACCCCTCCGTGACCTGGGCTGACCTCGCCTGGCTGCGCAAGGTCAGCCCGCTGCCGCTGCTGCTGAAGGGCATCGTCACGGCCGAGGACGCCACCCGCGCGGTGGAGTACGGCGTCGCCGGGGTGATCGTGTCCAACCACGGCGGGCGCCAGCTGGACGGGGTCGCCGCCGCCCTGCACGCCCTGCCCGAGGTGGCCGGCGCGGTCAACGGGGCGTGCCCGGTGCTCTTCGACGGAGGGGTGCGCCGCGGCACCGACGTGTTCGCGGCGCTGGCGCTCGGGGCGCAGGCGGTGCTGGTGGGCCGGCCGGTGCTGTGGGCGCTCGCGGCGGCCGGTGGCGACGGCGTAGCGGACCTGCTCCGGCTGCTGCGCGACGAGCTGGCGCACACCATGGCGCTGGCCGGACGGCCTACCCTGAGCGGCATCGACCGCAGCGCGGTCGCCGGCAGGACCGGTCTCGGACCCGTACTCGCGTAGGAAGGCGGTAACCCGTGGTGGAGCTGGCACGGGAGGAGCTGCACGTCTCGGTCTGCGACCCGGTTGCGGCCTCGATGAACTTCCTCAACGAGATCGCCAACCGCTTCCCGGATGCCATCTCGCTCGCCGCCGGGCGGCCGTACGAGGAGTTCTACACCGCGCAGGACTCCGGCCGGTACCTCGAGGTCTACCTGGAGCACCTGGGCCAGCAGGGGCTCACCCAGCAGCAGGTGCGCCGGCTGCTGCTGCAGTACGGCCGTACCAACGGGATCATCCACACGGACATCGCCCGGCTGCTCGCCACCGACGAGGGCATCGACGTGCCGCCCGAGGCGGTCGCGGTGACCGTCGGCTGCCAGGAGGCGATGGTCATCGTGCTGCGCGGGCTGTGCGCCGGGCCGGCCGACGTCATCCTCGCCGCGGAGCCGTGCTACGTCGGCATCACCGGCGCCGCGCGCCTGCTCGGCGTCGAGGTGGTCCCGGTACGGGAGGACGACAACGGGCTCTCCCCCGCCGCGGTGGCCGCCGCCGCCCAGGCGGTACGGGCCAGCGGCCGGCGCCCCCGCGCCCTGTACGTGGTGCCCAACTTCTCCAACCCGTCGGGCATCTCGCTGACCGTTGCCGCCCGCCGCCAGCTGCTCCAGGTGGCCGCCGCCGAGGACCTGCTGCTGCTGGAGGACGACCCATACGGGCTGTTCGGCCTCACCGACGAGGTGCGCCCGACGCTGAAGTCGCTGGACACCGACCGCCGGGTGATCTACCTCGGCTCGTTCGCCAAGTCGTGCTTCCCCGGCGCCCGGGTCGGGTTCATCGTGGCCGACCAGGTCGTGGTCGACTCCGCCGGGCAGCGCACGCTGCTCGCCACCGAGCTGTCCACGGTCAAGAGCATGCTGACCGTGAACACCTCGCCGATCACGCAGGCGGTCATCGGCGGCATGCTGGTCTCCGCCGGGCACAGCCTGCGCGCCGCCAACCAGGAGAAGATCCTCTTCTACCGGCAGAGCCTGCGCAGCATGCTCGCGGCGCTGGAGCGGTACTTCCCCGAGCCTGGGCGCTCCCGCCGCGGGATCCGGTGGAACGTGCCCGAGGGCGGCTTCTTCGCGGTGGTACAGGCACCGGTGTGCGCGGACGAGAAGCTGCTCGAGCGCTCCGCCGCGGAGTACGGCGTGCTGTGGACCCCGATGAGCTTCTTCTACCTCGGCGAGGGCGGTGCCGGGTCGATCCGCCTGTCGTGCAGCTGGCTGGACCCGGGCCAGGTGGACGAGGGCGTGCGGCGGCTGGCCCAGCTGGTCGCCGACCACTCCTGACGCGCCGGGACGCCGACCGCCCCTGGCGCGCCGGCCGTTCCGGGCGCCGGGGGGACCCGGGCGCCGGGGTGTTTCGGGCGCCTATGAAATGCTTGGCGCCGACCCGGCCCAATATGCGACGGGCGCCGGGCAATCCGCGACCCGGCCGGCCAATCATCAACGGACCAGGGCCAAATATCTAACCGTACGCGAAAGCCGAAGTACTGTGTGCACTCCGGCGAAATGGAGATATCAGCTTCCAAGATCCAACCTTTGAGATCGATCACCCTTGTCGCTACGCTTCGGCAAAGTCGCCGAGATGGCGGCGGGTACGGATGGCGACGCGCTAGCCGAGCCTCCATTAGGTCCGAGGTTCGGAGATGCACCACGTGGAACACAGGCTGGACCCGCATTGGGTCGATGATGTGCTGCTTTTCGGGAATGACGGCGAAATCTGTCTATGTGCAGACGAGCCGCTGACCCGGCGGCAGCTGCGGGCGCTCGTTGCCGCGCGCCAGGACGACCTGGCAGCGGCCGGCCTGCGGCCGGGCGGCACCGTCGCGCTGTGCCTGCCCCCCTCGCTGGCGTTCGTCACCAGCCTGCTCGCCGCGTGGCGGGTGGGTGCCCAGGCCACCCTACTCGACTACCGGCTGACCCCCGTTGAGATCGATAGGGCACTGGAGCGGGTCGGCGCCCAGCTGGTCGTGGCGCCCGCCAGCCCGGTCACCGGCCGGCTGCGCGCGTTCTTCAACGTCGACCCGCAGATCGTGCCCCGCACGGGCGCCCCGGCCGAGTCGCCGCACGCGGTGATCCAGCTCAGCTCCGGGTCGACCGGCCCCTCCAAGGTCATCGGCCGGACCGCGGCCAACCTCGCCGAGGAGGTCCACCGCTACGTGCAGATCCCTGGCGTGCCGCGGGCCGGGGAGCGCATCGTGGTGCTCGCGTCAATGGTCCACGTGCTCGGTCTCGTCGGCGGCCTGCTCTACGGGCTGCACGCAGGGGTACGACTGGACATCCCCGAACGGGCCACCGCAGACAGCATCTTCGGCGCGGTCACCCGCAGCAATGCGCCGGCTACGCTCCTGGGCGTGCCGTTCCACATCGAGGTGCTGGCATCGGTGGCCGAGCCGCCCCGCCTGCCCCAGCTGGCCGGGATGACCACCGGCGGGGAGCTGGTCCGGGCCGAGGTGCGCAGCGCCTTCGTCGAGCGGTACGGCGTACGGCTCGGCAACATGTACGGCATGACCGAGATCGGGGTTATCGCCACTGACCTGTTCGGCGAGCACCGCCCGGCCGTGCTGCCAGCGCCCGGGCTACGGGTGCGCGAGTCAGGCGGCGAGCTGCTCGTCAGCGCGCCCGCGTCGCCGTACGTGGGCCTGTCCGACCCGACCCGGTGGGGCGACGGCTGGCTGTACACCCGGGACGCGGGCACCGTCGACCCGACCACCGGCCTGGTCACCGTGCTCGGCCGGCTCGACTCGCAGGTGTCGGTGGGCGGGCTGAAAGTGGACCTGACCGAGGTCGAGCACACCCTCGCCGCCCTGCCGGGCGTCGCCAACGCTGTGGTCGTGTTCGACGGCGCGATCGAGGCGTACGTGGTCCTGCACGACCGGTCCGCCGCAGGGCAGCTGGACGAGGCACTGGCCAGCCAGCTCGCCGCGTACAAGCGGCCCCGGGTGGTGCACGTGGTGGACGAGCTGCCCCGCACCGCCACCGGCAAGCTGGTCCGCGACCGCACGGCGCTGCGGGCCGCCGAGCCCAAGCCCGCTGACGAGCACCGGGAGCAGGCGCGGTGAGCAGCCACCGCCCGCCATGCCGACCGGGTACCGCCCCCGCGTCCGGTGGAGGCCGCCCAGGCCCGGGCATCTGCCAAGGAGGGAAGTCCATCCATGACCAATGAGATTCGCCAGTTCGTCATCGACTCGTTGCGGGACATGAACTACGACGTCAGCGGAGTGGACGACGACACGACGCTCGGGCCGGCAGGTGCCGACCTGGAGTCGCTCGCGCTCGCCGAGCTCGCGGTGCGGGTCGAGGACAGGTTTGGGGTGGCATTCAGCGAGGAGGAGGCCGAGGAGCTGGCCGGTATGACGGTCGGAGAGTTCTGCGCGGCGGTGGCCGAGCGCATGGACAGCGCGGGCACCGGCGAGGCGGACCTGGTGGCAAAGACTACGGGCGACTGAATGGCTACGGCACCCGACCGAGGGGACGTGGTCGCCATGCTCGCCACGCTCGGCAACCGGACCCCGGAGCAGGTGCACGAGCGGATCGACTCACTAGAGCAGGTATGGCTGGTGCATCAGGTGGAACAGCGTTACGGAGTGTCGCTGGACCTCAGCGACGACCAGCTGGAGCGGATGAGTACCGTCTCCGGCGCGGTGGAGGTGCTGCGTCAGGCAGTGCCTCCGACGGCACGCGAGGCGGCACATGACTGAGACCCGAGCAGGCCGGGTGGAGCCCGGAGCCGCCGCGCAGGTCGAGGCCGCCGTGGTGTCGGGCATGGCGGCGCTGAGCGCCTTCGGGCGGGGCGTGGACCCGCTGTTCTCGGCCGCCCTGGCCGGACAGTCGGCGTTCCAGCGGATAAGCCGCTTCGACGTCAGCGCCCGCCGGGTGGACGTCGCGGCCACCCTGCCCGGCTCGCCGGTGCTCCTCGACGAGCTGGTCGGCGCGGTGGACGAGGCGTGCGACGCGGCCGAGCTGAGCCCGGCGGACCGGGCCGGCTGCCCGCTGTTCCTGGCCGTGCACGGTGACCCGGCGCTGGCCCGCGCCCCAGCCGCGGAGAAGGGCGGGCTGGGCGCCGACTCGCTCGCCGCCGCGGTGACCGCCAAGTGCGGGCTGTCCGGCAGCGTCCGGGCGTACACCTCGGCCTGTGTCGCCGCGAGCACCGCGGTGGCCGACGCCGCCGCGCTGGTCGCCCGGGGCCGGCTGCCGCGGGTCGCGGTGGCCGCCGGCTACCTGGTCGAGTCCGACCAGTTCGCACTCTTCGACGCGGGCCGGGCGATGGCCCAGGACGGGCAGGTCCGGCCGTTCAGCGCGCACCGCACCGGCCTGCTGCTCGGCGACGGGGTCGCCGCCATCGTGGTGGAGGCGCGCTCCGCGGCCCGCCGGCGCGGGGCGCCGGTGCTGGCGCGGCTGGCCGGCTGGGGGCGTGCCGGCGACGCGTACCACGTCTGCCAGCCGCGGCCGGACGGGGCGGGCCTGGCCCGCGCGATCGGCGCCGCGCTCGACCGCGGCGGCGCCACCCCCGCCGACATCGGGTACGTCAACGCGCACGGCTCGGGCACCCCGCAGAGCGACCGGGCCGAGGCCGCCGCGATCCACCGGGCCCTCGGCGGGTACGCCGAGGGTGTCCCCATCAGCTCGAGCAAGTCCGTGCACGGGCAGGCCCTGGAGGCCTCCGGCCTGCTCGAGCTGGTCATCACGGTGCTCGCGGTACGGCACGGCCGGCTGCCGGTCAACGCCGGCTTCCTCGCTCCCGACTCCGAGTGCCGGCTCGACGTGATCGTGGACGGTCCGCGCACGGTCAGCCCCGAGTACGCGCTCAGCCTGAACGCCGCGTTCGGCGGGGCGAACACCGCACTGCTGGTAGGTGCCCCATGACCGCGCCCGCGTTCGCACCGCCCCCCTCGGCCGCCCGGCCGCTGGCCGAGCGGGCCACGGCCGGCGGGCTGGCGGTGCTCGCCGAGGGGTGCTGGCCGCAGTCGCCGTACGACGACCGCCCGCCCGGGCTGCCCGGCTTCATCGAGTCCACGTTCAGCCCGCTGGTCGCCGAGGCGGCCGAGCGGTGCCTGCGCGCGCGCTACGGCGAGCCGCCGGTCGACCCGGCGCGCGGCGAGCGTACGGCGATCGTCCTGCTCAGCCCCCTCGGGGACGTGTCCGGCGCGGTCCGGGTGGCCCGGGCGGTGGACGAGGGGACCCGGGTGACGCCGCTGCTGTTCTTCCAGTCCGTGCCGAACGCGGTCGCCGGCTACCTGGCCGCGCGCTGGGGCCTGGCCGGGCCGGTCGTGTGCCTGTCCGCGGCCGAGGAGGGGCTGGCGGTGGCCGCCCAGCTGATCGAGGAGGGTGACGCCGACGAGGCGCTCGTGGTCCTCGCTCACCAGTCCTATCTGGACGGTGAACCGGACCGGGCCGCCGCCGTGCTCATAGGTAACGGATGAAGGAGCCCACGCGTGACGGCTAAGAACATCCGCGCCGCCCTCGCCGGAGACCCCGACCTGGGCGCCGGCAACGTGCTGGCCAAGCTGGTCGAGCACGGGGCGCCGCCGGACGGGCCGGGGATCACCTTCGACGTCGCCGTCGACGGCCACCCGGCCTGGCAGCCGCTCACCCTCGGCGTCCTGCACGAGCGGGTGGCCGCACGCGCCGCCTGGCTGCATGAGCGGGGCGTGCGCCCCCGCGACCCGGTCGCGGTCTACGCCACCACCGCGGCCGACTGCTTCCTCAGCTTCATGGCGCTGACCTGGCTCGGCGCCATCCCGGCGCTGATGAACCCGAACATTCCGGGCGACGTGGCGGCCGAGTACATCCGGCGGCTGCGCGGCGCGGGGCTGCTCACCGACGCCGCGCACCGCCAGCAGCTGGCAGGGCACGACCTCGGCGTGCCGATCCTCGGTGACCTGGCCGAGCTGGGCGGCGGCGACCCGGCGGCGGCACCGCCGCACTACCGCCACCACGCCGACGACCCGGTCGCCATCACCCACTCGTCAGGCACCACCCGGATGCCGACGGCGGTGGCGCACTCGCACTCCAGCCTCTTCGCCGCGACCCGCCGGATCCGGCTGTCGGTGCCCCGGGCGCAGGGCACCGAGCGGGTGCTCTCCGCGCTGCCGGCGCCGCACACGGCCGGCATCCTCACCGTCAACCAGGCCCTGTGCAACCGCGCGGAGCTGCTGTTCCTCTCCCGCCAGAACGACGGCGCGGCGCTGCTCGACGCGATCGAGCGGTGGCGCCCGACCGGGGTCTTCGGCTTCGCCGTGACCTGGGCCGAGCTGGCCCGCTACGACCTGACAAAGCGCGACCTGAGCTCGGTGGCGATCTGGTTCAACACCGGCGACTGTGCCCACGAGACGCATATCCGCCCGCTGGTGGCGGTGGGCAGCCACGACATCGTCACCCGCCAGGGCGTGGTGCGGGTCCCCGGCTCCAGCTTCATCGACGGCATCGGCTCCACCGAGATGGGCCACTCCGCGTTCCACATCACCCATCGCACCGACACCAACCGGTACGGCCGCTGCGTCGGCCGGCCACACGTGTTCGCCGACATCAAGCTCTTCGACCTCGCCACCGGCGACGAGGTGCCGGTCGGCGAGGTGGGCCACTGCGGCCTGCGCTCGCCAACGCTCTCGCTCGGGTACTGGAACGACTCGGTCACCACGTACCGCTGCCGGTTCGGCGGCTACTACCTGACCGGGGACCTGATGTACCGCGACGAGAGCGGCTACTACTACCACATGGACCGCGCGGTGGACGCGGTCGACCTCGGCGACGGCGCCTGGCTCTACACCGCCATGACCGAGGAGCGCATCCTCGCCCGAAGCCCGGACGTGCGCGACTGCACGGTGGTCGCGGTGCGCCAGGGTGGCTCGGCAGTGACCGACGTCCTGCTCTCGCTGGACGAGAACGCCGACCCGGACGCCGACCGCACCGAGGCGGTGCGCTCCGCCCTGGACCCGGCGGTCGCGGCGACCCTACGGCGGGTGGTGGCGGTCCCCGACGACCAGCTGATCGTCGGGCCGACCGGCAAGGTGCGCAAGTTCCTCATGCGCCAGCGCCACCTCGCGCAGCTACAGGCGACCGCCGAGACACAGGCGACCTGAGCGCCGGCAGCGAGGTGTCGACATGAACGACGCGCGGAAGCGAGGTGTCGGCATGAACGACGCGGTCGTAGTCTCCGGCATCGGCCTGGTGACGCCGGTGGGGCGCGCGGTGGGCGAGGTCTTCGAGGCGATGTGCGACGGGCGGTCGGGGCTGCGCCGGCCGCCCGAGACGCATCCGGTGGCCGGTTCGGTGGACGTGGCCGGGATCGGGCCGGAGATCGACACGGACGCGTTCATGCCGGCGATCGAGGCGCGCGTCGTCGACCGGTACGTGATCATGGCGATGCAGGCGGCCGAGGATGCCCTGGCCGACGCCGGCCTGGTGGTCGGGCGCGACGTCGACCCGTACCGCATCGCCGCCATCGTCTCCGGCACCGGGGGCCTGGCGATGCTGGAGTCCCAGGTGGTGGCGCGCACCGAGCGCGGCCGGGTCGGGGTCAGCCCCTACCTGCTGCCCGGCATGCTGCCCAACATGGGCACCGCCCGGATCGCCATCAAGTACGGCATCATGGGCTACACCTCGTCGATCGCGACCGCCTGTGCGGCCGGTGCGCAGTCGCTCGGCGAGGGGGTACGGCTGCTGCGCGCCGGCGAGGCCGACGTGGTGGTCTGCGGCTGCAGCGAGGCGCCGCTGTTTCCCACCCTCGCCGACACCTTCCGCAACGCCCGGGCGCTGGCCCGCAACTGGCCCGACCCGACCGCGGCCTGCCGGCCGTTTGACCGCCGCCGCAACGGCCTCGTGCTCAGCGAGGGCGCCGGCGTCTTCGTACTCGAGCGGGCCTCGCACGCCGACGCCCGCGGCGCCGCGGCCTACGGCGACATCGTGGGCTGGGGCGCCACCACCGACGCGCACCACCCGACCACCCCGCGCCCGGACGGCGCGGGCGCCGCCGAGTGCATGCGGCGCGCGCTGGCCGACGCCCGCCTCGCCCCGCGGGACATCGGCTATGTCAACGCCCACGGTACGAGCACCAAGCTCGGTGACGCGGCCGAGGCGCTGGCCATCCGCACGGTCTTCGGGGCGGACGGCCCGGCGGTGAGCTCGAGCAAGGGCGTGACCGGCCACATGCTCGGCGCCTCCGGGGTCATCGAGGCGGCGGCGACGCTCATGGCCATGCTCCGGGCGCAGCTGCCACCAACACATAACCTGGACGACCCGGACCCGGTGTGCGATCTTGACCACATCCGCAAGACGCCGCGGTCGCAGAGCATCGCGTACGCGCTGTCGAACTCGTTCGGGTTCGGCGGGCACAACGTCAGCCTGGTGTTCGGCCCACCCTCGACCCGGACCACCCGGGCGGAAGGACGGCACAGCTGAGGCCTCGACCTGGGGAGGCGGCCTTTGCCGGATAGGAAAGGGAGGGGTGGCAATGAGCATCCTCGGCGTCGACCACGTCGAGCTGTTCGTCGGCGATACCGACCGGACAGCCAACTACCTGTGCTCGGCCCTCGGCTTCCGCGTTGAGGGGCGCGGCGGCCCGCAGACCGGGCTGCCGGACCAGGAATCGGTCCTGCTAGGGCAGGGTGACATCCAGATCCTGGTGACCGCCGGCCGCACCGCCGCCCACCCGGCCACGGAGTACGTGGCGCGGCACGGCGACGGCGTGGCGGTGGTCGCCTTCGGGACGGTGGACGCGTCGGCGGCGTTCGCCGAGGCGGTGGCGCAGGGCGCCACCGCGGTCACGCCGCCCGACACCCATCAGGATGGGGAGAGCCGGGTGGTCACCGCCACCGTGTCCGGCTTCGGTGACGTGGTGCACCAGCTGGTCGAGCGGCACGGCCCGGGCCGGGAGCTCCTGCCCGGCCGCATCGTGCCGGTCCCCGCCGCCACGGCCCCGCCCACCGCCGTGGCGCCGACCTCGGCCACCGCCACGGCCCCGCCCGCCACGGCCCCGACCTCAGCCGCCGCAACGGCCTCCCCTGACGGGAGCGACCTGCTGCTGGCGGTCGACCATGCCGCGATCTGCCTGCCGGCCGGCACCCTCGAGCCCACCGTCGGCTTCTACCGCAGCGCCTTCGGCTTCGCCGAGATCTTCGAGGAGTACATCCAGGTCGGCGAGCAGGGCATGGAGTCCAAGGTGGTGCAGAGCCCGTCGGGCGAGGTGACCTTCACGCTGATCCAGCCCGACACCAGCCGCACCCCCGGCCAGATCGACGAGTTCCTCACCCGCCACGGCGGCGCCGGAGTACAGCACCTGGCGTTCCGCACCGGCGACATCATCAGCGCTGTGCGCACCTTCGCGAGCCGCGGTGTGGCGTTCGCGATGACACCGGGCAGCTACTACGACGTCCTGGAGCAGCGGCTCGGCTCGGTCGACCTGCCGGTGAGCGCGCTGCGCGAGGCCGGCGTGCTGGTCGACCAGGACCACTGGGGCCAGATGTTCCAGATCTTCACGCAGTCCATGCACGATCGACGGACCCTCTTCCTCGAGCTGATCGAGCGGCACGGCGCGCGCACCTTCGGCAGCAGCAACATCAAGGCGCTCTACGAGGCCAAGGAGCGCGAGCTGGCCGGCCTGCGGGAGATCACCGAGGCTGGCCTCGGCTGAGGCGCCCCACGACTACGGGCGGAGCACGCCATGACCTACTCGACAGCCAACAACGGAGTTGGAGGAATGCCAGTGTCCACGTCGCTAACCGGGCGGTTCGCGCTGACCGAGGAGGAGCGTGAGCTCCTGCCCTCGGCCGCGGACGTCGAGTCGTACGCCCAACGGGGCTGGTACCTGTCCCGCAAGCTGTTCTCAGACGCCGAGGTCGACGAGCTGGTCGCCGCCAGCGAGCGCTTCTACGCGGGCGAGCGGGACCGGGTCCTACCGGTGCGCCCGGCGCACCTGGCCTACTGGGAGCCTGCGGACGGGCCGGTCCAGCGGCACAACGACTACATCCACTACGAGAGCGAGGCGATCCGGCACATCCTGTGCAAGCCGTTGCTGGGTGCGGTCGCGGCGCGGCTCGCCCGGGCCGACGAGATCCGGGTCTTCCAGGCGACCCTGATCTACAAGCCGCCGCGGCCGGACGAGCCGACCAACGTCGTGCCCTGGCACTTCGACAAGCACTACTGGCAGACGTGCACGTCGGAGCGGATGCTGACGGCGTTCATCCCGATGCACGACTGCGACGAGGAGCTCGGCACGATCACCATGGTCGACGGCAGCCACCTGTGGAAGGAGACCGGCGCCAACGACAGCACCAGCCGGCACTTCGCCGCCCGGGACCGGCAGGACCTGGACCACCTGCTGGAGGAGAACGCCGACTTCAACAACGCCGAGGTGCGCAAGGTCCCGATGGTCATCCCAAAGGGCCACGTGAGCTTCCACCACTGCCGGATCTACCACGGCAGCGGGCCGAACCGCGGTGACCGGCCGCGCCGGGCGGTCTCGTTCCACCTGCAGGACGGCGAGAACGCGTACCGCCCGTTCCAGCTCAGCGACGGCTCGGTGGTGGAGTACAACCACGACGTGCTGGTCCGCCGTACGCCGGACGGGCAGCCCGACTACGCCGACCCCGACTACTGCCCGGTGACCTGGCGCTCCGCGGCCTGACGCGGCGCGCCCGGCACCCGCAACCACCACCTGGAGGTCCCATGTCCGCCGGCACCAGCAGCCTTGCCCGGCGCAAGCTGCTGGGCATCCTGTCCGGTGCCTGGTTGGGGCAGGCCTGCTACGCCGTGGTCAAGCTCGGCGTACCGGACCTGCTGGCCGCGGGCCCGCGGGCAGTGGACGACCTGGCCGCAGCGACCGGCGCGCACCCCCGGGTGCTCCACCGGCTGCTGCGCGCCCTGGCCGGCGCCGGCGTGCTGCGCCAGACCGGCCCGGGCACCTTCGCCCTGTCCAGCACCGGCGAGCTGCTGCGCTCGGACGCCCCGGGCTCGACCCACCTGGTCGCGCTGATGCACGGCGAGGAGGTGCTCCGCTCCTTCGCCGAGATCATGCACACGGTACGCACCGGCGCCCCCGCCTTCGAGAAGGTCTACGGCCGGCCGTTCTACGAGTACCTCGACGACAACCCGGACGCGGCCAGCATCTTCATCGGGTCGATGGGCGACCAGCCGGTGCCGGCCGGGCTGTCCACATGCGACCTGTCCGGCGTCGCAACGCTGGTCGACGTCGGTGGCGGCAACGGTACGCTGCTCGCCGAGGTGCTCACCGCGTACCAGGGGATGCGCGGCGTGCTGCTGGAGCGGCCGGATGCGGTGGCCGCCGCCCGGGCCCGGCTGGGCGAGGCCGGCCTCGCCGACCGGGTGAGCTTTGTGGAGGGCAGCTTCTTCGACGCGGTGCCCGCCGGTGGCGACGTCTACGTGCTGGCGCGGGTGCTGCACAACTGGAACGACGAGCACGCGCTGGAGATCCTGCGCCGGGTGCACGCGGCGGCGCCGCCCGGCGCCCGGCTGGTCGTGCTCGAGGAGCTGCTGCCCGAAGCCGGACCGCCACCGACCGCCGACGCCCCGACGCCCAGCGGAGGCACGGCGGCCGGCGGCCCCGCGGCGGCCGGCCTGGGTGACCTGCTCATGCTGGTGACGCTGGAGGGGTTCGACCGCACCGGGGTCGAGTACCGCGAGCTGCTCGCCGCGACCGGCTTCGACGTCCTGGCCGTACGGCACGTCAGCGGTCGGCAGACCGGCGGCGTGGTCGAGGCCATGCGGATCTGAAGGGACCGAGCATGCCTGACTCCGCCGACCTCTACCGGATGGTCCGGCTCATCCGCCGGTTCGAGGAGCGCGCGATCGAGCTGGTCCGCTCCGGCGAGATCGTCGGCGGCATCCACCCGTACCTCGGGCAGGAGGCGATCGCCGCGGGCGTGTGCGGCGCGCTGCGCCGCGACGACCTGATCACCAGCACCCACCGGGGCCACGGGCACGTGCTGGCCAAGGGCAGCGACCCGGCGCGGATGCTCGCCGAGCTGGCCGGGCGGGCGACCGGGCTGAACCGGGGCCGCGGCGGGTCCATGCACGCGGCCGACTTCAGCGTCGGCATCCTCGGCGCGAACGCCATCGTCGGCGCGGCCGGCCCGATGGCCGTGGGCGCGGCATGGGCCAGCCAGCAGGCCGGCACCGACCGGGTCGTGGCGACCTTCTTCGGCGACGGCGCGGTCAGCCAGGGTGTGCTGCTGGAGTCGTTCAACCTCGCCGCACTGCGCCAGGCGCCGGTCATCTTCGTCTGCGAGAACAACGGCATCGCCACCACGATGCGGGTGGCCGACGCGGTGGCCGGCACGATCACCGGCCGGGCCGCCGCCTTCGGCATCCCCGCCACCGAGGTCGACGGGATGGACGCCGAGGCGGTGCTCGCCGCCACCGCCGGCATCGTCGCCCGGGCCCGGTCCGGAGGCGGGCCGTCCTTCCTGGAGTGCCACACCTACCGCTACGACGCACACCACACCTGGGAGCACAAGGCCCGCCCGCGCTACCGCACCGAGGAGGAGGTGGCGCTGGGCCGCGCCCGCGACCCGGTGCAGATCCAGGGCGCCCGGCTGCCGGTGCAGGTGCGGGAGCGCATCGACGCGGAGGTCGAGTCCGTGCTCGACGAGGCGGTCCGGTTCGCCCGCGAGAGCCCCAAGCCCGACCCGTCCGGCGCGCTGGACTACCTGTACGCCGACGGCCTGCGTACCCGCCCGGGGGTGGTGTGATGACGATCCTGTCCTACCTCAAGGCGCTGGGCCGCGCGCTCGGCGACGAGATGACGCGCGACGAGGCCGTGTTCGTGCTCGGCGAGGACATCGGGGTGGGCGTCGCCAACGTCACCACCGGGCTGCTCAAGCGCTTCGGCCCGGACCGGGTGATCGACATGCCAATCTCCGAGCAGGGGTTCACCAGCTTCGCCACGGGTGCCGCGATGGCCGGCCGGCGGCCGGTGGTCGAGTTCCAGATCCCCTCGCTGCTCTTCCTCGTCTTCGAGCAGGTCGCCAACCAGGCGCACAAGCTCTCGCTGATGACCGGCGGGCAGACCAGCGTGCCGGTGACCTACCTGGTGCCCGGCTCCGGCTCGCGGACGGGCTGGGCCGGCCAGCACTCCGACCACCCGTACGGCCTCTTCGCGCACGTCGGGGTGAAGACCGTGGTGCCGGCCACGCCCGCGGACGCGTACGGGCTGTTCGTCTCGGCGATCCGCGACCCCGACCCGGTGGTGGTCTTCGCCCCGGCTGGCTCCCTCGGCGTACGCGAGGACGTGGACCTGGCCGCGCTCGGCCCGGTGCCGCTCGGCCAGGGCCGGGTGCACCGCGAGGGCGACGACGTGACCGTGGTCGCGGTCGGGCATCTGGTGCAGGACGCGCTGGCAGTCGCCGAGCTGCTGGGCGACGAGATCTCGGTGGAGGTCTTCGACCCCCGCACGGTCTACCCGTTCGACTGGCCGGGGCTGGCCCGGTCGCTGGCGAAGACCGGGCGGCTGGTCGTGGTCGACGACTCCAACCGCTCCTGCGGCCTCGGCGCGGAGGTCGTGGCGACCGCGGCTGAGGAGATGCGGCTGGTGGCTCCGCCGCGCCGGGTGACCCGCCCGGACGGCGCGGTGCTGCCCTTCGCCCTCGAGCTCGACCTGGCCGTCCAGCCCAGCCGCGAGCAGCTGACGGCCGCAGTACGCGAGGTCGCCAAGACCGGCTGACCACCCACAGCGCGCCCGCTCTCACCGATGTAGATGCATCGACTGATCATTGGACACCTACCGTGAAAACACGCCGGAGGTTTTCACGGTGGGCGTCCAATGATCAAGGCCACCGGTTCCCGAGGTACGCGCCGAGGCGCCGGACCGCCTCAGCCGCCGCGATCGCGTGGCTGCGGTCGTTGCCGTGTATGCCGTCGCCGCTGTAGAGGCTCGGGTCGGTCTCGGCCGGGTGCCCGGCGAGGTCGATGTGGACAGTCCCCAGCTCCCCGGCGAGCACCCGGGCGTCCTCGGCCAGCCGCCGCAGCCGCCCGGCGAGTGGTGGGCGCAGCCCGTGCGGGCGGCGCGGGTATCCGGAGAGCACGAACAGGCTGACCGTCAGCACCTCGGCGCCGCGCTCATGCAGGGCTCGGACCATCGCGGTCACCTCGCGGCGTACCACGGTCGGGTCGTAGCGGGGGCGCAGCGCGTCGTTGGCGCCGCAGGCGATGAGGGCGAGGTCGGGCGCGAAGGCGAGCGCGGCGGCCAGCTGCCGCTCGCGCACCTGGGCCGCCCGCAGGTCCCGCTCGCCAAGGTTGAGGTAGGCCAGGTCCGGCCGGTGCGCGGCGAGCGCCCCCGCCAGCCGGTCGGCCCAGCCGAGGCGGCGGTAGCCAGGGACCGGCTCGCCGACACCCTGGGCCACGCTGTCACCGAGCACCGCGAACCGCCGCCACGGATGGCCGGCCAGCAGCGCCGCCGCCTCCCTCAACCGCAGGCAGTACGGGTCAACCACCTCCGCATCCACGGCGGCGGCTCCGGGTGGACCGACCTGCCTGCTCAGGCGCAACCTCCTCGGGCGCGCTCTTCAGTCCGGCAAGGCGACTCAGGTGTATCACCGCCTTCCACCGGATCCCGCTCAGTCGTCGAGGCGATCCAGGCGCAGCATCGCCTCAGCGAGCTCCTCGTCGGTAAGCGCCGGATCGGCCTGTCGAGCCAGATCGACTAGCTCCTTACGGGTGTACCGCACCAGGGCGCCGGCAACGTCGATGAAGTCGCGTGGATAGGCGCGAGTCGCCATCGCGGCGACCTTGGTGCCGACGATGTCGTCGAGGTGCAGCACCGGTCCGATGTCCATCACGACCGGGCTGAGACTGCGGTCGAAGTGCGCCAGCGGCAGGCGAACGGCCAGCTCACCCCGGCGGACCTCGAACTCGACCAGGTCATGCTCGACGCCGTAGAACACCTCCGATAGGTCGCCTCGGACCGCATAGGGCGGTCAGGTCCGCGGCTACGACGGCGCGGCGGCCGGGCCGGGCCTCGTCATGCGCCCGGCGTCGAGTCCCACCGCGAGCCGACTCCACGCTCCCAGCGTAGACCTTAAGGCGCCACAGCTCAGGCGCTACCAGCTCGTGTCATCGAGATGGTTCAGACGCAGTAACAAACCGAACAAAGCGAACAATCGCAGCTGTGGCCGTAGGCGGCGCGGGTCTTCCCGTCAGCCAGGTTGCGATGAAGGATCTGAACTAATCGACGCCTGACCTTGGGGAGGGGACCATGCACAGACGAAGGTGGGCGATCACACTCCTGGTCGCGGCTACGCTGGCCGGCGCAGCCACCAGCGTCGTGCCAGCCGGCGCGGACCCGGTGGCCGGCGCGGCGGCCACCTCGCGTACGGACCCGCACGGTCCACGCGACCGCGACAACCGCACGGGCGTGGCCGCGCCCACCGCCGCACAGCGGGCGGCGGCCGGCAGGCTCGGCGTAGGCATCCGGTGGAACCCCCTGGGTACGCCGCACGCGCTCGGCCCGGTCGCGGCCGGCCTGGCGCGTGGGTTGCCCGCAGACCCTGAAGCGGCGGCGCGCAGGTACCTCAGCGGCAACCGCGACCTGTTCGGCTTCGACGAGAGTGCCGTGTCGTCGCTGGAGCGGCTCCTGGTCCAGCCGATCGGCGCCGGAGCGATAGTGGTGCTGCGCCAGCGGTTCGGCAGCCTGCCGGCCGGCCACGACGGGCTCGTCTCGGTCGCGGTGAGCAACGGCACCGTCGTACGGGTCAGCTCGTCGCTGTCCCGGGACGCGCGCGCGCCGGAGCCCGCGACCCTGTCGCCCGAGCAGGCCTACGAGGTGGCCCGCCGGGACGCCGGGCTGGCGCCGGAGCAGGTCCAGAGCAGCGACACGCAGCTGGTGGCGGTGCCCACGCCGGCCGCCGGACCGCGCGCCGCCTACGCGGTGACGCTGGTCGGCGGGGGTGCCGGCGAGCCGGCCGCGTTCACCACCTACGTCGACGCGCGCACCGGCGGCATCCTCATCCGCGAGGATCTCATCGACCACGAGTCCGACAACCCGCAGTGGGCGGTCTTCGAGGCAACACCGGCCAGTGGCGACCGGGTCATCTACTGCCTGAGCGCGACCGCTGGCTGCGTGCGCGAGGTCCGCGACCCGAACAGCGGCCAGGCGTGGGACGTCGACCTCGCCACCGGCGCGCCGACGTTCACGTCCCGCGGCAACTCCGCGGTGACCTTCCGGCGGTGGGGTGCCGGCACGCCGGACACCTTCGCGACGGTGAGCCCGACCCGCGACTACATCTACCCCTTCACTGACCAGTGGCACGCGGCGCGGTGCAACCCGTCGGTCTACACGTCCACGCAGCGCAACGACACCGACGCCGCGGTCGCGAACCTGTTCGCGATGCACAACCGGATGCACGACTGGTCCTACCACCTCGGCTTCACCGAGGCGACCTGGAACCTGCAGGCCGTGAACCTGACCCCGGACGGCCTCGGCGGCGACGCCGAGCAGGGCCGGGCCCAGTCCAACGCGCTCGGCGGCAGCCGTAACAACGCCAGCCAGGGCACGCCCCGGGACGGGCTGGTGCCGACCACCAACATGTTCCTCTGGCAGCCCATCGCCGGCAGCGCGTACCCGCCCTGTGTGGACGGTGACTACGACATGACGGTCATCGGGCACGAGTACACCCACGCGATCACCAACCGGATGGTGGCCGGCCCGAACACGGGCATCCAGTCCTTCCAGGGCGGCGCGATGGGCGAGTCGTGGAGCGACCTGTTCGCGGCGGAGATCCTGGCCGAGTACGGCCTGCGCCCGCCGGGCGAGACGCCGTTCATCACCGGTGGCTACGTGACCGGAAACCTCCACCACGGAATCCGCAACTACGACATGAGCCGCAGCCCGCTGAACTACTCCAACGTGGGCTACGACCGCAGCGGCCCAGGCGTGCACGCCGATGGCGAGATCTGGAGCGCGACAAACATACGCATCCGGAACGCGTTCCTGGCCCGCTACGGTGCCGGGACGCCGGCGCTGCAGGCGCGCTGCGCGGACGGGTTGGAGAGCGTCGACAGCTGCCCGGGCAACCGGCGCTGGATCCAGCTCGCCTTCGACGCGCTCCTGCTGCAGGCATCCAGCCAGTTCAGCATGGTGGACATGCGGGACAACATGCTCGCCGCCGACCTGGTCCGGTTCGGCGGAGCCAACCAGGACATCCTTTGGAACGGCTTCGCCCAGTCCGGTCTCGGGCAGGGCGCGGCCAGCGGGCCGGACGACACGGACCCGACACCGAGCTTCGCGTCGCCGTACGCGGACAACGCCACCGTCACGCTGCGCCCGCTGGGCCAGGCGACCGGTGCCGTCGTACGGCTCTACGTCGGTGACTACGAGGCGCGCGCGGTGCCGGTCGCCGACACCGACCCGGCAACGTCCATTCCGGACACGTTCTCCATCATGCCGGACACGACGTTCTCGTTCCTCGCGGTCGGGGCCGGAAGGGGCCACCAGCGGCTCGAGGCCCGGTTCACGCCGGGCGCGGCGCAGGAGCTGAAGCTGGTCCTGCCGCGCAACCTCGCGTCGACGGCGTCGGGCGCGGTGTTCTCCGGCGACGGGGTCAACCTCGACCGGCTCGGCGACGACACGGAGGCGACGAACTGGGCCTCGCTGGACGGCGTGGCCGGCAAGCAGGTCACCGTCGACCTGGCCGGGAAGCAGCCGCAGCTCATCAGCGAGGTCAGGGTCAGCGCCATGCTGCGCCCGGCGATCTCGGGCGACCCCGACGCCGGCTCGCAGAACGCGTTCAGCGCACTGCGGTCCTTCGAGATCCTCGCCTGCCTGGGCCTCGTTGCGGACTGTAGCCAGGACTCGGGCTACCGCGTCGTGTACACCAGCGCGCCGGACGCGTTCCCCGCTGGGACGTTCCGCCCGTACAGCCCGGAGATCAACCTCCGGACCTTCCAGATCCACCCGACGGAAGCGACCCACCTGCGGCTGCGGGTCCTGGCCAGCCAGTGCACCGGTGGCCCGCAGTACGCCGGTGAGCAGGACGACGACCCGACGGCCGCAACGGACTGCGCGACGGCCAGCCCGTTCGCGGCGCAGGTGCGCATCGCCGAGCTCCAGGCGTTCCTGTACTAGCCGGTACGACGTCCGACAGCCGACGGCCGGGGAGAGCGGGTCACCACCCGCTCTCCCCGGCCATGGACCGCCGCCCGGACGAGGCGCCAAGGTGGCCGTCGACGCCGCTGCGTGCTGGGCGTTTCCGCTATCGTGCGGCTATGGGGAGCCCTTTGCCGACCGTGCCGCTCGGCCGTACCGACATGGATATCACCCGGGTTGGGTTCGGGGCCTGGGCGGTCGGCGGGGCAGGCTGGCGGTTCGCCTGGGGCGAGCAGGACGACGACGCCTCCGTCGCCGCGGTCCGCCGGGCCGTGGAGGCCGGCGTCAACTGGGTCGACACCGCCGCCGTCTACGGGCTGGGCCACTCCGAGGAGATCGTGCGGGAGGCGCTCGCGCCGTACCCGGAGGCGGACCGGCCCTACGTCTTCACCAAGTGCGGCATCGTCTGGGACGGGGCCAACCCGACCGCGGCGCCGCTGCGCATCGGCGACCCGGCCTCGCTGCGCCGGGAGGTGGACGCCTCCCTGCAAAGGCTGGGCGTGGAGCGCATCGACCTCTACCAGATGCACCGCCCCGCCGAGGATGGCACACCGCTGGAGGAGTACTGGTCGACCCTGCTGGCGCTGAAAGCCGCCGGCAAGGTACGGGCGGTCGGGCTGTCCAACCACGACACCGCGCAGCTGGCCGAGGCGTCCAAGGTGGGCCCGGTGGACACGCTCCAGCCGCCGTTCTCGGCGATCCACCGGGAGACCGCTGGCGAGCTGGCCTGGTGCGCCGCGCACGGGACCGGGGTGATCGTCTACAGCCCGATGCAGGCCGGCCTGCTCACCGGCGCGTTCACCACGGAACGGGCGGCGTCGCTGCCAGCGGACGACTGGCGCTCCAGCCACCCCGACTTCACCGGCGACAGCCTCCACCGCAACCTCGCTCTCGCCGAGGCGCTGCGCCCGATCGCCGGCCGCTACGGCGTGTCCGTCGGCGCCGTCGCGGTGGCCTGGACACTCGCCTGGCCCGGGGTGACCGGCGCGATCGTCGGCGCCCGCTCCCCCAGGCAGGTCGACGGCTGGCTGCCGGCGGCCACCCTCACTCTCACCAGCGCCGACGTCGACGAGATAGCGGCGGCGATCACCACCTCGGGCGCCGGGGCGGGCCCGGTTCGCCCGCCCGTCGACATCGGCGCGCAGGAAACGTAAGAGCTGGCTCCCGGACGGAACCGCAGCGGCGCCTCCCACGTCCATAGTGTCGTGCGGAGAGCTACGCGAGCTGCGCTGATGGTGCTGCTGACGGGGTTGGTCGCGGCCGGCTGCGTCGGCTCGCCAGACCCCGGCCCGCGCGCCACACCGCCGCCGAGCGGGCCAACCTCGCCGGGGCAGCCGCTCATCTGGTACGAGCGCACCGGCGGCATCGCCGGCTTCAAGGACCAGCTGGTCGTGCAGGCCGACGGCTCCTACACGATCACCAGCCGCCACAGCCCCGGCCGTACCGGCACGCTGTCACCAGCCAAGCTGACCGAGCTGCGCCGCGTGCTGGACGGCGCCGGCTTCGCCACCATCCCGGCCACGAACCCGCCGACCTACCCTGACGGCTTCGAGCACCACATCGGGTACGGCAACCATGAGGTACGCGCTGGTGACGGCGCCATACCGCCAGCGCTCGAACCAGTGGTCGCCGCGCTGGCAGCGGTCCTCAACGACCGCGGCGGCTCGTAGGCACCGCGCGCGGGCGAGCCGGCGACGCGATGGCTGACTCGCCCCGCCTTGCCGCGCCGACGTTTCGCTGAGGCGACGAGACAGGCATGTCATTCCTCGTCTGGCTCAGGGTTGAGCTGGAACGTCGTAGGGTTATGCAGGAACAGGCGCGTTCCTCTCCTTACCAGGTCCCCCCGGACAGAGACAGATCTCATCTGCTGGTGCGCCAGCATCGCTTGTGTGTAGTCGGGTTCAGCCAGGCTCATCCAGACCCTGCGCAGCCTATCTTCGCCTTCGATGGCCCCTGCCACACTGATCTCTCCCGGCCCGCTGCCTTCCCGGTGGAGCCTCACCACATTTCCTTCAACGAGAACGCCCTCCTCCGCTATCCGCTCCCGAAGCTCCTGTGCGGCCGCCGCGAGAACGGGAATGAGGTCATGCCGGAAGCGAACAGCTGGCAGCTTCGTCGTCGCCGTCGGCCGCGAAGGCGCCAACGACACCGACAGCTCGAAGGGATGTCCAGACTCGCCGCCAAGCCCCACCAGCGCCTCGCACAGGTTGGCGCTTATGCCGCGGCGTACGGCGCGGGTAAAGGCGTCCAGACCGTTCGGGCCAACCAGCGCATCGCCTGCCGCGTGGTGCGCCGCGGCCACAGCCTCGTGAACCCTTAGCGAGACCCTCCGCTCGAACGGCTCAGCCGGCTCCGTAGAACAGTTTCCGGGAACACCGAAAAGGGATCCTTGGAGCGAGGTAAGCCTGGGCGGCACCGGTGTGTGCGCGGATATTACGAAACTGCCCTCAGCAGCCGGGCCGAGTCGGACCTCGCGGATAAACCGAAGAACCTCCGCCGGCTTTCGCGCAGGCTGGACCGCCCGTGGCTGCTCGGTGCTGACCGAGTATGCCGCAGCTAGGATAAGGTTTCGCAGGCTGTCGAATGCCTGGACCCCATCCTCAAGTGCCACCATCCCAGGAGCGGCGTCCGCCGGGAACAACCTAACGGAATGGACGTCCATCGAGACGTTTGACACGTCTTGGAGAATGTCCAGCTCTGATCGTCCCTCTACCACCGCCAGAACGTGGAGCACGTCAAGGACCCGCGACGCATAGTCACGAAGACCTGCGTCCAGAGGGAGGACAGCCTCGTACTCCTCGCCGTCCACTACCTTGGTCCACTGGGCACTCGCGTCACTCCTGCTGTGCAGCTCCCAGCCGTGGACGCGTAGATACATCGCCAGATCGGCGGGAGAACGTGCAGCTAGCGCCCCCCGGTCGGTCACCCGTGCATCTATCATGTCGCCGCCCCCTCCAGGTCGCCGGCCAAGAGAGCGTCCAAGGTCCTCATTGTCAGGAGATTCCGCTCGGGTATCCGTACTAATATGCTCTGGGGATCGTGCTCGCCGGTCGGTTCCTCTTTCTCATCAGCGAGCGAAACCCAGTACGCGGCCGTTCCTAGGAGCATGTGGTCGGTGCTGCAAATAGCGTACTGACCTGCGGTGGGCGGGACCACGACCAGCGCCAGATAGCGCGGAACCTGAAATCCTGGACCCGCAAGCTTGTTGTAGCTCCTTACCGCGATGCGGTAATGGAACAGGCCATCGCCACGCTCGGGGCGGGATGTCGTCTTGACCTGGACCTCGATTTTTGGGGATCGAGTTGTTCCTTTAGGGCCGGGATGGGCGATCTGCCAGTCAATCCCATCGACGTCCAGGCTTGGCTTTGAGCACGTAAACCCGCAGGCACAGGCCAGCGCGTAGATGAAGCCCTCACCGTGCAGTCCCTGGTGGACGTTAACGTTCAACGCCTTGACCCGCCCCCTTACCCGAAGCTGCGAGCTTAGGTCCTTGTCCAGCAGGCTAGCGGGTGCCTGAGCGCTACCCGCTCCCGCGGCCGTAACCTCCTTCAGTCCGGCAAAGGCGCCAGACACAAGACGAGAAGTCTCAACGGCCAACCAGGCGGGCTGGATGTCGCTCCTCCCAGGCACGGCGGACACCGCGCGGGGCGAACAGCTGGGGCCATAGCCGGACCAGCGTCGGCCCGTGACTGGGTCGACTCCATGACCACAGAGTAGATCGTCAGGCCGGTCCCGATGGCCGTCGGCGGTTGCGCCGCCGCAGGGCGAGCATCCACGCTCGCATGGTCGTCAGTGGCCGACCAGGCGGACCAGCTCGCCAACCATCGCGGTCGGCGACGGCATCGCGGCCACCTCGGCCTGCGCGTCCGCCGCGGCGGAGCGCAGCTTGTCGTCGGTGACGAGCCGGCGTAGCAGCTCGCTGTCGATGTCGTCGGGCTGGGCGACGAGCCCGACACCGCGGTCCCGCAGCACCGCCGCGTGCAGGTCCCGGTCTGCGCCGTCGGGCAGCACCAGGTGGGGCAGACCGGCGTGCAGGCCGCTCAGCGTCACGCTCGCCCCGCCGTGGTGGATGACCGCGGTGCAGGTACGGATCAGCGCGTCCCAGGGAAGCCAGTCCGCGCCCCGCACGTTGGCGGGTAGCTCACCGAGCTGGCTGAGGTCGAAGCCGCCCATCGTCACCACGAGCTCGGCGTCGACTCCGGCCGCGGCGGCCACGGTGCGGTTGAGCCGGTCCAGGCCTGAGATGGACGGTGACACCGTGCCCAGGGTGACCGCCACCCGGGGCCGGTCCGCCGGCTGGACCAGCCAGTCCGGCAGGGTGGCGCCGCCACTGTTGGGCACGCCCCGCACCGGCCACCGGCCATGGTCACCGACAGCCATGCTGGCCGGCACGTTGTGGATGATGTCCACGCTGGCCGGCGGCTCGACGCCGTGCCGGGCGAAGGTCGGTGCCAGGTGCGGCAGCGCCGCGTCGGTCATCGGCCCGGTGAGCTGGAAGCCGACGGCGTACTGCACCGCCGGCACGCCCAGCGCCGCCGCGGCCACCAGCGCCGCGTGCGACATGCACTCGTACACCACCAGATCTGGCCGGAAGGAGCGGGCGGTGGCCACCATGCGGTCCGCCACCAGGTCGTTGACGTGGCTGAACAGGGCGGCGAACGCCTCCCGGTCCCGGCCGTAGGTGGTGAAGAAGCGCCGGTACTCGTCCGGCATCTTCGCGCCGGCCGCGGACCTGTCATCCCGCCCGAAGACCTCGGCGTACATGTTCAGCCCTGGTGCCACGTCGACCCACTGCAGCCCCGACTCGGTGACCTTCTCTGCGCTGGTCCAGGAGGCGACGAGCACGTCATGCCCCTCCGCGCGCAGGGCCCAGGCGAGCGGGACCAAGGGGAAGATGTGCCCGGCGGCGGGCACCGTCGCGAACAGCACGCGCATGTCAGTCTCCCGGATCGGGGCGGGGCGGCGGGGGCGAAGGCTAGGCGACCGCCCGCCGGCAGAAGCCGCGGATGGCGAGGGCGCCGAAGATGACCATCGTGGCGAGGAGCAGGCCCATGCTGAGCCACGGGTTGAGGTGCTCGACCGCGTCGGGCACCAGCGCCGCCCGCATCACCTCGCTGAAGTAGGTCATCGGGTTGAACAGCGACAGGATCTGGAACCAGAGGATGCCGTCGATCATCGGCCAGGGGTACTGCGCCGAGCCGGTGAACATCAGCGGCACCAGCACCATCGCGTACATCGCGCTGATGCGCTGCGGCGGCAGCGCGGTGCCGAGCGTGATGCCGAAGGCCGCGCTGACCAGCGACCCGACCACGGTGGCGGCCACCGCGAGCGGGATGCCAGAGGCCGGGTACGGCAGGCCGCCGAGCGCCAGGAACCCGATCGGGACCATGATGACCGCGCAGAACATCGCCCGCAGCGCGGCGAACACGATCTTCTCGACCGCGATGAGCGCGGTGGGCACCGGTGCCATCAGCCGGTCCTCGATCTCCCGCCCGGTGGCGAAGTCGATGACCAGCGGCATGGCGCTGGACTGCAGCGCCGCCGCGAAGGTCACCATCGCGATCAGGCCAGGGAACAGAACCTCGGCGTAGCTGTCGTCCACGAAGCCCATCGTGGCGATGATCTTGCCGAACACGTACAGCAGGAGGAACGGCATCACCACGCCCTGGGCGATGAGGGTGCCCAGCTCGCCGCGGGTGACCTGGGCGTCCCGGCGGACCAGCGCGGCGAACACCCGCAGCCAGCTGGCTGGGCGGCTCGGGGCCGACCGGGTCCTCGTGGTCGCAGTGGCGGTCGCGGTCACCGCAGCCCCCTTCCGGTCATCTTGATGAACACGTCCTCCAGGCTCGGCTGCCCGATCGCCACGTCGGTGAGGCGGGCGCCGAACCGCTCGGCGATGGTCGCCACCGGCTGCACCTGGCCCGGCGCGTCCTGGTTGAGGTAGAGCCGGGCGCGCAGCACCCGCTGCCCGTCCACAGAGGACGTAGCACCGGCGACCTCCTCGATCCGCTCCACCGCCGGCATCTCGGCCAGCGCGGACAGCAACGAGGCCCCGTCCCCGCCCCCGGCCGCGCCGTCCGCGACCTCCGCGGAGACCTTCAGCGTGCTGTGTCCCGGCAGCGACCGGGTGAGCGCGTCGGGGGTGTCCAGGGCGAGCAGCTTGCCGCGGTCCATGATGGCGACCCGGTCCGACAGCTGCGCCGCCTCCTCCATGTAGTGGGTGGTCAGCAGGACCGCCACACCGGTGTCGCGCAGCTTGCGCACCTGCTCCCAGACGAAGAGCCGCACCTGCGGGTCCAGGCCGGTGGACGGCTCGTCAAGGAAGAGCACCTGCGGGTCGTGCATCAGCGCCCGGGCGATCAGCAGCCGCTGCGCCTGGCCGCCGGAGATCCGGTCCACCATCTGGTTCGCATGCTCGGTGAGGTCGAACATCTCCAGCATCTCGTCGGCGCGGCGGCGCCGCTGCGACGCCGGCACATCGTGGTACGAGGCGTGGTAGAGCAGGTTCTGCCGGACCGTCACCTGCCGGTCCAGCGTGTTGTTCTGCGTCACCACGCCGATCCGCCGGCGTACGCCCACCGGGTCGGCCACCACGTCGAGGCCGGCGGCCCGGGCCGTGCCCGAGGTGGGCAGGGCCCGCGTGGTGAGCACGGCCACGGTCGTGGTCTTGCCGGCCCCGTTCGGCCCGAGCAGGCCGAACACCTCCCCGGGACGGACCTGGAAGGACACGCCGTCCACCGCGTTGGACGGCCGGCGCGCGTACCGTTTGACCAGGTCCTCGACCTCAATCGCGGCGCTTGGGTCCATCAGCTCTCCTCGTGCGACACCGGCCGCCCGGCCAGCAGGTCCGCGATTGTACGGCCCAGCCCGGTCAGGTAGGGCTCGGACCACATCGAGTAGTGGTCACCGGTCACCACGTACTCTTCCAGCCCGTCCGGGGCCAGGTCGCGCCACATGCCCTCGGGCACCGCCGACGCGACCGAGGAGCGCACCAGCGCGACCCGGCCGGGCAGCGGCCGGGGCGGGTCGTACGCCCACAGCGCGCGGGCGTTGGCGGCGAACACGTTGTAGCGGCGGCGCAGCCGGACCGTGTCCAGGTCGGCGTCGACCACGCCCGCCTTGGTCATCGCCTCCAGCAGCCGCTCCAGGAACACCGGCTCGGGCAGGTCGTCCACGTCACCGAGCGGCACCGTGTCGCGCTCGGCGATGCCGGCCATGATGTCCAGGAACGTCTGCGCGATGTAGGTGCGCGTGGCCGGCGGGCGCAGGTCGATGTTGGACTCGATGAGGATCACCCGCACCTGCTCGCCGGCGTCGATGAGCTGGAGCGCCATCTCCCACGCCACCACGCCGCCCATCGAGTGCCCACCCAGCACGTACGGGCCGTGCGGGTGGTGCTCGCGCAGCGCCGCGACGTACACCGCGGCCAGCTCCGGCATGGTGTCGACCGGCGGGGTGTCGTCATCCAGCCCGGGCGACTCCAGCGCGTAGAGCGGCTGGTCCGCGGGCAGGTGCCGGACCAGACCCCGGTAGCCCAGGGCCGAGCCGAACACGTGCGGGATGCAGAACAGCGGCGGCTTGTCGCCACCGGTCTGCAGCGTGAGCACCAGCCCGTCCGACGCGGTGTCACCGGAGAGGGCACCGGCCAGCGCGGCGCCCACCGCGGCCACCGTCGGGGTGGTGTAGACGTCGCGCATCGGCAGGGTGACGCCGGTCAGCTCGCGTACCCGGCTGATCACCGCGGCCACCTGCAACGAGCTGCCGCCCAGGTCGAAGAAGTCGGCGTCGGCACCGACCCGGTCCACGCCCAGCACGTCGGCGAAGACGTCTGCGACGGTCTGCTCGGCTGCCGTGCCCGGGGGCAGGTACTCGGCCTCGGCGGGCCGGTCGGCCTCTGGTGCGGGCAGGGCCGGCCGGTCGACCTTGCCGGTCGGCGCCAGCGGCAGCTCGTCGAGCACCACGAACGCCGCCGGCACCATGTACGCCGGCAGCTCCTGCCCCAGGTACTCGCGCAGCTCCGAATGTGTCAGCGCGGCGCCGTAGGGCAGCACCACGTACCCGACCAGCCGCTTCTCCCCCGGAGTGTCCTCGCGCAGCGCCACCACGGCCTGGGCGACGCGCGGGTGGGCGGCGAGCACCGCCTCGATCTCCTCCAGCTCGATCCGCTGGCCGCGCAGCTTGACCTGGGTGTCGATGCGGCCGAGGAACTGGATCTGCCCCTGCTCGGTCCACTGTGCCAGGTCTCCGGTGCGGTAGACGCGCCCGCCGGGCACGAACGGGTCGTCGACGAACCGCTCGGCGGTCAGCTCGGGCCGGCCGAGATAACCGCGTGCCAGACCGTGGCCGCCAACGATGAGCTCGCCCGGTACGCCGACCGGCACCGGGTTGTCCCACCGGTCCACGATGTACGCGGTGCGGTTGGGCATCGCCCGCCCGATCGGCGGCGAGGACCGCCACACGATGTGGTCGCAGACGTAGTAGGTGCAGCCGATGGTCACCTCGGTCGGCCCGTACCCGTTGACGAAGGTCCGCCCGGGCTGGTTCCACCGGTTCACCAGCTCCCCGGAGAACGCCTCGCCGCCGACCAGGATCCCGCGCAGGTCCGGGTACGGGCCGGCGTCGACCAGGCCGAGCATGGCCGGTGCCGCGCCGACGTAGGTGCAGCGCTCGTCGCGGATCAGCGCGGCCAGGGCCGGTGGCGAGAGCGTGACGTCCTCCGGCACCAGCACCAGCGTGGCGCCCCGGGTCAGCGCGGTGAAGATCTCCCCCTCGGCCAGGTCGAACACGAGCGAGGCGAACTGCAGCATCCGGTCACCGGGGCGCACGCCGAACACGCCGGACATCCACAGCGTGAACGTGCACAGCGCCCCGTGCTCGATCACCACGCCCTTCGGCCGGCCGGTCGAGCCCGAGGTGTAGAGCACGTACGCCATGGAGCCGGCGTCGGCCAGCTCGGGCAGCGGCTCGCCGGCGAGCGCCTCGGCCTGCGGCCACACCGTGTCCAGCAGCACCAGCTCGCGGTCGCCGGCCTCGGGCAGGCGGGAGCGCACCGCCTGCCTGGTCACCACGAACCGGGTGCCGGCGTCGCGCAGCACGTAGTCCACCCGGGCCGGCGGGTGGGCCGGGTCCACGGCGAGGAACGCGGCGCCCGCCTTGAGCACGGCGAGCAGCGCCACCGGCACGTCCAGGCCGCGCTCCAGCGCCACGCCGACCACGTCCTCGCGCCCCACGCCCCGGCTGCGCAGGTAGCGGGCGAGCAGGCCGGCCCGGCGCTCCAGCTCGCCATAGCTGAGCCGCGCACCGGCGCAGACCGCGGCGACCGCCTCCGGGGCCCGCTCCGCCTGCTCGGCGATGAGCTGGTGGATCGGCACCCGCCGGTACTCCTTGACCGGGCCCTGCCACTCGTGCAGCACCTGCTGCCGCTCGGCTTCGGTGAGCACCGGCAGCTGCGACAGCCGCGCTGTCGGGTCCGCCGCGACCGCCCGTAGGACCTGCTCGAAGTGGCCGGCCATGCGCCACATCCGCGGCTCGTCGAACAGGTCGGTGGCGTACTCCATCCACACCCGCATCTCGTCCTGGTACTCCGCCACGTTGATGGCGATGTCGAAGCGGGACCCGCCGGTGCCCGGCGTCATCACCGACATGCGCAGGCCGGAGCCTCCCGCCTCCTCGTCCGCCGGCTCCGGCGGCAGCAGCCCGATCGCCACCTGGAACAGCGGGTTGCGGCTGGGGTCGCGCCGCGGCGCCGCCCGCTCGACCACCTTCTCGAAGGGCAGCTCCTGGTGGGCGTAGGCGGCCAGGGTCACGTCGCGGACCCGGCGCAGGATCTCCGCGAAGGTGGGGTCGCCGGACAGGTCGTTGCGCAGCACCACCATGTTGGTGAAGAACCCGACCATGCCCTTGAGCTCGGGCAGCTCCCGGCCAGCGGTGGCGGTGCCCAGGACCACGTCCTCCTGGCCGGTGTAGCGCGACATCACCACGTTGAACGCGGCCATCAGGGTCATGAACATGGTGACCCGGTTCGCCCGGGACACCGCCCGCAGCCGCTCCACCACGTCGCCGGTGATGTCGAAGACGACCAGGCCGCCCTGGAACGAGGGCACGGCCGGACGCGGCCGGTCCGTGGGCAGGTCCAGCACCGGGGCCCCGGCCAGGGTGCGCTCCCAGTGGCGCAGCTCCTCCTCCAGCACCTCGCCGACGAGCCGGCCGCGCTGCCAGGCGGCGAAGTCGGCGTACTGGACCGGCAGCTCCGGCAGCTCCGGCAGCTCCGGCAGGTCCGGGCTGGTCCCGGTGACCGCGGCGCGGTAGCGCTCGGCGACCTCGGACACGATCAGGCCCATCGACCACCCGTCCGAGATGATGTGGTGGGTGGTCAACGCCAGCACGTGGTCGTCCGGGCCGAGACGGAACAGCTCGGGCCTGAACAGCGGGCCGCGGCGCAGGTCGAACGGTGCCGCGCCGGCCGCACCGGCGAGCCGGCCGGCGGCCGTCTCCGGGGCCTCGCCCGGGGCCGGCGGCGCGTCCACCACCTCCAGTGGCAGCTCCTCCTCGGGCGGCGGGGCCACCACCTGCACCGCCACCCCGTCCGGGTCGTCGATGGTGGTACGCAGCGCCTCCTGCCGGCGGACCAGGCCGGTCACCGCGCTACGCAGCGCGGCGACATCGAGCGGGCCGCGCAGGCGCACCGCGAGGGGCACGTTGTACGCCGACCGTCCGGGGTCGAGCTGGTCCAGGAACCACAGCTGCTCCTGCGCGAACGACAGCGGGGCGGTGAACGTACGTGCCATCGCGGGCCTCACTCAGATCCACAGTGCCGCACCAGGCGCTCCCCGGCCTGGTGCAGCGTCTCCAGCCGTTTACAGAAGGCGAACCGGACCAGGCCGGCACCGTTGGTGCGGTCGGAGTAGAACACCGATGCCGGGATGGCCGCCACTCCGGCGGTGCGGACCAGGTCCATGCAGAACTCTACGTCGTCCCCGGCGCACCTGGTCAGCACGAAGAAGGTGCCTTCCGGGGTGAGCACATCCAGGGTGGTCTTGTTCAGGTACGCCAGCAGCGCGTCGCGGCGCTGGGCGTACTCGTGCCGGAGCGCGGCGTAGTAGCTCTCGTCGGCACCGGCGAGCATGGCGCCCACGGCGTGCTGGAACGGCGCGGCGGCGGCGAACGTGACGAACTGGTGCACCCGCCGCAGGGCGTTGGTCAGGTGCGCCGGGGCGCACGCCCAGCCGATCCGCCACCCGGTCACCGACAGCGTCTTCGACGCCGACGAGACGGTCACCGTCCGGTCCCGGCACTCCGGCACCGACGCCACCGGGCGGTGCCCGTCGTAGGCGAGGTGCTCGTACGCCTCGTCCGAGAGGATGTACGCGTCGTACCGCTCGGCGAGCTCGCCGACCACCCGCAGCTCCTCGGCGGAGAGCACCCGGCCGGTCGGGTTCCACGGCGTGTTCAGCACGATCAGCCGGGTCTTCGGCCCGCAGGCCGCGGCGAGGCGGTCGGTGTCGAGCCGGAAGTCGGGGAACGTGGTCGGCACGTACCGCGGCACGCAGCCGGCGGCGACGACGGCCGGCGGGTAGAGGTCGTAGGACGGCTCGATGAGGACCACCTCGTCGCCGGGCTCGGTGAGCGCCCCGATCGTGCTCACGATCGCCTCGGTGGCGCCGACCGTCACGGTGACCTCGGTGTCCGGGTCGTAGGACAGGCCGTGGCAGGCCATCGCGTGCTTGGCCACCGCGTTGCGCAGGACCGGCACGCCGATGCTCGGCGGGTACTGGTGGTGACCGTTGCGCAGCGCCTCGTGCGCCGCGTCGAGCAGTGCCGCCGGCGGGGCGAAGTCGGGCGAGCCCTGCGACAGGTTGACCGCGTTGTGCTCGATCGCGGTCTCGTTCACGGTCGAGAAGATCGACGTACCGAACTGGCGCAGCGCGCCGCGCAACACCTCTGTCATGACCTCTCCATCGAGTCCAGCGGGTCCGTTGAGTCCAGCGGGAAGACCCGGCCCGGCGCGAGGATCCCGCCCGGGTCCAGCGCGTGCTTGAGCCGCCGCATCAGGTCGATCTCGGCGGGCTTGCGGCTGTGGTGCAGGTACGGCCGCTTCTCGAAGCCGATGCCGTGCTCGGCCGAGATCGAGCCGCCGTACCGGGCCAGGTTGCCGTAGACGATCTCCTCCACAACCGGCTTCTTCTCCATCGTGGTCTCCCCGGTCAGCACGGCGAAGTGCACGTTGCCGTCGCCGAGGTGGCCGAAGACCACCAGGTCCACCTTTGGCCAGTGGCCACGCAGGTCGTCCTCGACGCAGGCCACGTACTCGTCGATGTGGCCGGTGGGCAGGCTGACGTCGAAGCCGAACAGGGGGTGGATGCGCAGCGCCTCCGCCGGGATGCGCTCGCGCACCTTCCACAGCTCCCGCACTGCCGCCGGGTCCTGGCCCATCGCGGCCTCGCTGATCAGGTCCTCACAGCCGGCCAGCGCCTCGGCGAAGCGGTCGAGGTCGGTGCGCGGGTCGGACCCGGAGCACTCGACCAGCACGTAGATTGGGTACCGCCCGGACAGCGGGGTACGCACCTCGTCCCGGAACGGCAGGACCAGCGCGTACGCCGAGTCCCACATCGCCTCGAACGCGCTGACCATGCCCGGCAGGTCGGCCTGCAGCCGGTGCAGCAGTGCCACCGCGGCGTCGAAGGACGGCACGCCGCAGAAGGCTACCTGCTGGGTACGCGGCGCGGGGCGCAGCCGCAGCACCGCTCGGGTGACCACGCCGAGCGTGCCCTCGGTGCCGATGAACAGGTGCTTGAGGTCGTAGCCGGCGTTGTTCTTGGGCAGCTTGTGCAGGCCGTCCACGACCGTGCCGTCGGCGAGCACCGCCTCCACGCCGAGCACCAGCTCGCGGGTCATGCCGTAGAGCAGCACCCGGTTGCCCCCGGCGTTGGTCGCCAGGCACCCGCCGATCGTGCACGAGCCGCGGGAGGTGAGGTCGAGCGGGAAGGCCAGGTCGTGCTCTGCGGCGAGGTCCTGCACCGCCTGTAGGGTCACCCCGGCCTGCACGGTCATGGTGCGGGTGCTCGGGTCGACCTCCTCCACCTTGTCCAGCCGCTCCAGCGAGAGCACCAGCTCGGTCGCGTCCGGCAGCCCCGCGCCGACCAGTCCGGTCATCCCGCCCTGCGGCACCACCGGCTGGCCCAGCTCGGCGCAGGTACGCAGCACCTGCGCGACCTCGGCCACGCTGCCCGGGCGGACCACCAGCCGCGCGTCGCCGACCCGCTCGCCGCCCCACAGGTCCTGGGTGTACCGGGCGCCGATGGTGTCCCCGGTCAGCACGTGGGCCGCCCCGACGACCGCCGCGAGCCGGCCGGCCAGCCCGCCCGGGGCCTCGCCCGCCGGAGCCGCAGCCGGGCCACCAGCCGCGGCCAGCCCGCCCGCCAGCCCACTCAGGTTGCTGTTCACGCGATCCTCCCGTACGCCGAGATGTGGGTGAGGCTGGTGCGCACCGCGACCACGGCCGGGCCGTCGTGGTCCAGGGCGCGCCTGAGCGCCGGCTCGACGGCCGCCTCACTGGTCACCGCGAGGCCGAGCGCGCCGTGCGCGGTGGCCCAGGCGGCGAAGTCCGGGTTGGCCAGGTCGGTGGCGATGACCCGGCCCGGGTACGCCCGCTCCTGGTGCGCCCGGATCGTGCCGTAGCTGCCGTTGTCGGCGATGACCACGCACAGCCGGACCCGCCGGGCCACCGCGGTGGCCAGCTCCGCGCCGGTCATCAGGGCGCCGCCGTCACCCACCACAGTGACCACTGGCCGGTCCAGGACGCCGCCACCACCCGCATCGCCACCATCCGCATCGCCGCCACCGCCCACAGACCCGGCCACGTCCGCGGATCTGCCACCGCCCACGGACCCGGCCGCGCCCGCGGGTCCGGCACCATCGCCGCAGTCGCGCCGCAAGGCCGCGGCGAGCCCGGCCGGCACCCCGAAACCCATCGAGCCCGGGGCGATGCCGAGCAGCCGCCCGCCGCCCCGGAACCGGTAGTAGCGGTGTACGAAGCTGGTGAAGTTGCCGGCGTCGACGGCGACCACGGCGGCGCCACCGGTCAGCCGGTCCAGCGCGGCGACCACCGCGCCGAAGACCACCCCGTCGTCGGCGGCCTGCCCGCCCCACACCGCCTCGGCCGCCTCCCGCTCGTGCAGGTCGCGCACCCAGCCTCGGCGCTGCCCCACCACCTCCGGTGGCGCGGGCTCCAGTGTGGACAGCGCGGTGAGGAACGCGGCCGGGTCGGCGACGAGCCCTACGGTCGGCTGGTACACCCGCCCCAGCGCGGCCGGGTCCGGGTAGACGTGCACCAGCGGCTGCGCCGGCACCGGCGCGGCGAAGACCGTGTAGCCCCGGGTGCTCACCGAGTCCAGCCGGGTGCCGAGCGCGATGACCAGGTCCGCCTCGCCGAACGCGGCGCGCTGCCAGGCCTGGGTGGCGATGTGCAGGTGGCCCGCGTAGTGCGGGTCGGTGTTGTCGTACACGTCCTGGCGCTTGGCCGTGCCGGCGACGGCCAGGGCGTGCCGCGCGGCGACCTGGGGCAGCAGCCGGCGGCCCGCCGGAGTGTCCACCCTGGACCCGGCGACCAGCAGCGGGCGGCGCGCGGCGGCCAGCAGCGCGACCACCTCGCCCAGCTCCGGCGCCGCCGGGTCCGGCGCGGGGCCGGCGCTGGCGAAGCGCGTGGGCGCCGGGCCGGCGGCCGGCTCGCCGAGTACGTCCTCCGGCAGAGCCAGCACGGTCGGGCCGGGCGTGCCGGACTCGGCGACCCGGATCGCGCGGGCGGTGAGCTCGCCCGCCCGCTCCGGCGAGCGCAGCGTCCACACGCCCTTGGCCAGCCCGCCGAAGACGGCGCCGACGTCGATCTCCTGGAACGCCGGCCCGTCCAGCTCCGCGAGCTTCGACTGCCCCACCAGCAGCACCAGCGGCGTTGCGTCGCCGGCTGCGGCGTGCACCGCGATCGCGGCGTTGGCCGCCCCCGGCCCCCGGTTGACCAGGCATACCCCGGCCCGGCCGGTGAGCTTCGCGTCGGCCAGCGCGGCGAAGCCGGCCGAGCCCTCGTGGCGGCAGGTGACCACGTCCATGCCGGGGGTGTCGTAGATGGCGTCGAGCACGGCGAGGTAGCTCTCCCCCGCCACGCTGAACACCCGGTCCACGCCGTGCCCGGCGAGCGTCGCGACTACCTGGGCTCCGGCGGTGCGGCTGCTCACGGGTGCACGTACTCCCCGGTCGCCGCCTCTGGCGGGTAGACCACCACGGCCTCGTCGAGCGTCTGCCCGACGCGCTGGTACTGCATCAGCGAGAACTCCGGCGGGCTGTGGTGCCAGTGCACCGGCCCGCGCTCGAAGCGCACCGGCCCGCGCCAGGTCTGGAACTCACCGGCCTCGAGCGCGTCCAGCAGCGCCTCGCGGTCGGCCCGGCCGGCCAGCTGGACCGCCTGGCCGATGATGGTCACGTCGGTGAACGCGTTCAGCGCGTTGTCCGGCGGGAAGCTGCCGTACGTGTCCGAGTACCGCTGGGTGAACCAGCGGCCCAGCTCGGTCAGCCCGTCCCAGGACGGCCGGTACGGCAGGGCGGGCCAGATCACGTGGTTGCCCGCCGCCCCGGCCAGCCGCCAGTAGTCGGCCGAGCGCATCGGGAACGGGAAGCCCACCATCATCGGCGTCGCCGGCAGCAGGCCCAGCTCCTCCGCCTGGTTGATCACCATGTAGTTGGTACGCACCACCGCGGAGTTGAGCAGCAGGTCCGGCTTGAAGTCGACCACCCGGCGCAGCTGCTCCCGTACGTCGGTGGTGGTCTCCTGGTCGAAGTCGAAGCGCAGGAGCTCCATGTCGTAGCCGCGCTCCTGGGCCACCTGCTGGAACGTGTCCGCGGTCATCTGGCCGAAGACCGTGTTCGCGGCGAGCACGGCAATGCGCCGCCAGCCGCGTTCCGCGGCGAACTCCACCATCATCGGCAGCCGGTCGGAGATCGCCACGTAGGTACGGAACACGGTGCGCCACTTGCGGGTGGTCACGGTGTTATGGCTGTTCTCGATGAAGATGGGCACCCCGAACGCCTCGGCGACCTCGGCCACCAGCGGCGCGGTGCGCAGGTGCCACTGGCCGAGCGCGGCCAGCACCCGGTCGTAGACGGCCAGCTTCGCCATGCCGCCGACGCAGGTGCGCTGCATCGGCTGGTCCGGCCCGGCGCCCTCCTGGTCGTTCTGCAGCACCAGCTCCACCTGCCGGCCGCCGAGCACGCCGCCCTGCTCGCGCAGGTACTGCGCGCCTAGGCAGGCGCCGCGCACGACCAGCTCACCGCCTGTCGCGTCGCCCGGCCCGGTGACCGGCGTGATGACGCCCAGCCGCAGCGGGTCGGCGCCGGCCACCGCGTTGACGGCCGCCACCTCGCGCCGGGCCCGGGTCTCGTTGGTCTCCTCGTCGCCCATGACTGCCGTCCCTGCCCTTCTGGTCACCCGCCGTCTCACGCCGCCGGCTCACCCGCGACCGCCGGCTCACCTGCCGCCGCCGGTCCACCCGCCGCCGCCGGTCACGGCCGTACCCCGTCACACGCCGTACTCGTGGCGGTAGCTCATAAAGCGCCGCCGGAGGTCGCTCTCGTCCAGGCCGAACTCGGCCGCCGAGTACCGGTGGCGGCCGTGCTTCGTGGCGCCGTTGTCGGCCAGGTACTCCCGCATCGCCCGCTCCGCCTCGGTGGTCAGCGGGGCCTCGATGAACTCGCAGACCCCGCCGAGGGTGCCGATCGGGTCGGCCATCAGGTCGGCGTAGCGCACGTCGAGGACCGGCGTCGTGGCCAGGGCGGTCGAGCGGACCTGGGGCAGCGCCGCCAGCGCCCGCTCGACCTGCGCCAGCCAGTGCTGCCCGATCTCCGCGCGGTCGGTCGTGTCGCTGCGCGCCCCCCGGATCGTGACGCACAGGCTGCACGTGGACGGCACGGTCACCGCCGGGTCGCGGTGCAGCTGCACGATCCGGGCCTGCGGGTAGGCCGCCGCCAGCGCCGGCAGGTACCACAGGTGGAACGGGTCCTTGAGCACCACCGGCCCGCCCGGCAGCCGCCACAGGATCGCCTGTAGCTGCGCCCGGTGGAACCGGTACGCCGGGGTGTGGTCCACGCTGCGCAGCCACTCTGCGTAGTCGGGCACCCGGTACCGCGCCTCGTACACCATCGTGGTGAAGGTGTTGGCGGTCAGCCGGTGGCACTCGTCGGGGCGCCGGGCGTCCAGGAAATGGATCTTTGGCAGGTCCGGGGCGACCTGGTAGTACTCCTCGACGTAGGCCTGCGCGGCGTCCGCCAGCGCGGCGTAGGAGGCGGCGTCGCCGCGCTCGCCGACCGGGTTCATCAGCTCCCACAGCGCCGGCGCCCGCACGCCGGGGTGCTGCGCGAGCAGGTTGTGCACGAGCGTGGTGCCCGAGCGCAGCAGCCCGGTGATGAACACCGGCCGGGTCACCTCGGTGGTCGCGATCTCCGGGTGCAGGGCGACCGCGCGGCGCAGCCGCGCCTGGGCGCACAAGGCAGCCACCAGGGCCCCCCGGACCGCCGCCCGTCCGGGCACGGTGAGCTGGGCCTGGCGGTCCATTGAGCTGGCGAGCACCTCGAGCGCGTCCAGGAACGCGAACTCGGTGGGCGCCACCCCGGCAGCCGCCGCGGCGTCAGCGACCAGCGACGGTACGTCGAACCGAACGTCCTCCCGCGCGGTGGTCACTACGCCGGCACCTCCGCTCCGTTCAGTTGAGGTTCTGCCCCGTTCGGGCAGGACAGGGACAGACTATCGGCGCGGCGCCGGACCACCGTTGCCCCCTGCGGCCTTGACCGGTCCGCCCATCAGCAGTCCCACCTCACCCAGCGGCCGCTGCGGGTCCACGTGGGCGAGCAGCGTGCGCACGTTCCTCCGGATCCGGTGGCCGATCTCGTCGTAGAGCCACTCGACCAGGTCGTGCACTACGGTGCACGGCGGGGCCAGCCCGGTGAGCAGCAGTCCGGTGACGGCGGCACCGCCGACGTTGACGATGTAGTCGGGCAGCACCGGCACGCCCCGACGGGTCAGCGTGCACTGCGCCGATGGGGTGACCGCGAGGTTGCCACCCTCCACGACCAGCCGGGCCCGCACCCGGTCCACGTTGCCGTCGTGGATCGCGTCCCCGCCCGCCGCCAGCACCAGCAGGTCCGCGTCGAGGTCGAGCCAGGCGTCCGGGCGGCGGGTGCAGGCGACGTTCTGGGGCAGGTTCACCCGGCTGATGTTGCCCAGCGCGTCAGTGGCGGCGAGCAGGTCCGGCAGCGGCAGCCCGGCCGGGTGGCTCACCGTGCCGGACCGGTCGGCCACCCCGACTATGGCGTAGCCCTTGGCGGCGAGCCGGCTGGCCACGGCCCGGCCCACCGCGCCGAACCCCTGCACCACCACGCGTCCCTCGCCAGGGCCGACCGTCGCCTCCACCGCGGCCAGGACCGCCTGGCAGACGCCGAACCCGGTGACGTCCTCGCAGTGCTCCCACAGCTGGGCCCACTTGCACGGGAGGGCCGCGAGCACGTCCTCGCCGGCCACGTCGTAGCCGGCCGCGGCGAAGAACACGTCCCGGTCCCGGTGCGACGTGCCCTGGTCCGAGCCCAGGTAGATGCCGCCGCGCAGCAACGGGGCGACGGCCCGGCCGAAGTCGCCGAAGCAGCGGTCGCGCTCCGCACCGGCCGGCAGGTCGCACACGATGCCGGCCTTGGCGCCACCGATCGGGATGCCGGCCCAGGCCAGCTTGATCGTCATTCGCGCGGCCAGCGCGGCGACCTCGTCGAGGGTCACTGTCGCGGTGGTCCGGGTGCCACCCATCGCTCGGCCTTCGACCAGGCTGTCAACGACCACGAACGCGGACAGCCCGGAGTCGGTGTCGTTGGCCACCACCCGTAGCTGAGATACCAACTCGACTCCCCCCTACGCCCGGCATACGGACGGTCCTGGTGGCGGGTAGAAACATTAAGTTGGGTAGCCGAACCCCTCAAAAACTAAGCTACCTGATCCAGATAGACCAATCACGAGTATCTTGAAAAAAATTGATTATGATACATACGTTTATGCCCACAAGCGTTCATGCTGGTTAGACAGGGCCGGATTTGACCGGCTCCGCCCGAGCATTGGCTTCCAGAAAGGCGCATGAAACACCACACAGGAACCGCCGGACGCGCTCCCCGGATACTGTAGGTAACGCCATTCCAGCGCGTTCTGGAAATGTTAGAAGCCAATACCTAGGTCGGTTGCGGCGGAGGCGGCTCCTTCCGGTGAGGCACAGGACGACCAGTCGGGACAGGCGGCGGCGCGAGAGGGCCGGCTGCGCAGAGGGCGACGGCGGTGCCGAGCCACCGGTCCCCGCCGGCCCGTCCCGGGCCAGGCCTCTCGCCGTCGTCATTCCCGCCGCGCCCCCGCCTCACTCATCCGGTCGCGCCAGTCGGGGGATGGTCACCGCCGAAGTGGCCGGGGCCGGCTCGGCAGCCGCCTCCTCAGCCCCGCGCAGCTGCTCCACCAGCGCCGCCATGGCGGCCACCGTGGATGCCTCGAACAGGCTGCGCATCGGCAGCCGTACGTTGACCGCCTTGCGGACCTGGCCGATGAGCTGGACCGCCACCAGCGAGTTGCCACCCAGCTCGAAGAAGTCGTCATCCGGCCCGACCTCCGCGACGCCGAGCACCTGGCTCCATACCGCGGCCAGGACCGACTCGAGCTCCGTACCGGCGGCGCGCCCGCCCTCGCCACCAGGTCCACCGGAGCGGGCCGCGTCGAGCTGCTCCGTGACCGTCTGGGTGGTGACCGCACGGACCCGGGCGAGCGAGTCGGCGACGCTGCGCGCCGCGACCACCACCTGGGCACCGAGGTCGGCCGAGAGCAGCCGGCGGAACACCTCGGCGCCTTCGGCCGGGCGGATGCCGATCGTGTCCGCCAGCGCCTCGGCCCGCCGCTCCGGAACCTCGGTCGGCCGCTCGGTGACCGAGGTCGCCACCGCGTCCGGGTCGATCCGCCGCAGCATGAACTCGGTGATCTCGGTGACCACCCGGCCGTCGTCGTCCACCAGCAGGATGTCGCTGGTCTCCAGCTCGCCCCCGCCCGTCCGGGTACGGGCGTACGCCCAGACGCGGGGCGGCATCGTACGGTGCACGGTGACCCGCCCGTAGCCGAGCGGCAGCCGGTTCCCGCCCTCCCCCCCGGCGAAGGAGGTCGCCTCGTCCAGCATGGCCGGGTGCAGCGGCCACCGGTCGAGCTCCGCCGCGACCTGGTCCGGCGCTTCAAACAGGCCCAGCGCCTCGCCGTCGCCCGCCTGTATCCGGCGCAGCGAGGCCCACCGTGGGCCGAACGTGAGCAGGCCGGTTATCGACTCGTAGTGCCCGGGCAGCAGGTCCTGCGCCGGCCCGCAGCGGGCGCGGACGGCGTCCAGGTCCAGGTCGCTGACCGGTCCGGGCACCACCCAGCCGCCGGTGCCGTCGGCGTAGACCTCGCCCCCGCTGGTGACCTGGAAGGCCATCCCGTCGTCGATGGGCTCCAGCAGGACCCGTACCTCCGCCACCGACCCGTCCGCCACGGCCAGCGGCCGGAGGAAGGTGACGTCCCGCAGCTGCACCACGGCGCCGGCGCTGGGCCGCGGCACCACCGCGGCGACGGCGGCCCGGGCCAGCTCCAGGTGGGCGGTGCCCGGCATCACCGGGGCTCCGGCGATGCGGTGCTCGGAGAGCACCCAGTGCCGGGACGGGTCCAGCAGGCCGGCGCACCAGGCCGGCCCGCCACCCGACCCGTGTCGCGAGGTGATCAGCGGGTGGTCGACCGGCTCGGCCGGCAGGGCTGCGGTGACGCCGGTCCGTACGTTCGCGGTCTGCCCCAGCACATCCGGGGCGACCACGTCGACGGCCATGCCGACCTCCAGCCACCCGCCCCAGTCGATGGACAGGACCCGGCCGGAGAAGCCCTGCCCGCTGTGGGCCAGCGCGTCGAGGAAGGCGCTCGCGGCGCAGTAGTCGACCTGGCCGAGCCCACCGTAGACCCCGGTCACCGAGGAGCACAGCGCGACGAAGTCGAGGTCGAGGTCGCCGAAGGCGGCGGCCAGGGCCAGCGATCCGGCCAGCTTCGGGGCGAGCACCGTCTCGGCCGCGGCGCGGGTCTTGGTCTCCACCAGCCCGCCGCCCGGCAGGCCGGCGGCGTGCACGATGCCGTCCAGCCGCCCGAACCGCGCCAGCACCTCCTCGCGGACCCGGCGCAGGCCGGCCACGTCGGCGACGTCGGCGGGGAGCACCAGCACCTCGCCGCCGGCCGCCTCGATCCGGCGGATCGCCGCGATCGACCGGACGGTCCGGCCCGCAGCGCCGTCCGCCGCATCCACCGGCCCCGGCCCGCCCGCACCACCCGGCACGGCAGCGCCGGCGAGGTACGCGTCCCACTCCTCCCGCGGCGGCAGCGCGGTCCGCGAGAGCAGCACCAGCCGCGCCCCTACCTGCCCGGCCAGGTCCTCGGCGAGGGTCAGGCCGATGCCGCCCAGCCCACCGGTGACCAGGTAGACCCCGCCCGTACGCAGCCCGCTGCCACCCTCGGGCAGCGGGACCGACGTCAGGGCCGGCCGCCACCGGCGCCCGCGGCGCAGCGCCACGGCCTCGCCCTGCTCCCCGGCGGGCGGCACGCGTACCTCGCCCGCCACCGCGGTGCCGGCGGCCACCGCTCCGGTGGCGGCGTCGGCGTCGATGTGGCGCACCGACACGGTCCCCGGCAGCTCCAGCGGGAGCACCATGACGATCCCGGCCACGGTGGCGTGCTCCGGCCGGGTCACGTCGCCACCGACCACATCGCGGGTGCCGGCGGTGACCACGTCGAGGTGCACCGGCTCGGGCAGGTCGACGGCGCCCAGCGCCTGGCTGAGCGCGAGCAGGCTGTAGAAGCCGCGGTCCTGCGCGGCGACCGCCGCAGCGACAACGTCGTCATCAGTCGCCGCAGCGACAACGTCGTCATCCGCCGCCGCAGCGGCGTCATCCGCCCCCAGCGCGTCCCCGGACAGGGCGGGACCACCGTCCGGCAGGGCAGCGCCGCCGTCGGCGAGGCACCAGGCGTGCACCATCCGGGCCGGCACGCCGCCGCCGCGGCCCAGCTCCTCCAGCAGCGCGACGTAGTCGTCGCGCTCGGTCCTGCGTACCGTGAACCGGCCCTGCTCGTCCCGGCCGTAGCCGGTGCCCGGCACGACCCGGGTGACGACCGCGCCGGCGGCGGTGAGCGCGTCGGCGAGCGCCGCCCCGGCCGGCCCGTCGGTGAAAACCAGGCACCGGGCCGGCGCGGCGGCCTCGGCCACCGGTGGCAGCTGCTGCCAGACCGGGACGCTGCACCACTGGGACATCGGCAGGTTCCGCGGCGGGCCGGCCTGCGCCGGGGCCGCTGCCGCGGCGGCAGCGCCCGGCTCCGGCTCCACCCAGTGGTACGACCGCTCGAACGGGTACGTCGGCAGCGGCACCCGCCGCCCCGGCCCGCCGAACGCGTCGTCCAGCTCCACCCCGGCCACCCACAGCCGGCCCGCGGCGTCGTAGAGGACCTGCAGGTCGCCTTTTCGGTCGCCCGGGCCGGGCAGGCTCGGCAGCGGGGCCGCGCCGCCCTTGGGGACCTGCATCCGGGCCAGCCCGGTGAGCTGGCGGCCCGGCCCGCACTCCACCATGACCCAGTCGTCGTCACCGGCCAGCAGCCGGGCGACGCACTCGCCGAACCGGACCGTGTGGCGCAGGTGCCCGGCCCAGTACGCCGGGTCGGTGACCTGCTCCGCGGTGACCCAGTCACCGGTGCGGTTGGACAGGAACGGCGCCTGCGGCGCCTGCCGCGGCACCGCCGCCACCAGCGCGGTGAACTCGTCCAGGATCGGGTCCATCATCGGCGAGTGGAACGCGTGCGAGGTGCGCAGCGGCCGGCTGCCGATCTTCCGCTCGCGCAGCGTCTCCGCGTACCGCGCGACGTCGTCCGGCGGGCCGGCCACCACACAGGTGCCGGGACCGTTGACCACGGCGACGGACAGGCCCTCCGGCAGGTCGGCCGCGACCCGCTCCTCGCCGGCCTGCACCGCGAGCATCGCGCCGGCCGGCAGCTCCTGCATCAGCCGCCCCCTGGCGGCGACCAGGCGCAGCGCGTCGGGCAGGGTGAACACGCCGGCGAGCGTCGCGGCCACGTACTCGCCGATCGAGTGGCCGATCATCGCGCTCGGCCGGACCCCCCACGACTCCCAGAGCCGGGCCAGGGCGTACTCGACCACGAACAGCGCGGGCTGGGTGTAGCGGGTCTGCCGCAGCCGCTCCTCGGCCTCCTGGTCACCCGTGCTGAACATCCACTCGCGCAGGTCGCCGTCGAGCTCGGGCCGCAGCGTCTCGGCGCAGCTGTCCACGGCCTCGCGGAACACCGGCTCGACCTGGTAGAGCTGGGCGGCCATGCCGGCGAACTGGGCGCCCTGGCCGGAGAAGAGGAACGCCACCCGGGGCACCACGCCGGGCGCCTCCCCGGTGTGCCG
>DASRIS010000134.1:0-51890 GCA_035649895.1 Micromonosporaceae bacterium | reverse complement strand
CCACACACTGCACCGTCCACAACAGCATCGCCACGCCACCCGCCGTACGGCTCGAGCTGACCCCGGCTGGGCCGTGACGGGGGGCGCGGAAGCCAGCTGCCCGCCATCCAAGACCACGCCACCGAAGACAACCCGCTCGCCATCGGTCCTGCTGGTCACAGCTGCTCCCTTTCGGGCCGGGCGGGCGGACGTCAGCCTGGTGGTCCGCCCATCAGGCGAGCGAGAGGAACAGCCGCTCCAGCTTCTCCAGGTCGACCGTTGAGTCCTCACCGTTGTCGGCCGAGGTCAGGCACTGCTGGAGCCCGCTGGCGATAATCTTGAAGCCGGCCCGGTCGAGCGCGCGCGAGACCGCGGCGAGCTGGGTCACGACCTCGGCGCAGTCGCGGCCCTCCTCGAGCATCCCGATCACGCCGCGGATCTGCCCCTCGGCTCGGCGCAACCTTCTGATCACGGCACCGGTCGCGGTCTCGTCGATGCGCATCCCAGCCCCTTCCGACTGTGGCTTCCAGCTTACCCCCAGGGGTATGCGCAACGACGGCGCCGTCTCCACACCATCTCCACATCGGTTCCACCCCCGCCACACGGGCCGGCACGACGGTAGGGGTGCACGTCGAGGAAAGAGAGGAAGCCATGGGAACGATGACTCGCCGAGCGGCTGTCCTGGTGGCCGCAGGCGCACTCGGCCTCGGCGGCCTGGCGGTGGCCGTACCGGCCGTGGCCGGCGTGAACCCGTTCGCCTCACAGGTGGCCGCGGTCTGGGGCCCCGGTCCGGGGCCGGGCGGAGGCGACGGCATGGGTCCGGGTGTCGGGATGGGGCCGGGCGGTGGCATGGGTCCGGGTGGCACGGGCGCCGGTCCGCGCTCCAGTGCCGGGATGGGCACCATGACCCGCGACGGCAGCTGCCTCGGCGCGGGTGTCACCGCGGCCAAGGGCACGCTCACTCAGGAGCAGCAGGCCACGCTCGCGACGATGGCCCAGGAGGAGAAGCTCGCCCACGACCTGTACGCGGCCTTCGCCGACGCGTACCCGGTCAGGATCTTCGACCGCATCGCGGCGTCCGAGACGCGGCACCTGACCGCGGTGCGCGCACTGCTGGACCGGTACGGGCTGGCCGACCCGACCGCCGGCCAGGCGGCCGGGAAGTTCACCGACCCGGCGGTGCAGGCCACCTATGACCGGCTGCTCGCCAAAGGCAGGACCGGCCAGGCGGCCGCCCTCCATGTCGGCGTCGAGGTCGAGAAGGCCGACATCGCGGCGCTGACCGCGGCCCAGGCCGGGCTGACCGCACCCGACGTGAAGCAGCTCTACACCCATCTGCTCGCCGCGTCGCAGCACCACCTGGCCGCGTTCACGAGCTGGTCCACCAGCTGAGCGGCTGCCATCCGACGGCGACCGACCCCGTCGCCGCCCGTTCATATACCCGCCGGGCAGGGCTTCGGCGTGCTCACCGAGATAGACGTCCAGGCCACCCTGCGGCAGAAGATGGGCGCCGAGATGGAGGACTACCTCATCCTCGGTGCCTGTAACCCGCCGCTGGCACACCGCGCCCTCGACGCCGACCGCGACATCGGGCTGCTGCTGCCGCGCAACGTCGTGGTACGCGCCGACGGCCCGGACGCCACCCTCGTCCAGGCCCTCGACCCGCAGGTCATGGTGCAGGTCACCGGCCGGCCCGAGGTCAAGGACGTGGCCGACGAGGCCGCTGTACGCCTGCGCGCCGCGCTCGACACGCTCACCGGCTGAGCGCCCTGGCTGCCGCCGGCCGCCCGGCCAGCGGCAGCCGGATCGTCACCACCATCCCGCCGCCCTCGGGCGACGCGGCGGTGACCGTGCCACCGTGGGCGGTGACCAGCTCCCGTACCACCGCCAGCCCGATGCCGGAGCCGGTGACCGAGCGGGCCAGCCGGCCGCGCCAGAGCCGGTCGAAGACGTGCGGCAGCTCCTCGGCGGGGATGCCGGGCCCGGTGTCGGCGACGGTGAGCGTGGCGCAGGCACCGTCGACGCCGGCGCGTACCGTGACCCGGTCTCCCGGCCGGCAGTAGCGGACCGCGTTGGCCAGCACGTTGGCGACCGCCTGGTGCAGGCGGTCCGGGTCGGCCTGGCAAGGTCGGCGTCGACGCGCAGGCCCGCCGCGTCCAGCTGCGGGCGCTGCGCGGCGAGCGCCGCCCCGGCGATGCCGGCGAGGTCGACGCCGGCCGGGCGCAGGGACAGCGCGGCAGCCTCGGCGGCGGACAGGTCCGCCAGGTCGTCCACGACCCGGCCCAGCCGCAGGGCCTGGTCGTGCAGGGCGGCCAGCCGCTGCGGGTCGGGCTCGCGCAGGCCGTCGCGCAGCTCCTCCAGGCCCGCCTGCAACCCGGCGAGCGGGGTACGCAGCTCGTGCGCCACGTCGGCGGCGACCTGGCGGCGGACCGTCTCGGCACGTACCACCTCGTCGGCCATGGCGTTGAAGGCGGACGCCACCTCGCCGAGCTCACCCGGGCCGCGTACGCCGGCCCGGGCACTGCGGTCGCCGGCGGCGAACCGGCGGGCCGCGGCGGCCAGGGTGGCCAGCGGCCGGGCCAGGCGGCCGGTGACGTACCAGCTGACGACCAGCGCGGTGGCCAGCGCCACCAGCGCCGCGCCGAGCACCCAGGACCAGGCCACGGCACGGCCGCCGGCCGCCCCGGTGCGGAACGCCAGCCGTACCGTGCCCACCTGCTCGCCGGCCACCAGCACCGGAGCCTCGACAACCGCACCGCCGGGGCCGGAGTGCATGCCGCCCGGCCCCATGCCCCGTCCTGGCCACACCATCACCGAGCCCGTGAGCACCACGACCGAGGAGAGTGCGACGAGCACGAACGCCGCCAGCAGCCGCCGGTCGAGCGGGCTGCGTAGGTGCCGCGGCTCACCGGTCACGTGACCACCCCAGCCGGTAGCCGACGCCGAGGACCGTCTCGACGATGCGCGCCGCGTCCGGGCCGAGCTTGTGCCGCAGGTTCTTCACGTGCGAGTCGATGGTCCGCTCGTACCCGGCGAACTCGTAGCCGCGTACCCGGTTGACCAGCTCGTAGCGGGAGAAGACCCGGCCGGGCGCGGCGGCCAGCGCGGTCAGCAGCCCCCACTCGGTCGGGGTCAGGTCCAGCGGCCGCCCGTCCAGCCGGGCCTCGTGGCGGGCCTCGTCCAGGCGCAGCCGGCCCCCGCCGAACGTGTCCGCCTCCGCCGCGGAGCGCCCATGCGTGCGGCTGAGTACGGCCTGCACGCGAAGCACCAGCTCGGTCGGGCTGAACGGCTTGGTGACGTAGTCGTCGGCGCCGCGGCGCAGGCCGTCGACGCGGTCCTCGACCTGGCTGCGGGCGGTCAGCACGACCACCGGCACGGCCTGGTCGTCGTCGCGGGCCGCGGCCAGCACCTCCAGCCCGTCGACGTCGGGCAGGCCCAGGTCGAGCACGACCAGCGCGACGTCGCCCTTGTCGAGCAGGCGCAGCGCCTCCGCGCCGCTGCTGGTGGTGTGCACGCGGTGACCGGCCCGCTCGAGGTACCGGCGGACCAGCTCGCGAAGCTCGCGGTCGTCCTCGACGACCAGCACCGCACCGCCCATGTCCGAAGGCTGCTCCGCGACGGGAGCAGTACGCCAGGGTCCAGCGACTCCTCGCCACCGTCCGGTCGACCCTGCCGGTACGGCCACAGGTCGATGCGTCGATGGATAGTCTCAGCTAAGGGCGACGACAGAGCAAGACTTCACCGAAGGTGAGGTCATCGCCGAACAGCGCCCTGTGTCGGTTGTGTTCTTGGTCCGCACGCCGACCGAGTGGTCCGAGGAGATCCTGGCGGAGATGCAGCATCGCTGCGCGGTTCAGCGCGCTCACCATGTTTCGTTATGTTCGGTGTGACAGGTCAGGCAGCGGGTCGGACTGCCTCGTCGATGGCGCGGTGCAGGTCCGAGCGGCGCATGGTGATCGTCTCGTCCACGCTGGCCTCTCGCCGCGCTTGTTCGACTAGGTCGCGGATGACTGCCGACGGGTACACGCCGCGGCGTTCCGCTTCATCGCCCACCCACACGGCAAGCTCGCCGGGTAGGCGTACCGAGACCACGATCATCGCGGGGCGAGGCTCCCGCTCTACCTCGGCACCGGTCACCCAGTCCCGCTCCTCCAGCGCCCGCACCGCGTCTTCACGACTGACCATCACGATCACCCCTGATCATCTTCCAGGCAGCTTCCGTCTCCCCGTGATCGAGGTACCGACCGCCGACCACCAGGTACTGGTCGTCTCTCTCCTCAATGCAGGACACGACGACCCACCGCCCGTCCCGGACGGGCGCGCTGACGCGTAGAACTCCGCCGATGTGCCGGCGTATCCGTGGGCGGGCGCGGTACAGGACGTGGATGACGTCTAGCCAGGCCACTCCGGCGACGGCCAGCGCCTCGTAGCTGTGATCGTCGAAGCGGTACTCCTCACCCACCTCGTCATCGTACACGGCCGTAAACGCCCTCTGTACGAGCGAGGGCTTCGCTAAGGGGAAGCATCCGCGGAAGCAGCTCTACCCGACCCGATCATGGCGGCAGAAGAGCTCACCCCTGTGGCCGGTCGGCGGCGAGCCGGGCGCGCAGCTCGTCGCGTTCGGTGGTCAGCTCTGACACCTGGGCTTGCAGCTCGGCCAGCTGCGCCGCCTGGGCAGCCGCCACCGCGGCGTCCTCGCCGGCGCGCTCGTCGATGCGGTTCAGGACCGCGGCCGTGTCGAGCTCGCCGCCGCCGGTCTGCATCTGCTCCGCCAGGGCCGCGAACGCCGTACCCAGCGCGTCCACCTTGGACTCCACCCGGGCCAGCCGGTCCTGCACCTCGGCCACGTTGCGGATCAGGCCGTTGATGAAGCGGCCACCCACTGTCTGGCTGCCCTCGGGGCGCCGCCACTGCTCGATGACGTAGTTCACGCGGTCCGCCGCTTCCACGGCTCCTCCTGGGATCGGCGCCGGCGCACCGGCGCGGGTCAGCGCGAGCAGCTGCTCGCGGGTGCCTCGGAAGGCGTTGAGGTCCACATTGGCGGCGAGCCCGCCGGCGTTGCCCCGGTCGGTGAACTGGAGGATCGTGGCGCTGGTCCAGCCGCCGTACCCGGGGACCCACCACCCGGCCGGCACCCGCGGGTAGAGCTGCGCCGCGGTGCCGCGCGCGGACTGGCCGGCCGCCGGGTCCCACAGGTAGTGCGAGGCCCACAGGTACGGCGTCACGCCCGCCCCCGGCCAGCCCCGCGGGCGCCACCACCACCCGCCGGTGTAGATGAGGAACGGGTGGTCACCGGTGAGCCTGCGCCACTCCGCCGCCCAGGCGCGCAGCGTGCCCAGGCTCGCGTCGTCCTCGCAGTCGAGCTGGATGAGCATCCCGGCCGGCCCGCCCGCGGCCGCCACATCGCCGTGGAAGAACCGGGCCTGGGCGGCGCCGTCCCCGGCCTTCAGCCAGTGGTACGCCCCGGCCACCAGCCCGGCGGAGCGGGCAGCACGCACCCATTCCCTGAACCGGGGCGCGCGGAACCCCGTACCCTCGGTCGCCTTGACCACGGCGAAGGAGTAGCCCTCGGCGGCGAGCCGAGGGAACGAGATCCCGGCCTGGTAGCTGCCGTGGACGTCCACGCCGTAGAGGACCATCCGCTACGGGGCCCCTCCTAGTCGTCGTTGACGATCGTGCCGAACGCCACCGGGTCCACCAGCCGGATCACGGAGTCGGCCGCGACCAGCAGGGCGAGCCGCTCGTCAGCCTCGGCGCGGCGGTCACCGCGGACAGCCACGGTGAACCGCAGCTCGGTCGCCTCCGCGGCCAGCACCGCGCAGGTCGACAGCGGCTCGTAGTCCTGCCCGGCCCTTGCTGTCACGTCGACCGTCACCGCGCAGACCGTCGCGTCCCGCGACAGCGGCCGGGTGACCCGTACCGTGAAGGTCATCGGGGTCGTGCCGCTGGTCCCTTCCTGGACCGAGACGTCCGCGACCGACAGCCGGGCCCGGGAGAGGAACCGCGCCACCTGCGGGTCGTGGTCGCTGGCGCCGCGGGAGCCGTCCCCGTCGAAGTCGGCCGGCCAGCCGGCGTTGACGTGGGCGGCCCGCATCTCGACCAGGTCACCGTAGAGCGAGCCGGTGACGAAGAGCTGGTCGAGAGTCTGCGCCTGGCCCTGGAAGACGTAGGAGTACGCCGCCGCGGGCGCGTCGGCGAGCAGGTCGTCCCAGAGGTTGCGCAGGCCGGCCTCGTAGAGCGCGCGCAGCTGGTCGGACTTTGGCCCGGTGTCGCTGGTCGCGATCGGGTCGTCCGGGCGCGGGAAGACGTTCATGTCCCCGCCGAAGACGACCCGGGCGCCGGGTGCGGCACCCTCGATCGCGGCCACGATCGCCGCACCGTACGCGGCCTGCTCGGTGCGCTGGCCGACCCTGGCCTGTGGGGTGGACGAGAAGTGGTTGCTGACCGCCCACAGGGTCAGCTCCTCGTTCGCGCCGGGAGCGGCGGCGACGAGGAACTTCCCGACCTGCGGGGCCCGGGTGTAGACGTTGGAGCCGTCCACGCCGGTGGACCGGTCCACGTCGGCCGGCAGCACCGCGTTGAGCACCTTCGGGTTCTGTACGTCGGTGTTGTAGGCCAGGCCGGCCGAGCGGTACTGCACGGTCGGGCTGGAGCCGAGCACCGCGTCACCCGCGTCCGGCACGGCGAGGCGTACCCGGTCGGTGCGGTAGAGGAACGCGGAGACGATGCCCCGCGCGTCCGCGCCGTCGCGGTCGTACGCGGCGTCGTACGCCGGCCCGCCCAGCGCGGCGATGCGCAGCGCCAGCTCCTGCAGCGTGTCCGGCTTGCCGTCGGCGTTGTTGGTCGCCCCGCACGCCAGCGCGCCGCCGCTCACCGCGCAGATGTCCTGGTCCTCGGCCTCCTGCACCAGCAGCAGGTCGGGGGAGTGCAGGTCGCCCACGATCTGGCCGGCGATGGCGCCGAGGTGCTCGGAGTAGACCGCCTCGCTCGCCGGGACGTAGTCGAACGGCGGGCTCACCCCCGGGCAGCCGGTGTTGCCGGTGAAGTCGCAGCCGTCGAACGGGTCGTCCCGGTAGTCGTAGAGGTTCTCCACGTTGTACGTGGACACCGCGAGCTCCTGGCTCCGGTTGGCCGGCTGCGGCGGGTGGTTGGCCGACGGGTCGGCGCCCGCCCCGAACGCGGCCTGCTCCACCTGCACGCCGTACTTCTCGAAGGAGAAGTAGAGCCCGCCCACCGCGTCGGCCGACAGCGTGTCAAAGGTCCGGGCCGGCGGCAGCAGCGTGGTGTTGTCACTGGTGGCCCACTTCACGCCCAGGCTGCCCAGCATCACCCGGTGCCCGTTGGCGTCGTCGAACAGCGGTGTCGGGTTGTTGTCCAGCGGGTGCGGGTCGCGGAAGACCCGGCGGGCGTACGGGTCGGTGCGGTCCAGCAGCGGGTGGTCCACGTCGACGAGCCAGATCTCAGCGTCGGCGGTGCCCGGGAAGACGTCCCGCCCGCTGGTCGTCACCGAGCCGGCCCGCACCCGCAGCCGCGCGCCCTCGTGCCGCTCCCAGAACCGGTCCGCGTCGGCGAGCAGGTCCGGCGGCGTGGCGGCGTCGACCGCCACCCCGGTGTCCACGTCCACGCCGGTGTCCAGCACCCGCACCAGCGAGGCGCTGGTCAGCTGGGTCAGGTTGAAGAACTCGGCCACCCGGGCCCGGATGACCACCTCGTCGCCGACCCGTGGCACGTAGCCGCCGATGAGCGAGGTGAAGGAGCCCATGAAGACGAAGACGCCGTCGGAGGTGGTCGGGTCGCCGTCCTCGGCGCCCAGGCGGCTCTGCAGGAAGAAGCCGTACTGGTTGGCGCCGGCCGCGGTACGCGCCAGCGTCCGCTGCGTGACCACGCCGCGTACGTCGTAGAGCGTGGAGCTGGAGCCGTTGCCGGTGGCCGGGGCCAGCGGCGAGCGGTCGGTCCTGCCGTTCTCCGAGTCCAGCGTCTGGCCCTGCACCTCGCCGACGGTGAGGACCCGGGTCACCTGCACGGTGAAGGTGCAGGTGGCCGTGGTCCCGTCGTCGTCGGTGGCGGCCATGGTCACCGTGTACGACCCGGCGGCCAGGTCGGCGGAGGCGGTGACCTCGGCCGTGGCGGTGCCGCCGTCGCCGGGGGCCGGGGTGAACGCGGTACGGCTGATCGTGCCGGTCGCTGGGGTTGGCGCCACGGACGACACTGCAAGCTCGACGATGGTGTCATCGGGGTCGGTCGCGGTCACCGTGCGCACCGCAGCGGTGCCCTGCGGGGTCGTCAGCAGCCCGCCGCAGGCCAGCGACGCGGGCAGGTCACCCGGATCCGGGTCGAGGCTGTGCGCGCCGAGCCCGTCGAAGGTGTCGATGGCGAACCCGGTCCAGCTGGCGGCCGGGTCGAACGCGTCGGCCGGGTCGGTGTCGCCGCCCCTGGCCGCGCTGGACCGGCGCAGCGTGTTGTCGGCCGTGCTGGTCAGGCCCGCGCCCCACTCGGTGCCGGGGTCGGAGCCGACCTGGCCGATCGCGTCCACGACCGGGCCGGCTGCCCCGCCCTTGCGCAGCACCACCGCGTCGTCGCCGTTGTAGAAGCTGGCCGCGCTGGTCTGGTCGGCCGCCGCGAGGACCGGCGCCGAGGCCGCCGCCTGAGCCAGCACGAACACGTCGCCGTGGGCGACCGTGCCGGCCAGCGTGACGGTGGTGCCCGGCGTGGTGGCGCCGTTGAAGTACATCTGCACCAGGTAGCCGCCGGCGGCCAGGTCGACCGGTGCGCCGGTGCCGTTGAAGATCTCCAGGGCCTTGTTGTTCGAGGAGCCCTCGACGTACTCCGAGAAGAACAGCTCCGTCGGGTCCGCCGCGACTGCGGGAGGAGCGGCGAAGCCGAGGACCGAAAGGGCGGTGACCGTGACGGTCAACGCCACGGCCGGGCGGCGCAGGCGCAGGCGCATGGCTCCTCCACGCTGAGGCTACGGGCCAGATCAGCCGACGCTACGGCGTACGGTCAACGCCCGTCCATAGCTGGGCGGAACTTCTCACCGGTGCGGCGTCCCACCGTCGTACGAGCGGGTCAAGTCGTCCGGATCGTCGTACCGTGGTCGATACCTAACCGTACCTCGCGGGTGTCCAGTCCCTCGCTACCAGGACCTTTCGTAGACGTCCCCGTATCGTGCGAGCGACTGGCCGGCACGGCGTTTATGACGACGGACCGCCACGAGCCAGCTAGGCGGCCTCTGGGTGCTCGGCGGCGAGCCGGTCGACAGCTCGCCCGGCGGCCGCGAGGGTCAGGCGTAGCGCGACAACCGGATCCGAGGTGTTGTCGACCTCGCCCGCGAGCATCGCGTTGATGGCTTCGCGGATCAGTTCGGACACGGTGGTCCCGCGGGCCTGCGCGGTAGCCCTGAGCGCAGCGTCCACCTCGTAGGGCAGGCGTAGGTTACGCATCACCGACACCGGCGTGCCGGGTGGCGGGAGCAGTTCCACCGGTGCATCACCGGTCTCGATCTTGCCGGCCAGCTCCGCCCCGGCGCCGGTGGTCATCCATTCGCGCATCTCGTCCGGGTCGTAACCAGCAACTGGGAGCTCGTCCTCGTCGTACCTCACTGCTCGGCCTCCCACTTTTCGTACTCGACGCTCTCGCCGGCCGTCATGGGGCGCGCGCCGACGATCGTCCAGTCGAGGCCGCCATCGTGGCGGACATAGACGACCAGCCCGCGTCCGGCTGTGGTCCGGCCGAGGATGCCGAGCATCGGTATCCCATGCGGGCCGGTAGCCCGACGCGGTAGCCGCCGGCCCGACCCGTCGAGAACCTGCATCACCTCGTACGGCTCAACGCCCAGCAGGACAGCGAACCGGCCGGGCAGCCATCTGTACCCACAATGCGCAGTGTAAGACAGAATCGTCTTACGGGAGAGGCGGGACGAGCGGGCTGCCTGCCGCGCCGAGGCTAGGCGTCCGGGACATCTTCGCTGGTCAGAAGGTCTATGAGCCGTGAGGCGTTGCGCTGGGCGGCGTCCGCGTAGCAGTTGTTGAGCAGTATGTGCGTGTGTGCCGCCTCGTCGGCGAGCTTGCGCAGCTTCGGCGCCCACTCCCGCAGCTCGCGCTCGGAGTACTCGTACCCGAACTTCTCGTAGATGTCCTTGCTGGTCCACTTGTCGCTGTGGCCGTGGAAGCGGACCACGGCCAGGTCGGACGTCGCCTCCAGCACGGGCGGCACGGACGACTTGTGGCCCTGCGGCATGTCGACCACGACGTACGGCAGCTCGTGCTTGCGCAGGAACGACAGCGTCTCCTCCTGGTTGTCCCCGTCGAACCATGAGGAGTGCCGGAGCTCCACGGCCACCCGCAGCGGGCTGCACCGCTCGGCGACCTCCAGCAGGTACTGCTTGTTGGACCTGCGGATGGTGAACCAGGGCGGGAACTGGAAGAGCACTACGCCGAGCTTGCCCGCGTCGACGAGCGGGTCCAGGGCGGACAGGAACCGGGTCCACACATCCTCGTACGCCTGCGCGCTCAGGTCGTCCGGGTAGATGTTCTTCTTGTCGGTGTCTGGCCGCAGGTCCTTGTAGACCGCCGAGACCTTGGTGGGGTGGCCGGTCAGCAGGCTGAACGCCTTGATGTTGAAGGTGAACTCGGCCGGCGTACGGGCCACCCACAGCGCCGCGGTCTGCTCCGCCGGGGGCGAGTAGTACGTGGCGTCGACCTCGACCAGCGGGAACTGCGTCGCGTAGTAGGCCAGGCGCTTCTCGGCCGTGTTCGCCTCCGGCGGGTACCAGCCGGACTCGAGCAGCGTCTTGTCGGTCCACGACGCGGTGCCGACGAGGATCTCGCCCACCGAAGCTCCGTCCAGGGCTCGCCGGTGTCCCGCCTAGCTCCCTGCGGCGCGCGCCACCCGGACCACGACCTGCTCCTCGGTCATTCTCTCCAGGGTGATGTCGAAGGCGCCGGCCCGCTCGGTCTGGCCGCGGTTGAGGTTTACCCGCTGCCCGGCCACCTCCAGGTCGACCTGGCCGTTCTCCACGCCGACGAGCTTGACGTCGACGCCGAGGACACTGGCGTTGGCCGACACCCCGCGGTCAAAGGTGAGCGTGCACGAGTCCAACGAGCAGCTGGTGTCCACGCCTTCGGACCCGCAGCCGGCCAGGACAGCCAGGCTCAGCGCCAACGCGGCCAGCAGGCCGCCGGTCCGGCGGCGCATGGTTGCGGTCGTCACCCCACCGAGCATAGGGGATCTCGGCACCAACGGCCCGGTGAGCGGACGGACCGGGTGAGGCACGGTAGGGCGACGAACCCGCTCGGCGTCAGGCCGCAGGCACCCGCTCGCGGGAGCGCCACAGGCCGTAGATCGCCAGCGCGGTCGCGATGGCCATCGGTGCCCCGTCGCGCACCAGCCCGTCCACGCCGAGCAGGGTCAGGCACAGCGCCGGCTGGATCGCCAGCAGGGCCACGCTGGCGAAGCCCAGCAGCACCCGGGCCCATGCCTTGTTGAAGATCACAAAAAGGGTGACCCACGGCATGAGGAAGCCGGTTGTCAGGGAGAGCACAAGCCAGCCGATGACCAGCGGGCCGGCTACGGCCGTGGGCAGGCGCGGCTCGTCAAAGAGCGTGCCCACCGCCACCAGGCAGGGTACGAGCAGCAGGGCGCCGTAGGACAGGGCGGCCACCCGGGCGGTCAGCACCCACGGCGGTACGCGCCGGCGGGGCGGCCGGCGGCTCAGGTGCGCCTCGATCTCGGGCGAGCCGTACAGCTGCCACACGACAAGTACACAAAGGACAGTCAGGACGACGAAGCCGGCCACCACCGGCACGGCCGGCAGCAGCCCGCCAGAGCGGGGTACGGCCAGCCGGGCCACCGCGAACACCGTGGTCGCGGCGAGGATCAGCCCGAACGGCCGGGCCGCCATCCGGCCGTAGCGCACCGTGCGCATCAGCACGAGGAACCCGATCGCCCGCAGCAGGGCCCAGACCGTGCGTACCACGAGGGCGAAGCCGGCCTCCGGCGCGTACTCGAGGTTGACCAGGTCGACCACGACGGTGGCTGCGGCGGTGACCGCGATCAGGACCCGCAGCCGGCGCGAGGCCGGCGTCGCAGGCGGGGGCCGTTCGATCATGAACAGCCGGCGCAGGAACGTGTCGGGCGCCGCTGGGGACGTCATGGCGGGCATGATGCCCTTCTCCGGCCGGCTTCATGCGTGGGACGCCGCCGGACCCTGTCCGGTTTCGGGTCTTAGGTGTTGACCAGGCAAGACAGGGTATGTAAGGGGCTAGGAAACTCACCGGGGACGGAGTTGGTAGATGAGCACGCAGGTGTCGGTGGTGCGCGAGAACGGTGGCTACCGGTGGATGGTGGTGCGGTTCCTGCCGAACGGCGCGGACGTCCTGGCCCGTAGCGTCGCGGCGTACCCCGACGAGGCGTCCTGCCGGGCGGCTGCGGGTGGGCTGCGGCTGGCCTCGCCCTACGCGATGACGTCGGTGCAGCAGGAGGACGGTGGCTGGCGCTGGACGCTCACCGGCGAGCAGGGCGAGCCGCTGGCGGAGTCGGCGGTCACCTTCCACGACGCCCGCACCTGCGGGGAGGCGCTGACCGGGATGCAGGCCGCGATGCAGCAGCTGGCCCAGGGCAGCCACCCCGACCTGGCCGCCACTGCCGGCTGACGGGCCGCCGCCGGTCAGGACGGGCCGCCGGCCAGGACGGGTGACCTCCGCCTCGCTGGTCAGGGCGGGGCGGCATCCGCCTCGAGCAGGCCCTGCTCGACCACGACCGGCACGGACAGCGTGCGGTAGCCGACCCGGTCGAAGAGGACCACCATCCGGTCCTCCTCGTAACGCAGCACCGTGCCGGTGCCGAACTCCTCGTGCCGCACTGTCGCGTGCACGGGGAACGGCCCTTCGGTGGCGTCTGCGTCGCCTGGCGCGCCGCTGGCGCAGCTGTCACAGTGGCCGCACGGCTCGGCCAGCGCCTCACCCAGGTAGCCGAGCAGGAACTGGCCCCGGCAGCCGGTCGTGCGCGCGTACTGGAGCATCATCTCCACCCGGGAGAGCTCGACGGTGCGCAGCCGGCCGGCCTCGGCGACGGCCAGGCGCGCGGCCTCCTCCGGAGGCGGCGCCCCCGGCGGCGTGGCCAGCCGGTTGCGCCGGCGCGGCACCGCCGCGCCGGCCTGCTCCAGCAGGGCGACCATGCGGGCCAGGCGGCGGGGTCCGAGCCCGGTGCGCTCGCGCAGTGCGGCGCGGCTGAGCGGGGTCCCGGCGTCGGCCAGGGTACGGGCCACCGCCTCCAGCTGCTCCGCCGGCGGCGTGCCGCCGGCGAAGAACCGGCGCAGCCCGGTGTCCTCGGTGCGGTAGAGCAGCAGCGCCTGGGCCGGCTCGCCGTCGCGCCCGGCCCGGCCGACCTCGTGCGCGTAGCTGTCGAGGGAGTCCGGCAGCGCCACGTGGTTCACCCAGCGGACGTCGGGCTTGTCGATGCCCATGCCGAACGCGGAGGTGGCCACGAGGGCACCGACCCGGTTCTCCATGAAGTCCGCGTGCACCCGCTCGCGGTCCGCGCGGCGCATCCCCGCGTGGTACGCCACCGCGGCCACCCCGGCTTCGCGCAGCGCCCCGGCGAGCTCCTCTGTGGAGCGTCTGGTCGAGGTGTAGACGATACCCGGCGGTGGCGACTGGAGCACCCGGCTGGCCAGCCGGTCCCACCGGGTGCGCTCGTCTGGGCAGTGCACCGCCTCGAGGAAGATGTTGGGCCGGTCCAGCCCGGCGACCACGACCACGGGGTCGGACAGGTGCAGCCGGGCCACGATGTCCTCGCGTACCGGCGGGGAGGCGGTCGCGGTCAGCGCCACCACCGGCGGCCGCCCACCGGACCCGCTCAGCTCGTCGATGAACCGCCCCAGCTGCAGGTAGTCGGGGCGGAAGTCGTACCCCCAGGCGGAGACGCAGTGCGCCTCGTCCACCGCGACGAGCGACGGGCGGGCCTGCCGTACCTGGGCCAGGCGCTCCGGGTCGGACAGCTGCTCCGGGGTGAGGAACAGGAACTCTGCCTCGCCGGCCCGTACGGCGGCCAGCGCCTGCCGCGCCCCGCCCGGCCCGGTCTCACCGGTGAGCTGCACCGCGGCGGTGCCGGCCCACTGGGCGAGCGCCGCCATCTGGTCGCGCTGCAACGCGAGCAGTGGCGAGACCACGACGGTAGGTCCCGGACGCAGCACGCCCGGGACCTGGTAGACGGCCGACTTGCCGGCGCCCGTCGGCAGGACGACCAGGACGTCGCGCCCGGCGAGCGCCGCGCGCGCCCCGGCGAGCTGCTCCGGCCGCAGCCGCCAGCCGAACGTCTGCTCAGCGACCCGATGCAGCTCGGCGTCGTGGTGCGTCTCCGTGCCGCGGTGCGGCTCGGCGTCGCGGTGCGGCTCGGCGTCGCGGTGCCTCTCCGCGTCGCGGTGCTGCTCGCTGCTGGGCACTGGCCTAGAGGTTGGTGGGGTCGATGCCGCGTTCGCGAAGCAGGATGTCCAGCCGCTGCCCGAGCCACGACAGCAGGAACAGTGCCCCGGTGATCAGGCCGAACGAGAACGCGCGGTGGAACCGCGGCCGGTGGAACGGCGGCTCCTTCTCACCGATCGTGTTGCCGTCACCGCCGGCCTGCGCAGCGGTGGCCTTCGCCATCGCGGTACGCAGCTCATCCCGCGACATCCCGGAGCGGCCCTCGATGTCCAGCTCCTGTGCCTGCTTGTATAGATCGTCTCGGCTAGCCATGGCCGCCCCATACCCGCCCGTCCAGACCGGTATGCGGGCAGCCCGGCTGGGTACGTCACCTCGCATGCGAATGGGTTACTTCCTGTCCTGTGAGGAGTACTCCCCAGCCGAGCTGGTGGAGCAGGCACGCCTGGCCGAGGAGGCCGGCTTCCAGGCACTGTGGGTCTCCGACCACTACCACCCGTGGGTCGACGCGCAGGGCGAGAGCCCGTTCGTCTGGTCGGTGATCGGTGCGCTGAGCCAGGCCTGCCGGCTGCCGGTGACCACCGCGGTCACCTGCCCCACGATCCGCATCCATCCGGCGGTCGTCGCGCAGGCGGCGGCCACCAGCGCGGTCATGCTGGAGGGCCGGTTCGTGCTGGGGGTCGGCTCCGGCGAGGCGCTCAACGAGCACGTGCTCGGCGGGCGCTGGCCCGGCGCCGACGAGCGGCTGGAGATGCTGGAGGAGGCCGTAGACGTGATGCGCCAGCTGTGGGCGGGCGACTTCGTCAGCCACCGCGGCCGGCACTACACCGTCGAGCAGGCCCGCGTCTACACCCGTCCGGAGTCCCCGCCCCCGGTCTACGTCTCCGGGTTCGGACCGAAGGCGATCGACCTGGCCGCGCGGATCGGCGACGGCTACATCAACACCCAGCCGGACGCCGACATGGTCCGCCAGTTCCGCGAGGGCGGCGGGGCAGACAAGCCGGCCGCCGCCGGTTTCAAGGCGTGCTACGCCCCGACCGAGGAAGAGGCGGTACGGATCGCGTACCAGCTATGGCCGAACGCCTGCCCGGTGAGCTGTCCCAGGTGCTGCCGTCCCCGCGCCACTTCGAGCAGGCCAGCTCGCTGGTCACCGCGGAGTCGGTGGGTGGCACGTTCGCCAGCGGCCCGGACCCGCAGCGGCAGTTCGAGAGCATCGAGCAGTACCGTAAGGCGGGCTTCGACGAGCTCTACGTGGCCAACGTGGGTCCGCACTACCGCGAGCTCATCGACCTGTATCGCCGGGAGGTCCTTCCCCAGCTGGGAAGCTAGCCTGCTCCGGTGAACGAGCGGCGGCAGAGTGACGGTGGGGAACAGTAGGCTCCTCGGTCATGGGTGACGGCGGCGACGAGAAGGCCGACCAGCGGGCCGAGAAGAAGGACGCCAAGGACAAGGCCGGCGGGCGGGACACCAACGGCGGGAAGCCCGGCGAGCGCAACGGCGAGGAGGCCCCCGAGCCGGTCGACGACCTGGTGACCACCGAGCACACGATGACGGTGGCGGGGCGGGAGCTGTCCTACACCGTCAAGACGGGCCGCGTCGTGCTGCGCGTCGAGCATATCGACGACGGCGAGTTCCACGGGCACCGGGCCAGGGCCGAGGTGTTCCTCATCGCGTACACGCTCGACGGCGCCGACCCGCGGCAGCGGCCGGTCACCTTCGCGTTCAACGGCGGGCCGGGCTCGTCCAGCGTCTGGCTGCACCTGGGGCTGCTCGGCCCGCGCCGGGTGGTGATGGGCGACGCCGGGTCGCTGCTGCCGCCGCCCTACGACCTCGCGGACAACGCGCAGACCCTGCTGGCAGCCTCGGACCTGGTCTTCATCGACCCGGTCTCGACCGGCTACTCGCGCGCGGTCAAGGGCGGCAAGCCCAAGGACTACCACGGGTACACCGGTGACATCGAGTCGGTCGGCGAGGTGATCCGGCTGTGGACCTCCCGCAACGGCCGGTGGATGTCGCCGAAGTACCTGTGCGGCGAGTCCTACGGCACCCTGCGCGCCGCCGGGCTCGCCCGGCACCTGCAGGAGCGGTACGGCATGTACCTCAACGGCCTGATGCTCATCTCCACAGTGCTCGACCTCGGCACGCTGGAGTTCGAGGACAGCAACGACACGCCGTACCCGCTGTTCCTGCCCACCTACGCGGCGATCGCCCACTACCACGGCCTGCACGGCGACCGGCCGCTGGCCGAGGTGCTGGCCGAGGCGGAGGAGTTCGCCATCCGCGACTACCCGTGGGCCCTGTCGCGAGGTGCGCGGCTGAGCGCGCAGGAAAGGGCTGCGGCGGTGGCGACGCTGGCGCGGCTGACCGGCCTCAGCGAGGACTACGTCGACCGGGTCAACCTGCGCGTGGAGCACCTGCGCTTCTTCACCGAGCTGCTGCGCTCGCGCCGGCTGACGGTGGGCCGGCTGGACGGGCGGTTCACCGGGTGGGACGCCGACTACGGCCGGGAGCGCTGGTCGGCCGACCCGTCGCTGGACGCCATCATGGGGCCCTACACCGCGGCCCTCAACCACTACGTACGGGCCGAGCTGGGGTACGCCAACGACCTGCCGTACGAGATCCTCACCCGGGCCGTACAGCCATGGTCGTTCAAGGAGTTCGAGAACAAGTTCGTGGCGGTCGGCGACGAGCTGGCCGCCGCGATGCGGGCCAACCGGCACATGCGGGTCTACGTGGCCTGCGGCTACCAGGACGGGGCCACGCCGTACTTCGCGGCCGAGCAGACCTTCGCCCGGCTGGCGGTCCCGGACGAGCTGCGCGGCAACATCGAGTTCGCCTACTACCACGCGGGCCACATGATGTATGTCCACGAACCGAGCAGGCTGGCGCAGTCTACCCAGCTGTCGGAGTTCGTCACCGCTTGACCAGCACTGACCGGTACGACTGTCGCAACTGCGTCACCGTCCGGCCCTGTCCGGCACCCACGGTACGGCCTTATCGTGAGCGCATCCGGCGCATCGAGTCGTACATGTACGACAAGTCGGTCTAAAGCTGTACCCGCCGCCCGGCCCGGGCGGTCCTCGGAGGTGTGCGGTGCCCGTTCCCCTGACCTACCCCGGCGTGTACATCGAGGAGATCCCGAGCGGCGTACGCACCATCACCGGCGTCGCCACCTCGGTCGCCGCCTTCCTCGGGCGGGCCCTGCGCGGCCCGGTGGACACCCCCGTCGTCGTCAACAGCTTCGCCGACTTCGAGCGCCAGCTCGGCGGCTTGTGGGCGGACAGCCCGATGACGTACGCGGTACGCGACTTCTACCGCAACGGCGGCACGCAGGCGGTCATCGTGCGCCTCTACAACGACGGCGGCGACACCGGCGTGGCAAGCCTGGAGCTGGAGTCCGACCCGGCCGGCAGCCCGTTCGCGCTGGAGGCCAGCTCGCCCGGCGCGTGGGGCAACAAGCTGCGGGCCCGGGTCGACCACGACACGGCCAGCGGCGATGCCGACTCGTTCAACCTCTACGTCCGCGACGACACGACCGGCGAGATCGAGACGTTCCGCAACCTGTCCATCACCGCCGGGCACCCGCGTCAGGCCGACAAGGTGCTCAACAACGAGTCCGCGCTGGTACGCGCGCCCGCCCCGGCCACCGTCCGGCCGGCCGAGCACGACCCGGCCAGCGCCACCGACATGCTGTGGGGTGACAACGGCACCAACACCAAGGTGCAGACCGCGGACGAGGCGAGCGACGGCATCGAGCTGGTGGCCAACGACTACACCCTCAACACCGAAGGGGACAAGCGCGGCCTGTACGCGCTGGAGAAGGCGGACCTGTTCAACCTGCTCTGCATCCCGCCGCACGGGCTGGCCGACGTTGAGAACGCGCTGGTCGCCGACGCCGCCGCATACTGCGAGCGGCGCCGCGCGGTCCTGCTGGTCGACCCGCCGGCAGGCTGGAACGACAAGGCCGACGTGACCAACCCGGGCACCGGGGTGAGCGCCGTGGGCACCGCCAGCAAGAACGCCGCGCTCTACTTCCCCCGCCTGCGCATGCCCAACCCGCTGCGGGACAACCAGCTGGAGGACTTCGTGCCGTGCGGCGCGGTCGCCGGGGTCATCGCCCGCACCGACGCGACGCGCGGCGTCTGGAAGGCACCGGCCGGCCTCGAGGCCACCCTGGTCGGCGTGCCGGCGCTGGCCGTACCGCTGACCGACGCGGAGAACGGCGAGCTGAACCCGCTCGGCGTCAACTGCCTGCGGGCGATGCCGGCGGCCGGCCGCGTGGTCTGGGGGGCGCGCACCCTGGCCGGCGCCGACCGGCTCGCCTCCGAGTGGAAGTACCTACCGGTACGCCGTACCGCCTTATTCATCGAGGAGAGTCTCTTCCGGGGCACCCAGTGGGTGGTGTTCGAGCCGAACGACGAGCCGCTGTGGGCGCAGGTCCGGCTCAACCTCGGCGCGTTCATGCACGACCTGTTCCGCCAGGGCGCCTTCGCCGGGGCGACCCCGCGCGAGGCGTACTTCGTCAAGTGTGACCGGGAGACGACCACCCAGAGCGACGTCAACCGCGGGGTGGTGCACATCGTGGTCGGCTTCGCCCCGCTGAAGCCTGCCGAGTTCGTCGTCATCAAGCTCCAGCAGATGGCCGGCCAGCTCGCCGCCTAGCAGATCGCTGGCGCGGTGCGCGCCGTCCAGCAGACCTCCGGCGCGGTGCGCGCCGGACCGACCTCCAGCCACCCGACGCCCGCCGTAGCGACCGGCGACCCCGTAAGGAGCCCGCACATGGCCACCTTCAGCGTCAACCCGCAGCGGTTCGACCCGTACAAGAACTTCAAGTTCCGGGTGATGTGGGACGGCCGCTACGTGGCCGGGGTCAGCAAGGTCGGCGCGCTCAAGCGCAGCACCGAGGTGGTCGAGCACCGCGAAGGCGGTGACCCGTCCACCTCCCGCAAGTCACCGGGGCGCAGCAAGTTCGAGCCGGTCACCCTTGAGCGCGGCGTCACCCACGACACGGAGTTCGAGCGGTGGGCCAACAAGATCTGGAACTTCGGGGGCGGCCGCGGTGCGGAGACCTCGCTGAAGGACTTCCGCAAGGACGTGATCATCGAGGTCTACAACGAGGCGGGCCAGGTGGTCCTGGCGTACAAGGTGTACCGGTGCTGGGTGTCGGAGTACCAGGCCCTGCCCGACCTGGACGCCAACGCCAACGCGGTCGCCATCCAGACCCTCAAGCTGGAGCACGAGGGCTGGGAGCGCGACTACGAGGTGGCCGAGCCGGCCGAGCCGACCTACACCGAGCCAGGCGCCTAGGCCGGCAGCTGATGCGGGCACTGGCGGCGGCCGAGACCCTGGCGGTGTGGGAGCAGGCCCACACCGCCCCGCCGGAGCTGCGCCCCGCCGCGCTGCTCGCCGCCGCCTACGCCGCGGGCGCGTTCGGCCTCTTGGCGGTGGACACACCTGAGGCGGCGGTGGACGCCGAGGCGGCGATGGACGCGCCCGAGACCCTGCCGGTCGGGCGGCGCGACGCCCTGCTGCTGCGGCTCTACGCGGCGATGTTCGCCGACCGGCTGGACGGCCTGAGCCGGTGCCCGCAGTGTGCCACGACGGTGGAGCTGGCCGCGTCGTGCGCCGTGCTGCTCGCCGCCGCGCCACCGGACCCCGGCGCCCGGGTCGAGCCGGTCGTCCACGCCGGCCACACGGTCCGCTGGCGGCTGCCGGACACCCGCGACCTGGTCGCGATCGGCGGCTGCGCCGACCCGGCCGACGGCGCTGACCTGCTGCTGGACCGGTGCGTGGTCGAGGCCGGTACCGCGCACGGCCCGGTCGTCCCGGCTGACCTGCCGGCCGGCGTACGCGCGGCAGTGGCGCAGGCGATGGCGGCGGCCGACCCGCTCGCCGAGGTGACCTTCGCCCTTGACTGTCCACAGTGCTCCGCACGCTGGGAGAGCCCGCTCGACGTCGGCGAGTTCGTCTGGGCCCGGCTGCGTGCTCGGGCTGACCAGCTGATGCGCGAGGTGGACGCGCTCGCCCGGGCGTACGGCTGGCCGGAGGCGGAGATCCTGGGGCTCTCCGCCGACCGGCGTGCCGCCTACCTGAGGCTGGTGGCGGATGGCTGACCACCTCACCCGGCTCGCCGCGCGGGCGCTCGGGCAGGCGCCGTCGGTCGCGCCGCGCCTGCCGTCCCGGTTCGAGCCGGCGCAGGCCGGGCCATCCCCGGACTGGGACGAGCCCGCCCCGTTCTGGGACCGGGACGAGCCCTCCTACGGCGGGCCGGTCGAGGACGCGCTGGCGGAGGGCGAGCCAGCAGCTGGCAGGAGGTCCCGGCCGGGTCGTGACCTGACCGGCGTGCTCGGCCTGGCCGATGGCCGGCGGCCAGGACCGGCTGCCGGCGCTGCCAGCCGTCCACCACCTGCCCGCGCCCCGCGCGAGCCGGCCGCAGCCACACCGGTCCGCCCCGGCCAGCCTGCCGGGCCCGACCATGCGGCGGGGGCGGCGGCCGGCCAGCGGCTGGGCACTGCGGTCCACACTGGACGGCCAGCCGTCCCAGCCCGGTCCGGCCGGGCGGGTGAGCCGGTACGGGGGGCGCCGGTCGTCCCGGTGACGCCGGCCGTGCCGCCGCCGGTACCGGTGCCCCGGCCACCCAGCCGCGAGCCTTCCGTACGTATATCTATCGGCCGGATCGAGGTGCGCGCGGTGCCCGGCCCCGCAGCCACGCCCCCGGCGGCGCCTGCGCCGGCCACGCCGCCGCGACCGGGGGCGGGCCGCCCGTCCGAGCCCGCCGAGCTGACCCTCTCCGCCTATCTGCGCGGCGACCGGGGACGGACCGGCGCCGACCAGAGGCGGCCGCGATGAGCACCGCGCTGGCCCTCGGCGCGGTGAGCGCGGTGCTGCGCAACGTCCTCGACAACGGTCTGGTCGACGCGGCGCTGGCGACCGGCGCCCCGGTCAAGGTGAGCGCTGTCGCGCCGGACTCCATCAAGCTGGACGACCCGGTGGCCCCGCCCCAGCTGAACCTCTTCCTCTACCGGGTCACCCCCAACCCCGGCTGGCGCAACACGGGCCTGCCCGCCCGCGGCTCCGGCGGCCAGCGGCTGACCAACCAGCCGCTCGCCGTCGACCTGCACTACCTGGTCACCGCGTACGGCAAGGCCGACCTGCAGGCGGAGATCCTGCTCGGGTACGCGATGCACCTGCTGCACGAGCGCCCGTTCCTGGACCGCGCGGCGATCCGCAAGGCGCTCAGCCTCACCCCGCTGGACCCGACGGTGCTGCCGGACGCGTTCGGCGAGCCGCCTGCCGCCGGCCTCGCCGACCAGCTGGAGGCGCTGCGCGTGACGTGGGAGCCGATGGACACCGAGGAGATGTCCCGGCTCTGGTCGGCGATGCAGGCGCACTACCGCCCCAGCGTCGGCTACCAGGTGTCGGTCGTGCTCATCGAGGCGACCCGGCCGGCTACCGCGCCGCTGCCGGTGCTCTCCCGCGGCGAGGTCGACCTGGCCACCGGCCGCGAGGCCGGCGTGCTGGTCACGCCGTCCCTCGTGCCGCCCTTCCCGACGGTCGAGGCCGTCGAGGCACCGGACGGCAAGGAGGTGCTCGAGCTGGGCGACACGCTCACCCTGCGCGGCCACCACCTCGACGGTACGGCGGTACGCGTGCGCTTCGCCCACCGCCTGCTGGCGACCCCGCACGAGGTTCTCGTGGGTACGGTGACCGACCCGCACCGCATCGACGTGGCCCTGCCCTCCCCGTCCGGCGGCGCGGCCACCTGGCCGGCCGGGGTGTGGAGCGTGACCGTCTCGCTCGTGCGCCCCGCCGAGACGCTGCCCCGCCAGGCCAGCACCGTCGCGATGCTGCTCGGGCCAACGCCCGACCTGGGCACGGCGACGCTGGTCCGCGACGGCGCGACCGGCGCGGTCACGGTCACCTTCGACGTCGTGCCGCACGTGCGTCCGGAGCAGCCGGCCGTGCTCGCGCTCAACACGGCGGAGGCCACCGCCCCGCCCCGTACGGCCACAGTGGACAGCCTCGAGCTCGTCTTCGACACGCTGCCCGCCGGGGAGGCGTGGGTGCGGCTGCGGGTCGACGGGGTGTGCAGCCCGCTGCTGGACCGCGCCAAGACGCCGCCTGCGTTCCTGGCCGGCCGTTCGGTGACGGTGCCGTCGTGACCGCCGTGCAGGAGGAGACGTACGCCGAACGCAACCAGCGGCTGCTGGTGGCGCAGCTGGCGCGGGTGTTCGCGCCGCTGGCCGCGCGGACCGGGCTCGACGCGACAGGGGTCAACGTGTCCGGGCTCGATGTGGCCGGGCTCGATATGGCCGGGCCGGACGGCGCCGGCGAGCAGGCCATTGCGCCTGACTGCCGGCTGGCACAGCTTGTTGATATGTTCCGGCTGTCGCCGTTCGAGCGGGACCTGCTGCTGTGGTGCGCCGGGGTCGAGCTGGAGAGCGGCTTCGCCCCCGCGTTCGCCGCCGCCCACGGCGACCCGCACCGGGCCGCGCCAACCTTCGGTCTGGCACTGGCCACGTTGGACGGTGCGCACTGGGACGCCCTCGCCCCTGGCGGGCCGCTGCGGCGCTGGCGGCTCGTCGAGCTCGGCGCCGGCGCCGGCCTCGTCTCCCGCCCGCTGTACGTCGACGAGCGGGTGCTGCACTTCCTGGCCGGCGTGGACTGCCTGGACCAGCGCCTCGACGGGGTGCTGGTGCCCGTGCCCGGCGGGGGGCCGCTCCCACCCAGCCAGGCGGCGGTCGCCGACGATGTCGTGGCGCTGCTGGACCGGCTCGGCCCTCCGGTGGTGCTGCTGATCGACGGCGCCGCCAGCGCCACCCGCAGCCGGGTCGCCGCGCACGTGGCCGCCGCCGTTGGCCGGCTCCTGCTCGAGCTGCCCGCCACGCTGCTGCCCGCGCCCGGTCCGGAGTCGGCCTCACTCGCCCAGCTCGTCGAGCGGGAGGTCGCCCTGCTCGGCGGGCTGCTCCTCGTTGGCTACGCGGACGGCGACGACGTGCGGGCACTGCGGTTCTTCCTCGACCGCCTGCGCTGCCCGGCGCTGGTCGGCGGCGTACCGCACCTGCCGGGCCGGCCGGTCCCGCCGCGGCGTACCGTGCCGGAGCTGACCAGCGACGAGCGGCGCGCCGCCTGGCGGGAGAGCCTGGGTGCGCGTACCTCCGCCCGGCTCGGTGACGTGGTGGCCGAGGTCGCCGACGGCTACCGGCTCGACGCGGCGGCGATCGAGGCGCTGGGTGCGGAGCTGGCCGCGGCCTACCCTGCGGGCGCGGACGCCGCTGCGCTGCGCCGGGCGTGCCGGGAGCGGGCCCGATCAAGCCTGGACGACCTCGCCACCCGCGTGGAGCCGCGCGTCGGCTGGCCAGACCTTGTGCTGCCCGACGCCGGCATCGAGGCACTGCGCGACATCGCGCGCCAGGTGCGCCACCGCGGCCTGGTGCACCGCGAGTGGGGGATGGCCGCACGTACCGGTCGCGGCCTCGGCGTTACCGCGCTCTTCACCGGTGACAGCGGCACCGGCAAGACCCTGGCGGCCGAGGTGCTCGCCGCCGAGCTGGACCTCGACCTCTACCGGATCGACCTGGCCGCGGTGGTCAGCAAGTACATCGGCGAGACCGAGAAGAACCTCAAGCGCGTGTTCGACGCCGCCGAGGCGGGTGGCGCGGTGCTCCTCTTCGACGAGGCCGACGCCGTGTTCGGCAAGCGCAGCGAGGTCAAGGACAGCCATGACCGGTACGCCAACCTGGAGATCTCCTACCTGCTGCAGCGGATGGAGGCGTACCGCGGTCTCGCGGTGCTGACCACGAACCTGCGCTCGGCGGTGGACCGCGCGTTCCTGCGCCGGATCGGGTTCGTGGTGACGTTCCCGTTCCCGGACGCCGCGGCGCGGACCCGGATCTGGCGGCTGATGCTGCCGCCGTCGCTGCCGGTCGAGGGCGTGGACCTGGCCCGCCTGGCCCGGCTGCAGGTTTCCGGCGGCAGCATCCGCAACATCGCGCTGGCCGCCGCGTTCCTCGCCGCCGACCGGGGCGGTCCGGTCACCATGGCGGACCTGGCCGCCGCCGCCCGCCGCGAGTACGCCAAGCTCGAGAAGCCGCTCACCGACACAGAGATCGGTGGGTGGGCATGAGCCACATCGAGATCGATATCGACGAGATCGTCATTACCGGCGTACCAGTCTCCGATGTGGACGTGTTCGGCGGGGCGCTGCGTGCGCGCCTGGCCGAGCTGGCGGCCGGCGGCCGGCCCGGCACGTGGCGGCCGGCCGAGCTGGCGGTGCTGAGCGTGCCGCAGGCCGGGGCCGCTGCGGGTGGCGCCTCCGGCGACGCCGCCCTCGGCGCCCGCGTGGCCGACTCCGTGTGGCAGGGGCTGGCCACATCGGGAGGCCAGCCATGACCCGGGTGGCCACGCGCGTCACCACACCGCGGCCGGTACGCGCACCCGCGGCCCCGCCGGTCGCGACGCCGGTCACGGCGCCCCAGCCCGCCGCGGCGCCGGTCGTGGCATCCCCGCCGGTCGCGGCGCCTAGCGCGGCAGCGCCCGCGCGCCTCCTCGCGGACGCTGAACGCCAGGCGGAGCTGGCCGCGGAGTCGGTGGTCAACGGTGAGAACGCGCCGAGCGCCAGGCTGAGCCGGCTGCCTGCGGCGCCCGCCGGCCACCCGGGCGGACCGCCCCCGCCCGCGCCGCCCGGTGGCTACCCGCTGCCGCCCGACGAGCGGGCCAGCATGCAGCGCCGGCTCGGGCACGACTTCGGCAGCGTACGCGTCCACAGTGGATCGGATGCCGGGGCGGCGGCGCGGGCGCTGCACGCGCACGCGTTCACGGTCGGCGAGCACGTGGTGCTCGGCGCCGGCGTGCCCGGCCTACACACGCCTGCCGGGCGACGGGTGCTGGCGCACGAGCTGGTGCACGTGGTGCAGCAGCGGGGCGGTCCGGCCTGCGTGCAGCGGCTCGGTTTCTGGGAGAGCGTCGGCGTCTTCCTCGGCACCACCGAGGGCGACTTCAGTAAGAGAGAGCTGCTCGACTACCTGGCGAAGGTGACCGCCTCGCACGCCATCGAGGGCTCGTACGACAGCGACAACAAGGCGCGGGCAGTCGTGCGCCGGTACAAGTCCGGCGACACCGACTTCGACCTGACCGCCCCGCAGAAGACCGTCCTGATCGAGGAGATGCTCGACGGGCCCACGCTGGCAGCGGACGAGCTGCTCATCGTCACGCTGCTGGAGCTGAGCGACGACCCCGACCTCCAGGAGATCGTCTTCTTCGGGGGCATCACGCCCGAGCGGCTCGAGGCCGACATCACCGGCGAGGAGCCGCGGCGGCGGCTGGACCTGCTCCTGGCCAACCGGTTCCCGGGCGGGCGCGCCGCGGTGGTGGCCGGCGACATCGAGCCGGACAAGATGCCGCGCGACGACTACGTGCCGGACCTGCTGGTCCTCGACCTCGCCGCGGCCAGGCCGGTCGGGGAGATCGTCGCGGAGCTGACGAGGCTGCCGCCGGTGGTCCGCGAGCGCGCCACCCGGTTCCTCGGCGGCCACCGCGTGCAGCTGCACCGGCAGGCCGCGGACGCTGAGGATGCGGTGGCCGCCGAGCCCGACCCCACCAAGAGGAGCGAGCTGGAGGCGGCACGCGACGCCATCCTCGCCGAGCGCCTGCGCGTCGACATCGTGCTGCACCACATGTACCGCGACGTGGCCGGCGGCGAGACCGTCGAGACCCTGCTGGAGACCACGGCGGTGCCGTTCCCGGTCGAGCAGGCCACCAGCACGGAAGGGCTCAAGCCCGAGCCCGCCCCATCCACTGTGGACGCCACGACGGGCAAGCCCAAGGAGTTCAAGGACCTACCGGCAAAGGTGCAGCAGCAGTACGAGGTGGACCTGCGGGCGAAGCTGGCTGACGTCATCGACGCGTCCTGGGACGAGCACGCCAAGGACAAGGGACCACAGGAGCACGCTGACCCGGCGAAGACGTACCAGATCAGCGAGATGGAGCGCATCGCGGCCCGCGCGAAGGTCGAGACCGACGCGGTCTTCGGACATCTGGGCCAGGGCCCGGCGCTGCTCGGTGACCAGCCGGGCAAGCGCGGCAACATCCACGACAGGTTCGTCGCCCAGCAGGAGAAGATCGAGGCGATGAGCCCCGCACAGCGGCGGGAGTACGCGAAGGAGAAGGTGAGCTACTTCCTCGTCAACAACGCGCAGCTGCTGAAGGTCCATCGGGCCGTGGGTGCGGTGACGAGGTACAAGGGCGGCAAGCCGGACAACGCGGAGACGGTCATCCAGGCCAAGCTGATCGACGAGGCGACCGACACCGACGCCGAGGTCACCAAGCTCAACGAGATCCAGCGGGGCTGGGGCGGCAGCGCCAGCGAGGGCCACATCTACACGCAGCTGTTCAAGGAGAAGGAAGTAGCGGACCAGCAGGTGTGGCTGTGGCGGAAGTTCCACACCATGGTCCACGAGTACCTGCACAACCTGACCCACTCCCGCTACTGGGCCTACGCCAACACGTTCGAGTACGGCACGCCGCAGTACACGACGCTCATCGAGGGCGTGGTCTGCGTGCTGACCGAGACGGTGTGGGCCATGGTCGCGCCCCGCGCCAGGACCGACGAGAAGCTGATGGTCGCCGTGCAAGGCGCGGAGCTGGTGAAGCTGAAGACGGACCCGGAGGAGCAGCAGAAGACCAAGCCGGACCCGGCCGACCCGCCCCACCCGTACCGCTACCCGGGCTACGCGGAGGCGGTCAAGCTCTACACGACGGTCGGCGCGGCCAACGTGTACGCCGCCTTCTTCCTCGGCGACGTCAAGAAGATCGGGGCACCATAATGGGCGCCTACGAGCCACTGGCCTCGTTCACGCGGCGCGACCTGCGCGGCTGGCGCGGCCTGGCGTCAGACACCCGCCTGGACGACGTCGCCCGGCTGGCCACAGTGGACTCCGACTTCGCCGGCGCCGGCAAGCTCGGCAGCCTCTTCGAACCCGCTGAATGGGTCACCGCCACGCTCGACGGGTTCCCCTGGGGCATCCGCATCTGGTGCCGGCATGAGCGGGTCGTGCTGCTGGACGCCGAGGGCGCACGGCCGGCCGGAGACCTCGACGCGCTCCTCGCCGAGCTGGGCCCGCCGGTGGCGCGGTGGGACGCGTGGCTGGGCTCGGTCCGAGTGGCCGGCAGCGAGTGGGTCTACCCCGACCGTGGGCTCACCCTCTACGCGATCCCAGGCGCCGGCACGGTCGACCGGATACTCGCCTACGCGGCTACGACCATCGACGGGTACGCCCGCACGCTGCGCCCGCACACCGAGACGCACCTGCTCCCTGAACCCGGCGGTGACCGAAGATGACCGCGTTCCCCGGCTCCCCGAAGCTGCTCAAGGGCGGGCTCGTGCTGGTCGACCCGGCCGGCGGTGCCCTGCTGAGGGTGATCTCGCTCCAGTACAACCCGGACACGCTCACCCGGTCGTTGCAGATCCAGGCGGCCGGCGGCGAGGGCGGCGACCGCTCCCAGGCGCTGCGGCTGAAGGGCACCCCGGTGGAGACCATCAAGCTGGAGGCGGTCCTCGACGCCACCGACCAGCTCGAGCTGCCGGACCAGCACGCCACAGCCGTCTCCAGCGGGCTGCACCCCCAGCTCGCGGTGCTGGAGACGCTGGCCTACCCGCATAGCGCGGACCTGCTCGCCAACGACGCGCTCGCCGCCAGCGGCACGCTCGAGGTGCTGCCGGTCGAGGCCCCGCTGACGCTGTTCGTCTGGAGCCGCAGCCGCATCGTCCCGGTGCGCCTCACCGAGCTGTCGGTCACCGAGGAGGCGTTCGACCCCAACCTCAACCCGATCCGGGCCAAGGTCTCGCTCGGGCTGCGCGTGCTCTCCGTCGACGACCTGGGCTTCGCCCACCGCGGCGGTGGCGTGTTCATGAGCTACCTGCAAGCCAAGGAGGGCCTGGCCGGCAAGGCCAGCCCGGTCACCCTGTCGGCACTCGGCATCGAGGGGTTGCCGTGAAGCGCGAGGAGCGAGCTTGCGAGCCCCGCAGTCGCGAACGAAAGGCGGCACCATGAAGGATCCGGTGCAGCTGCTCATCGAGGCTGGTGCGCTGCCGGCGACCAGCTACCCGCCCACCAGCCGGTACGCCGCCACGCCCGTGGTGACGTACGACCCGGGTGGCGGCCGGCCGCCGGTCCCGCACCTGGCCCGGCGGTTCGTGCCGCAGCCGGAGCGGCTGGCCGCCCTCGGCGAGCACGAGGTGGTCGAGGGTGACCGGCTCGACCTCATCGCCGCCCGGTACCTCGCCGACGCGCAGCTGTGGTGGCGCATCGCCGACGCCAACCCGCCGGCCGACCCGGGGGAGCTGACCGCCCGCGTCGGCCGGCGGCTACGCATCACCGCGCCCGAGGGCATGCCGGGAGCCGGCGATGCTGGGTAGCGCGGGCGTACGCCTGTCCCTCTACATCGGACCGCTGGTGCCGGTGCCGGCGGGCCGCGAGGTCCTCGACGCGTTGCAGTCGGTCCAGGTCGAGACCGGCTCCGGGGACACGCAGAGCGGGTTCGAGCTGACCTTCCGGCTCTCCCGCCGCTCGCCGCTGCACACGCTGTTCCTGCTGACCGGCGGCGCCACCGTCCCGGTGGTGCGGGTGGTCATCGTCGCCGCCATCGGCGGCACCGCCGAGGTGCTCATGGACGGCGTGATGACCCACCACGAGCTGCGCGAGGGCGAGTCCGGCCCGGTGTTCGTGGCCAAGGGCAAGGACCTGTCCGCGATGATGGACTGGATCGAGCTGGACGGCCTGCCGTACCCGGCGATGCCGGCCTATGCGCGGGTCAACCTGGCGCTGCTCAAGTATGTCGGGTTCGGCGTGGTCCCGATGGTCATCCCCACGGTCATCGAGGACGTGCCCATCCCGATCGAGCGGATCCCGCAGCACCAGGGCACCGACTACGCCTACATCAGGTCGCTGGCGGCCTCCGCCGGCTACGTCTTCTACCTCGACCCGGGCCCGGTGGTGGGCACCAGCCGCGCCTACTTCGGCCCGGAGATCCGGGTTGGCATGCCGCAGCACGCGCTCAGCCTCGACCTGGACCCGCCGCACCGCAACGTCGACTCGCTGGCGTTCCAGTTCGACAAGGAGCGCAAGGAGATGCCGATCGTCATGATCCAGGAGCAGCTCTCCAAGGCCCCGCTCGGCGTCCCGATCCCCGACCTCAACCCGCTGTCGCCCCCGCTCGGCCTGGTCCCGCCGCTGCCACCCAAGCTGACCAAGCTGGACTACACGGCCAAGTCCAAGCCGTGGGTGGCCCTGCTGCAAGGCCTCGCCTACGCATCGGCGCACTCCGACGCGGTCTTCGGCAACGGCACCCTCGACGTGGCCCGCTACGGCGGGATCCTGCGGTCCCGCCAGCTGGTCGGCGTGCGCGGGGCCGGCGAGGCCTTCGACGGCCTGCACTACGTGTCGAAGGTGACCCACTCCATCCGGCGCGGCGAGTACAAGCAGTCGTTCCAGCTGGCCCGCAACGGGCTGCTGTCAACCCTTCCGAAGGTGCCGGTATGAACGAGGCGAAGCGCTACTACGGAAAGTACCGCGGCACGGTGGTCAACAACATCGACCCGATGCAGATCGGCCGCATCCAGGCGATCGTGCCCGGCGTCGGCGGCTTCTCGCCGAGCAGCTGGGCCATGCCGTGCCTGCCGGCCAGCGGCATCAACAACGGCATGTTCACCGTGCCGGCCATCGGCGCCGGGGTCTGGGTCGAGTTCGAGCAGGGCGACCCGGACCACCCGATCTGGGTGGGCGGCTTCTGGGGGTCGGCGGCGGAGACGCCGAAGCTGGCCTTGATGGTGCCGCCCGGCGTCCCCGGCATCACGCTGCAGACCACGCTCAAGAACGGCATCGTCATCAGCGACGTGCCCGGCCCGACCGGCGGCATCCAGCTGCAGACCACGACCGGAGCGATGATCTCCGTCACCGACGTGGGCATCGTGATCTCCAACGGCAAGGGCGCGGTGATCTCGCTGACCGGCCCCACCGTGGACATCAACCTCGGCGCGCTGACGGTGGTGTGAGCGATGCCCGGCCCCATCGTCCACCTGGGAGCGACCGTCACGTGCAGCCACGCGGGCCCGGCGCAGCCCACCGCGCCGGTGCCCCGGGTGCTGGTCAGCGGGCAGCCGGTGGTCACGGTCGCCTCGCCGTACGCGGTGGCGGGGTGCGCGCTGTCGGGCACCTCCACCCCGCCCTGTGTCACCGCGCAGTGGGTCGCCGGCGCGACCCGGGTGCTGGCGCTCGGGGTGCCGGTGGCGGTGCAGGCCGGCCAGTCGGTGTGCACGCCGACCGGCACGCCGCTGCTGCCGGTCACCGTCCAGCCGCGGGTGGTGGCGACGTGAGCCAGCAGCTGGGCTTCCCGTACCGGTTCGACGCGTCCGGGCGTACCGCGGGCGCCGGCGAGGACGAGCACCTGCGCGACCTCATCGCCCAGGTGCTGTTCACCGCGCCCGGTGAGCGGGTGATGCGGCCAGACTTCGGCAGCGGCCTGCTGGCGCTGACCTTCGAGCCGAACAGCGTGGCCGTGGCCGCCACCACCCAGGCGCTGGTCCAGGGCGCGTTGCAGCAGTGGCTGGGGCACCTGGTCGCGGTGGAGGCGGTCGAGGTGACCTCGACCGGCGGCGTGCTCGAGGTCGCCGTCCGCTACGTCGCCCTGCGCAGCCAGCAGCGCCGGGTGGACCGGTTCACCGCGCCCGGGGCGGGTGGGCCGTGAGGTACCTGTGCTGCCAGGAGCGGCGGCTGGCGGCGGTCAAGCGGGCCGGCGCGCTCAACGGCATCGAGTACGTCGAGGTCAGCGACTCCGAGGCGCCGAGCGAGGCGCTGCGCCAGCGGACCCTCTTCGTCCGCCTGCTGCGGCCCGCGGCGGGGATCGCCGCCACACAGGTACGCATCGACGGCGGCGAGCGGATCCGTACGGTCGCCGTCGAGTGGGCCGCTGCCGGTGACGCGCTGCCGGCGGGAGAGGCTCCGTCCCTTGTGGACGGCCTGACCGACCTGGACCACGTGCTGGTCGTGCGCACCGCAGACCGGGGCGACTTCTCCTGGTACACGCTGCACATCGTGGCCGGCCCCGGCAGCAGCGCCCCACCGTCCACCTTCGACCCGCTGCTCGCCGAGGTCCCGTTCTCCTTCAAGGTCGAGTGCGGCTCGGACTTCGACTGCCGCGAGGTCGTGGCCTGCCCGCCCGCTGTGGCGCCCGCCCCGGCCATCGACTACCTCGCCAAGGACTACCCGAGCCTGCGCCGGCTGCTGCTGGACCGCATCAGCCTGCTCGCCCCGGACTGGCGCGAGCGCAGCCCGGCCGACCTCGGGGTGGCCCTGGTGGAGCTGCTCGCCTACGCCGGCGACCAGCTGTCCTACCGGCAGGACGCGGTCGCCACCGAGGCGTTCCTGGGCACCGCCCGCAGCCGGGTCTCGCTGCGCCGGCACGCCCGGCTGGTGGACTACCTGGTGCACGAGGGCTGCGCCGCCCGGGCCCTGGTACGCGCCGGCGTGACCACGGACGGGGTGACCCTGCCGGCGGGCACGCCGCTGCTCACCCGTACCGCCGGGGTGCCGGACCGGGTCGTGCCCGGCGGCGGCGAGCACCGGGCCGCGCTGGCGGCGGGCGCCGTGGTCTTCGAGACGGCCGAGCCGGCGGTGCTCTACCCAGACCACGACGTGCTGCCCTTCTACACCTGGGGCGACCGGGACTGCTGCCTGCCCCGCGGGGCGTGCTCGGCGACCCTGCGCGGGCACTACCCCAACCTCAAGGCGGGCGACCTGCTGGTGCTCGCCGAGACGACGAGCCCGACCACGGGGCGGGCCGAGGACGCGGACGTGGCGCACCGGTGGCCGGTGCGGCTGACCGCGGTGGTGCCGGGGGAGGACCCGTCCGGCGGGCTCTTCGACGACCCGCCCGACGACGACGAGGTCGACGTCACCCGGATCGAGTGGGACGCGGCTGACGCGCTGCCGTTCCCGCTGTGCGTGTCCGCCACCCTGCCGGCCGCGGGCGACGCCGATGCCACGTTCTTGGAGGTCGGCGTCGCCTGGGGCAACATCGTGGTGGCCGACCACGGGGCCACGGTCGCCGGCGAGGACCTTGGCGTGGTGCCTGCGGCAACCCGGGTGTACGCGGCCGCGGGCGGCACGCCGCCGTGCCAGGACCCCCCGGTGGTGCCCGTGCCGGTCCGGTTCCAGCCCACGCTGGCCCGTGGCCCGGTCGCCCACACCGTGGACGTCACCGCGCCGGTGCGCTTCTCCTCAGTGTCGACCCCGACGCTGCTGGCCGACCTGGCCGCCCGCAGCTTCTCCACCGGGCTGCACGACTGGCTGGCGGCGCACGGAATCCTGTTCCAGGCCGGGCCGGCCGTGGTCGCCGGCGGCGACGGGGAGTGGTCGGTCAGCGACGGCGCCACCGTGGTACGGGTGACCGCTGGCGCCGGCCAGCTGGTGGTGCGCGGGCGGCCGGTGGCGGCGAGCGCGGTCACCGCGGCCTCACCCCGGCTGGCCCGGCCGGCGGTGGTCCTCAGTGGAGCGCTCGGCCCGGTCACCGACGACTGGCTGCCCCGGGCCGACCTGCTCGCCAGCGGGCCGGAAGCGGCCGAGCTGGTGCTGGAGACCGAGCACGACGGCACCGCCCGGGTGCGCTTCGGGGACGGCGTGCACGGCCGCCGGCCGGCCGCGCAGACCGCGTTCACCGCACGCTACCGGGTCGGCAACGGCGTTGCCGGCAACATCGGCGCCGAGGCCTTGGCGCACGTGGCCACGCTTGACAGCCGGGTGTCCTGGGTGCGTAACCCGCTGCCCGCGGCCGGCGGGGTGGACCCGGAGCGCGCCGAGGACGTACGCCGTGACGCGCCCGAGGCGTTCAAGGTGCAGGAGCGGGCGGTGACCGAGGCCGACTACGCCGAGGTCGCCCGGCGCCACCCGCGGGTGCAGCGGGCAGCGGCCACGTTCCGCTGGACCGGCAGCTGGCACACGGTCTTCGTCACCGTCGACCCGCTCGGTGGCGGGGAGGTGACGCCCGAGCTGGAGACCGAGCTGCGGGCGCACCTCGAGCGCTACCGCATGGCAGGGTACGACCTGGAGGTGGACGGGCCGGCGTACGTCGCGCTCGACCTCGGGCTCCATGTCTGCGTGCAGCCGGAGCACTTCCGCGCTGCGGTGCGCCGCGACCTGCTTGCGGTGCTTGGCAGCGGGCGGCTGCCGGACGGGCGGCCGGCGCTGTTCCATCCGGACAGCTTCACCTTCGGCCAGCCGGTCTACCTCAGCCCGGTGCTGGCGGCCGCGCAGTCGGTGCCGGGCGTGGCGTCGGTGCGGGTGTACACGTTCGCCCGCCGGGGCCAGACGGGTGCGGCCAACGCGGCCAACCTGGCCAAGGGTGTGCTGGCGATGGGCCGGCTGGAGGTCGCCCGGCTGGACAACAACCCGAGCTTCCCCGAGCGCGGGGTGCTCGCGCTGAGCCTGGGGGGTGGCAAGTGAGTGGTGGCTGCGCCGGTGGGCGGGACTCCAGCTGTGGCTGCGGCTGCTGCGCAGGGGTCACCGCGGCCACCCCGCAGGCCGTGCAGCAGCGTGCGGGCCTGCCGGCGCTGGCGTACCGGGTCGGCACGCACCCGCAGTTCCTGGCGAGCCTCACCGCGGCGCTCACCTCGGCCGACCGGCCGGCGCTGGCCGGGCTACGCACCCGCGACCCGCGCGACCTCACCATGGCGCTGCTCGATGCCACCGCCACCGTCTGCGACGTGCTCACGTTCTACACCGAGCGGCTGGCGCAGGAGTCGTACCTGCGTACCGCGGTGGACCGTACCTCGCTGCAGGAGCTGGGCCGGCTCGTGGCGTACCGGATGCGACCGGGTGTGGCGGCAGCGACCCTGCTGGCGTTCTTCGTCGAGCCGCCGCCGGCCGCGCCGGCGGCCACCGGCAGCCCGGCCGAGGCGTTCCCGGCCGCGCCCTACCTCGCCGCGGGCGGCGTCGAGCTGCCGGCGGGCCTGGCCGTGCGCAGCGTGCCCGGGCCGGGCGAGCAGCCGCAGACCTTCGAGACGGGCCAGGCGCTGCTGGCCCGGCCGGAGTGGAACGCGCTGCGCCCCCGGCAGACCCGCGCCACCGCGCTCGGCACCGGCACCGGGGTCGGCGCGACCGCCGCCTACCTCGCCGGCACCGGGCACAACCTGCACCGCGGGGACATGCTGCTGTTCGCCGCGGTCCCGCCGGCGGACCCGACCGACCCGTTCGACGTGGCCGACCCGCGGCCGGTGACCGGCGTGACCGTGCAGCCGGACCAGGGCCGCACGCTCGTCGAGTGGTTCCCCCAGGTCAGCGACCTTGAGCTGCCGGCCGACCCGCAGGTCTACGCGATGCGCAGGCGGCTCACCGTCTTCGGGTCCAACGCGCCCCCGTTCGACCTGCTCAAGGACTCCACGTCGACCGCGACCGACTGGGGCTGGAAGCTGTCGCCTGTGGACAGTGCCGTGGACGTCGACGGCTCGCACCCGGACATCGGCTATGGCAGCTGGGTCGTGCTCACGGCACACCCGTACCAGAGGCACTTCCTGGTCACCGGGGTGACCGAGCTGTCCCGCGCCGACTACGGCATCGCCGGCAGGGTGACCCGGGTGAGCCTCAACGGCGACCTCTCCGACTTCGCCGGCAAGGTGCGCGAGACCGTGGTGCACGCGGTCAGTGAGAAGCTGCCGCTCGCCGAGGAGCCGGACCCGTCCGCTGTGGACGGTGGCGAGATCCTCGTCGACGCCCCAGTGTCCGACCTGCCGCCCGGGCGCACGCTGCTCGTCGCCGGGCGCAACGCGGGCTTCGAGCCGCGGGTGGAGACGGTCACCCTGGCGCAGGCGCAGGCCGAGGCCGGCGGGACCCGGCTCGTCCTCACCGCCGACCTGGTCGAGGTGTACCGGCGGGAGACCGTCGTGGTCTACGGCAACGTCGCCGCCGCCACCCATGGCGAGACCGTGCACCAGGTTCTGGGCAGCGGCGACGGCTCCCGTGCCCACCAGGCCTTCGAGCTCAGGCACGCGCCCGTGACGTACGTGCCCTCCGCCGACCCGAGCGGCGCGGAGCCCACGCTGTCGGTACGCGTCAACGACGTCGAGTGGCACGAGGTGTCCTCGCTCTACCCGGCCGGACCGGACGAGCGCAGCTTCGTCACCCGCGACACCGAGCGCGGGACGGTGGTGGCCGGCTTCGGCGACGGTGTGCGCGGCGCCCGGCTGCCGACCGGCCAGCAGAACGTGCGCGCCACCTACCGCCGCGGGCTGGGCCTGGCCGGCAACGTCGCGGCCGGCGCGGTCAGCCAGGTAATGGACCCGCCGCTGGGGCTGACCAAGGTGACCAACCCGCTGCCCGCAACCGGCGGCGCCGACCCGCAGACCCCGGACGGCGCGCGGGAGGCGATCCCGCTGCCGGTGCGCACCCTGGACCGGGCGGTGTCGCTGCTCGACTACGCCGACTATGCCCGGGCGTTCACCGGCGTCGCCAAGGCGTCCGCGACCGTGCTCACCCTGCCCGGCGGGCGCACCATCGTGGTGACCGTGGCCGCCGCCGGTGGCGGGCCGGTGCCTGCGGACGTGTGCGCCCGGCTGGTCACCTCGCTGCGCGGGCACGGTGACCCGCTGGTCGCGGTCGCCGTGGTGCCGCACCGGCCGGCCAGCCTGCGGGTGGCGCTGAAGGTGCGGGTCGACCCGGACCACGCCACGCAGGCCGTGCTGGCCGCCGTGGCCGGGGAGGTCGGCCGGGCGTTCGGCTTCGCGGTACGCGACTTTGCCGCGCCCGCCCACCGCTCCGAGCTCGCCGCGGCGGCGCACCGGGTGCCCGGCGTCGTGGCGGTCGATATCGACCGGTTCTACCGGGTGGCCCCGCCGGTGCCGGTCGAGCCCGGCTGGCCCGCCGGCGGCGGCAAGCTCGCGCACCGGCTGCTCGCCGCCCGGGCCACGGCCACCGCGGCCGGGGTGCCGGTCGGCGCGGAGCTGCTCACCGCCGCGGCGGACCCGTTCGACTGGCTGGTGGAGATGCCGTGAGCGAGTGCACCGAGCGCAGCGAGGGCCGCGAGGGCACGGCGGAGGAGGTACGGCCGTGAACGCTGAAGCGCTCTACGCCCTGCTGCCCGCGGTCTACCGGGTCCGCGACGCGGAGTCCGGGGGTGCGCTGCGGGAGCTGGTGGAGGTCATCGCCGAGCAGGTCGGCGTGGTCGAGGAGAGCCTGGACCAGTTCTACGACGACCTGTTCATCGAGACCTGCGCCCAGTGGCTCGCCCCGTACGTCGGCGACCTGGTCGGCTACCGCCCGCTGCACGGGGTGGTGCCGCAGGTGGCCTCCCCGCGGGCCGAGGTGGCCAACACGATCCGCTACCGGCGGCGCAAGGGCACCGCGGCAATGCTCGAGCAGCTGGCCCGGGACGTGACCGGCTGGCCGGCCCGGGCGGTCGAGCTCTTCGAGCGCCTGGTCGTCACGCAGTACGCCAACCACCCGCGCCCCGGCCGGGGCGGCACCGTGGACCTGCGGGACGCCACCGCGCTGGGCTGGGTCGGCGGGGCCTTCGACGACCTCGCGCACACCGCCGAGGTACGCCGCATCGCGACCGGCGCCGGGCGCTACAACATCCCCAACGTCGGCCTGTTCCTGTGGCGCGTGGCCGCGGTGCCGCTGGACCGCTCGCCACTGTCCGCTGTGGACGGCTCCGGCCGGCGGTTCCGCTTCGACCCGCTCGGCACCGACCAGCCCCTCTACGCCCTGCCCCGCACCGAGGAGGAGATCACCCACCTGGCTGAGCCGTACGACGTACCGCTGGCCCTGTCGCGGCGCTGGCTCGGCCGGCACCTGGGAGAGTACTACGGGCCAGGGCGCAGCCTGCTGGTCGAGGTCGACGGCGGGCCGACCCCGGGCACCGTACGCGCCTGCGACCTGTCCAACGTGACCGGCGGCTGGGCGCATGAGCCAGCCGCCGGCTCGGACACCGTGGCGGTCGACCCAGCACTCGGCCGGGTCTGCTTCGCCGACCCGCTGCCCACCGGCGCGGTGGCGCTCGGCAGCTTCCACTACGGCGCGGCGGTCGAGGTCGGGGGCGGTGGCTACGACCGCGGCGACCCGGCGCCAGCGGCCGACCCGCCGGTCACCGTCGAGGAGGGCGCCGCGCTCCAGCCGGCGCTGGACTCGGTCGACGGCGGTGGCGTGGTCGAGGTCGCCGACAGCTGGCGCTACGCCCAGACGCCGGTGCTCGGCGCCGAGGCCGGCGCGCACGTGACGCTGCGCTCGGCCAACCGGCAGCGCCCGCTGCTGGCGGCGACCGGCCCGGTACGCGTCAACGCGGCCGCCGGGTCCACTGTGGTCATTGACGGGCTGCTCATCGCGGGCGGGCCGCTGGTGCTGGCGGAGCAGGCCGACGCCGAGCCCCGGCACCTCGTGCTGCGCCACTGCACGCTGGTGCCCGGGCTCACCCGCACCGCCGGCGGCGAACCGGCCGTGCCGGCGGCGGCGAGCCTGCTGGTGCTGCACCCGTTCGCCCAGGTGACCCTGGAGCGCTGCGTGCTCGGGCCGGTCGTGGCGGTGGACGGGGCGCAGGTCACCGTACGCGACTGCGTCCTGGACGCCGGCGGCCCCGGCGCCGTCGCGTACGCCGGGCGGGCCGTGCCCACCGGCGGCGGCCTGCGGACGGTGACCGGTCCGGCGGACGTCGAGGTCGGCGGCGGCCTCGCCCCCGGCGCCGCGCTGCGGCTGGACGAGGTGACCGTCGTCGGCCGGGTCCACGCGGCCCGCCTGGACGTGTCGAACTCGCTGCTCGTGGCGCACGTGCCGCCGGCCGACCCGTGGCCGGCGCCGGTGTGGGCGCAGCGCCGGCAGGTCGGCTGCGTGCGGTTCAGCTTCCTGCCGCCGCAGTCGCGCACCCCGCCCCGCTACCGCTGCCAGCCCACCGAGCCGGCCCACCGGCCGCGCTTCACGTCGCTGCGCTTCGGCGACCCGGGCTACGCCCAGCTGCGCCCCACCACGCCGGACGCGGTCCGCCGCGGCGCCGACGACGAGGGCGAGATGGGGGTCACCCACTACCTGCACGAGCCGCAGCGGGAGACGAACCTGCGCATCCGGCTCGACGAGTACCTGCGGTTCGGCCTCGAGGCCGGGTTCATCTACGCCAGCTGACTGCTAAGGAGATCTTGCCCATGGGCGCGGACCTGAGCCGGGTGCGCTTCGACCCGCTGCGCGACCACAGTGGAGTCGGCCTCCAGCAGGGCCGGCTGCTGCTGGACGGGGACTTCAACGAGCAGGTCGACATCACCGACCGGCGGCTGCGCGCCCAGGTCGTCGACTCGCGCGGGGTGGCCGTGGTCTCCGGGCAGACCCCGGACGCGTTCCGCATCACCGCGGCCGCCGGCGGCCTGACCATCGGCGCCGGTCGGCTCTATGTGGACGGGCTGCTCGCGGAGAACCACGGCGACCCGGCCAAGCTCGCCTTCGATCCCGTCCTGGCGGAGCTGTCCAGCCCCGACCCGGTGAGCTACGCCGACCAGCCCTACTGGCCGGTGCCCGACGCCCTGCCCACAGCGCCCGGCCCGCACCTGGCCTACCTGGACGTATGGCGGCGGGAGGTCACCCCGCTGGTCGCCCCGGACCTGGTCGAGCCCGCGGTCGGCGTGGACACCACCACCCGCGCCCAGACCGTGTGGCAGGTACGGCTGCTCGAAAACGTCGGCACCGGCGCCGCCTGCGGCAGCGAGCTCACCGCCTGGGACGAGCTGACCGCCCCCTCCGGTGCCCGGCTGACCACCGGCACCGTGCCGGTCGACCCGGCCGACGACCCGTGCGAGCTGCCGCCCACCGGCGGCTACCGCGGCCCGGAGAACCACACGTACCGGGTGGAGATGCACGACGCCACGACCTGGAAGTGGTCCCGCGACAACGCCAGCGTGGCCAGCGCCGTCGTCGAGGTCGTGTCGGACACGAAGCTGCGGCTGGCCAGCCTCGGCCGGGACAGCGTGCTGCGGCTGCGCGAGGACGACTGGGTGGAGGTCACCGACGACCGCCGCGAGCTGGGCCGCCAGCCCGGGGTGATGCGGAAGGTCTCGGTGGACGACGCGACCAGCACGGTCACCTTCACCCCGAAGCTGCCGGCGGACCTGGTGCCCAGCGGCACCGGCGACGACACCGTCGCCGCCCGGCACCTGCGGGTCATCCGCTGGGACCAGCGGGGCAAGGTCCTCGACAGCACCGGGGCGACAGTGGTCGACCTGGATGCAACCAGCACCGGGCTGGTCCCGCTCACCGCCGGCCAGGAGGTGGTCCTCGAGCACGGCCTCACCGTCACGCTCAGCTTCCCGGACGGCGGCAAGGCGCGCCCCGGCGACCACTGGGTGTTCGTCGCGCGGTCGACCGACGCGTCGTTCCAGCAGCTCGACGCCGTACCGCCGCTGGGCGTACACCACCACTACGTACGGCTGGCACTGGTCACGTTCCCAGGCAAGGCCGAGGACTGCCGGCCCGCCGAGCCGGTGCCCGCGGAGGGCTGCGGGTGCGAGGTCTGCGTCACGCCCGAGGGCCACGCCAGCGGGGCGCTGACCGTGCAGGCCGCGGTCGACGCGGTGCAGGCCGCCGGCGGCGGCACCGTGGTGCTGTGCCCCGGCACGTACCCGCTGAGCGAGCCGGTCTGGCTGCACGAGGCCCGGTCGGTGACGCTGCGCGGCGCCGGCCCGGCGACCCAGCTGGTCGCCGAGGGGACCGCGGTCGTGGTCAACCTCGGCCTCAACGTGGCCATCGAGCGGCTCGGCGTGCTCGCTGGCGGTGACGGTCCGGCGGTCGCGCTGCTCAGCGGCTGGGGCTGCCGGGTGGAGGAGGTGAGCATCACCGCCGCCGCACCTCAGGCGGGCGAGAGCAAGCGCGCGGCCATCGGGCTCGCCGGGGTGCAGGTGCTGACCGCGGTCCGCCGCTGCACCCTGGCTGCGCCGACCGGGGTGGGCATCCTCGCCGAGCCCGGCTCCCCTGGCCGCAACGTCGCCGGCGACGTCCCGGCCGGGCTGCTCACCGCCGGCCTGCGGGTCGAGGAGAACCTCATGCAGTGCGCCCGGCGCGGGGTCGACCTCACCGGTCTCTGCCTGCACATGGGCGAGGTCCGCATCGACCAGAACATGATCTTTGGTACGGCCGAGGCCGCGGTCGCCGCGACCGGCCTGACCGTACGCGTGGACGTGCCGGTCGTCGGGGTGCTCACCGTGGCCGGCAACAACGTCCGGACCGAGGGCGGCATCGGCATCCTTACCGGTGGTCGGGCGGTCGTGGTGGACAACGAGGTGACCGCGGCTCATCGCGGCCCGGAGGACCACGGGATCCTGGTGGCCGCCGAGCCGCCCGGCGCCGAGCCGGGCGCGGTGCAGGTGCTCGGCAACCGGGTGACCGGCGTCGGCGGCCTCGGCATCGTGGTCGAGGCGCCGGCCGCGAGCCTGCTGGTCAAGCAGAACGTGGTCGCCGGCTGCGGTGGCGGGGTGGTGGTCCGTGGCCCCGGGCCCAAGGACCACGTGTCCATCGACAACAACCACGTGCTCGACGTGGTGCCGGCAGCAGCCGACGACGAGCCGACGGTCGGCATCCGGCCAGGGGCCACCGAGGGCGTGCCCGGCACGGCGACCGGCGCGCTCGCCCGCGGCGTGCTGCGGGGCGTCTCGGTGACCGCGGTAGGCCAGGCGCACCTGGTCGGCAACCTGGTCGACGGGGTCGGCGTGGACGCGGCCGATGTCGCCGGCCGGCTCGGCGTGGTGGTCGTCCTCGCCGACGACGTACGGGTGTCCGGCAACGTGGTGACCAGGCTCGGTGAGGGCACTGCGGAGGACGGCAGCTGCATCGGCATTGGCGTGGCCTCGGCCACCCGGTCGGTGTCGGTGGACGGCAACACCGTCCACAGTGGTGAGTCAGGCGCGCCGGTGCACCGGCCGCGCTGGCGCGCGCTGGTCGTCACCGACGCCCAGTCCGACGCCGCGCCCACCCGGGTGGTACGGGCCGGTGCGCTCGGCACGGTGACCCTCGACGGCTCCTGGGTCTACGTCAAGGCCGCGGCGGATGCCGGTCCGCCACTGCAGATGGCTGGTAACACGCTGCACGGGGGCGGGGAGAACGTCGCCGTGGCCGTCGACAGCGCAGGCGACGCGGTCCTGCACGCCAACTGGCTCGCCCAGCCGCCGGACTCGGACGAGCCCGCGCTGGAGCTGGCCGCGAGCACCGTTGTGGTGCAGGGCAACCGGGCCCTGGGCGGGCGGCCCTCCATGCGGCTCGGCGTCGACCCTGACCGGGCGGTGGTCATCGGCAACATGACCTCCGGTGACATCACTGTCGGTGGGACGCCGGTACGGCAGACCGGCAAGGCGTGGTCCCAGCTCAACCCGGTGGTCCCGTAGGCACCGCACGGCCGGCCGGCGCTGCGGCGTACCGTGGGCCGCGGTCGGCCGGCGAGGCCGGGTCGGTCAAAGGCGAGGAGAGAGAGAGCGATGCCCGTCATCGTCGTCAAGGACGAGAAGGACCTCGGCGAGCTGCGCCGGCGGCTGCTGCGGCCTGGGGTGACGGCCGCGCGCCGTAGGGACGTCGAGGACCGCATCCGCGCCGCGAACCCGCATCTGGACCTGGACCGGCTGCGCCCCGGCGCGGTGGTTGTCCTCCCCGACGACCCCGACCTGGCCGAGGAGGCCGGCGAGCCGGCGGCCTCGCTCGCCCCGCTCACCGCGGCGCTGCCGCAGGCGAGCCAGGCGGTACGGCGCGCCGCAGAGGCGACCGTGCAGCTCGGCGAGGAGCTGGCCAAGGCGCTCGGCGCCCGGGAGGTGCGGCGGGCGGCCGACGGCGACGCTGAGCTGGGCGCGGAGGTCGCCCGGCTGCGCGAGGCGATCGCGGCGGAGCGACGCCGGGCGCAGGAGTGGAGCGACGCGGTGGCCGCGGCGACCCAGGGATGGGAGCGCGACCTGGCCGAGCTACGCCGGCTCTCGGGCTGACCTTCAGACCGGGCCAGGTCCAGACCGGTCAGTCGTCCACCGCGCACCTCCAGCCGGCCGGGGTACGCGTGCTGCGTACCCCGGCCGGCTGCGTACCCGGTGGTCTGGCGCCTGAGACGGCGGCGCTGCGGGCTGGTGCGCCAGCGGCGCCGCCGCGGCTGGTGGCACTAGCGGCGGCGGCGGCCGCGCCAGGAGAACGGTCCGGGCAGGTCAACCCGGTGCGCCCGGGCCCGGGAGTTCCACGACCATGGACCAATCTTGATGCTCCAGGATGAGATCCCCCGGCGGCTGAGGTGCAGATGCAGGGGGCCGAACTTGACGACCTTCCGGTAGACCAGACCCATCGTGAAGCCCCTTCCGCCCTTTCGGCTCTTGTACCCGGTGATCGCGCAGCGTACACCTCCATAGTGGACATGAACCGCAACCATGGTGCGGGCAGCGGCGGCGTGGTGCCGCCGTGTCCAGCGAGCCGGGCTTGGGTCGCTGGGATAAGGTGCGCGCAGAGGACAGGTGATGGTCTTGCCGATGGGGAGTCGGGATCTTGCCGAGGCCGACCGTGACCTGGCTGGCCTGGCAGACCGGTGGGCGAGCGCCGTGCGGCAGACCAGCTTCGTCGCGCTCAGCGGTCCGGACCTGGTAGATCTCCTCGCCACGCAGCTGCACCGGCTGGCCGCTGCGCTGGTCGCCGACCCGTTCTGCGACGAGCCCGGGTACGAGGTGGGTGCGGCGCTGGTGTCCGCGCGGCTGACCAGCGAGGCGGCCCTGCACCGGACGGTGGCGGTGCTGGCCGAGCTGCCCGCGGTCGTCGGCGGCGGCGAGCACCGCCTGAGCGGGCGGATGGCGGCACTGCTCGGCGCGGTGGCCGGCGGGTTCACCCGGGCCGTGCGGGAGCGGACAGTGCTTGAGCAGGAGCGGGTCCGGCTCGCCGCGCTCAACGCGGTACGCGCCGCGGAGCGGTCCCACCGCGAGAGCGCCGCGCGGCTACGGGCGACGTTCGACGCGGCCGGTGTCGCGATCGCCATCGGCGACCTCGACGGCAACCTCGTCGACGTCAACCCGGCACTGGCCCGGATGCTCGGCGCGGAAGCCGGCGACCTGCTCGGGCGCAGCGCGTTCGACTTCTTCCACCCCGACGACGTGGCGACGATCCAGGCCGCGACGCAGGAGTGGCTGAGCGAAGGGGACGGTGAGCAGGTCCGGGTGGAGCGGCGGTTCCGCCGCGCCGACGGCCGGGTGGGCTGGGTGATGCTCACCGTCTCGCTGGCCCGTACGGCGGGCGGCGGGCCCGGGTACCTCGTGGCGATGGCCGAGGATGTCACCGAACGCCACCGGCTCCAGGACGAGCTGCACCACCAGGCGCACCACGACCCGCTTACCGGGCTGCCCAACCGGACCCTGCTGTGGCAGCACCTGGCCGAGCTGCTCGGCCGAGCCACCCCGCAGTGCCGGCTCGGCCTGTGCTTCCTCGACCTCGACGAGTTCAAGATGGTCAACGACACGCTCGGCCACGGCCTCGGCGACCAGCTGCTCGTCGCGGTGGCCGACCGGCTGCACGCCTGCGTACGCGACGCCGGCCACTTCATCGCCCGGGTGGGCGGCGACGAGTTCGTGGTCATCCTCTGCGGCACAAACGGGCCGGAGCGGCCGGTCGCTCTGGCCGAGGCGATGCTCGCCGCACTCCGGCCCGCCATAAATATCGACGGACATCACCTGAATGTCTCGGCCAGCATCGGCATCGTCGAGCAGCCCGCACTCGGCGCCGACCCCGAGGAGATCCTCCGCGCGGCCGACACCACCCTCTACTGGGCCAAGGCCGACGGGCGGGACCGGTGGGCGCTGTTCGACGCCGAGCGCAGCGCGCACCAGCAGCTGCGGTACGCGCTCACCGGGCGGCTGCCGGCCGCACTGGAGGCCGGCGAGCTCACCGTCGAGTACCAGCCGATCGTGGCGCTTCCCCGGGCGGGCGCGGCGCGGGCCCCGGCCGGCGTCCGCGGCGCCGAGGCCCTGCTGCGCTGGCACCACCCGGAGCTGGGCACCCTGTCTCCGAACACGTTCGTGCCGGCCGCCGAGCAGACCGGGCTGATCGTGCCGCTCGGGCGGTGGGTCCTGCGGCAGGCCTGCACACAGGCCGCGCAGTGGCAGCAGCGCCTGGCGGACCCGCCGTTCGTCAGCGTGAACCTGTCCGCCCGGCAGTGCGCCGACCCCGGGCTGCTGGAGGACGTCACGCAGGCGCTGGACGAGACCGGGCTGCGCCCGGACGGCCTCCAGCTGGAGCTCACCGAGACGGCCGTGATGCAGGCGTGCACGCCGCCACGGGTCATCCTCCAGGCACTGGCCGACCTCGGGGTGCGCGTCGCAATCGACGACTTCGGGATCGGCTACTCCAACCTGGCACAGCTGCGCCACCTGCCGCTGCACGGGCTGAAGCTGGCCGGCGCGCTGATGGCCGGCGTCCGGGCGGCCACCCCGGACCGGGTCGACGAGGGCGTGGTCGCCACGGTGGTGAGCCTCGCGCACACCCTCGACCTGACAGTGACCGCCGAGGGCGTGGAGAACGCCGCGCAGGCGGCCCGGCTCGCCGCGCTCGGCTGCGACCTGGCCCAAGGCTGGCACTTCGGGCGGCCGGGGCCGGCCGAGGTGGTCGAGCGGCTCGCGGCCCGCACCGGTGACCAGCCCGGCGACGGTGGACCACCGGGCTGACCGCGGCTGGAAGGAGGAGCGCGCGTGGAGCTGTTCTCGGTGGCGGGCAAGACCGCGCTGGTGACCGGCGGCTCGCGGGGGATCGGGCTGATGGTCGCCCGCGGGTTCGTGGCGGCCGGCGCCCGGGTGATCATCTCCTCCCGCAAGGCCGACGTGTGCGAGAAGGTGGCGGCCGAGCTGAGCACGGTGGGGGAGTGCACCGCGCTCCCCGCAGACCTGTCCACAACGGCCGGGGCGGACGAGCTGGCCGGTGCTGTCCGAGCTGCCGCTCCCCGGCTGGACGTGCTGGTCAACAACGCCGGAGCCACCTGGGGCGCGCCGCTTGACGACTACCCGGACGCAGCGTTCGACAAGCTGTGGTCGGTCAACGTCAAGAGCGTCTTCCGGCTCACCGTCGGCCTGCTGCCGGCGCTGCGGGCCGCTGCGTCGGCGGAGGACCCGGCCCGGGTCATCGTGGTCGGCTCGGTCGACGGCATCCGCGTGCCGGCCATGGAGAACTATGCGTACGCAGCGAGCAAGGCCGCCGTACACATGCTGACCCGGCAGCTGGCGCACACTCTCGCGGGCGAGCACATCACGGTGAACGCCATCGCGCCCGGTCCGTTCGAGAGCAAGATGATGGCGTTCGCGCTCGACGACCCGGCGACGCGGTCAGCCGTCGAGCAGGGGGTCCCGCTGGGCCGGATCGGGCGCCCGGACGACATGGCGGGTACGGCGATCTTCCTCGCCTCCCGCGCCGGGTCGTACCTCACCGGGGCGGTCATCCCGGTCGACGGCGGCCTCTCCACACACGGCTGAGCGGGCAGCTGGCCGGGGTCCGCCCGGTCAGCGCAGGGCGCTCCCGTCAGCGCGGGGCGAGCAGCCGGTGCACAGCACCGTCGATGTCCAGGTGCTCGGCCTCATGTCCGAGCGGGACCAGCGCATAGGACCGGGCCAGGAACCGGACGAGGACGCTGCGCGGCACCTCGAAGAGCGCGCGTCCATCCGGTGACGACAGCGCGAGCGCGACGAGGCTACGGCCGGGGGAGGTGCACGGCCACAGCCGTACGTCGCCCAGGCCGGCCGGCTCGACCAGGCCGGTCGCCATCAGCTCCCGGGCGAAGGACCAGCTGACCGGCTCCTCGCCAGGCAAGGGTGGGTGGAAGAGGACCTGAACCGCGTACGGGTCCGCTGGGTCGTAGCGCAGGCTGACCGGTATTGGCAACGCCGTCGCGTCCGGTGCGACCAGCCGCAGCGACGTTGTGAGACGTACGGTTGGCGGTCGGATCACACTCATGGCACATTCCCCCCGTAGGACGAGCTTCCCTAGCGCTGCCCCGGCTTGCGCCGCGCCGACTCTCTCATAGTTACGCGGCACCGCATCATCGCATTCGGCATACTCGTAATGTTGTAAATCTTCTTTAACGTACTGGTTGTAGCTTGGTGTTGGGGGCCGGTTTGCGGAGGCCTCCCATCCCTGCCGCTGGGTGTCTCCGGCGGCGCCTCCGCCCCTGGCGCAACCGTCCCAATCGGGTAACGTCCGATCGTCCGCATCAGTAACGGGATGCGGACGTGGGGGTGAGATGAGCGGCAGGGAGCACGTGAACGAGCCGACCGCGGTGGAGCTGTCCGCCGCCGGTGGAGCGGAACCGGCGGACGAGATGGACTCCGACCCCCCTGCGGCGGTACTGCGCGGCGGGCCGCCGGTCGCGGTGGGGCGACCGGTCCGCCCGTGGCCTGCCTGGCGGATGCGTCTGCGCGCCACGCTCCAGCTGATCCGGGCGAACCCGACCGGCCGCATCGCGCTCAAGATCGCGGTGGCGGTGGTGGGCGGCCTCATCGTCGCTATCGGGATCGTGCTGATCCCGCTGCCCGGGCCCGGCTGGGGCATCGTGATCCTGGGGCTGGCCGTCTGGGCGATCGAGTTCGCGTGGGCAAAGCACCTGCTGCGCTTTACCCGCACCCAGATCAGCCGCTGGACCTGGTGGATCCGCCGGCAGAGCGTAGCGGCGCGGCTGGCGCTGGGCGCGGCCGGGATGGTCTTCGTGTCCTTCATGGTGTGGCTGTCGCTGAAGTACAGCGTCGGGATCGACCTGGTGGCAGGGATCCTGCACTACCTCGCCACACACTGACCACGACCACCAAAGGAAGACCCCGAGTAGCGGAAAGGGCACCCTATGGGTGCCCTTCGCCAAAATCATGCGGTACCTGCACAGGCGGGGCTGAACGACACTCAGTCAAGTACGTCCTGGATCTTGTCCGCGGTGGCGGCCCGGCGGATCCACGGCTCCAGCTGCGCGATGTCGGTGCAGGCCGCGATGTCGGCGTGGACGTCGTCTGGGACATGGATGCCTCGGGCATCGAGGATCGCCAGCAACGCCCTGGCCTCACCCTTGGCTTGGCCCCTCGCCTCACCCTCGGCCTCGCCCTGGCTGAAGTAGCGGCGGGCGAAGTCGCTCTGGTACTGGTGCGTCGCGGTAGTCATGAGCTCCTCCAGCAAGACCCGGGCCGCCGCCGGTAGCACCGCCAGTACCAGGTCAGTGCACAAGTTTGCATGGTCATGATCAATTACATCGAGCGCGGCGAAGAACGCATCAAACACCGCAGAGGGGTTCTCCCGGCCGCCGTGCGCCAGCGCCGACAGCACTGCCAGCTCCGGATGGCGGCGGCCACGTCGGCGTCGGTCACCACCGGCACCTGCCACGGCCCCAGCCCTACCGGCCGCAGCACCAGACCCCGGTCATCTATCACGACCGGCGCGGCACACCAGGCGGCCACCGTAGGGGTCCGGGCAGACCACCAGCAGCACCACCGGACACCCCAGCCGCGCATAAACGGTCGTCACATACACCGGCCACGTACGCCGCTTGCGCGCATCAGCCCGCAGCTGCACCTCGACCACCACAGCGAACACCGGGGTATCAGCAACATCCAACGTCACCACCGCATCAGCCCGGTACTCCGTGGGAACCACGTCCGTCAGGTCACCCGCCGATAACCGGGCCTTATGAAACTCCGGCACCGCCACCCCCAACGGACCGTGGTCATCGGACGGCTCGGCGCTGCTGCTGACGTCGATCAGCAAGGCCACCGGGGTGGTGGCGTTCACGGCCCACCGCTACGACATCGCCACCGGGCGGACCACCGACACCCCTGTCACGGTCGACATCATCGGCGGCGCGGTCGGGTGGGCCGCCGACTCGCGGCGCTACCTCGCGCTGCTGCGGGACGAGAGCGTGCTCCAGTGCATCAACCCGGACGCGAGCATGGGCCCCCGCATCGAGATCCGGGCCGGCATGGTTCGCGGGGCGGACGCGTACTCGCCGTCGCGGCGGTACCTGTTCGCCGACACGTCGGGTCTGATGACCCAGCCGGCGGTGCCATCGCCCATTGTGGACCTGACCACTGGTCGAGCCGTGGCCTTCATGACCGCCGGGACACAGCCCGTCGGCTGGTACGACGAGCAACGGTGGCGAGGCTAGCGGGTGGGCCCACGATGGAGCTGGTGGACATCGCAGGCGGGGCAGCGACCGAGCGGGTCGACCTACCCGGTGTCACAGGCCATCAGCCACGATGACCGTACCCCGTGCCCTTGACAGACAGCCGGGCCATGCACAGATCCGTGAGGTGCGGCAGCAACGCTGCCACGCTTACGGGGACTGGGAACCCCGCACAGCCATCGGGACGAGGGTGGTGCCAGGTGAGGGGGCTCACCTGGCACCATGAGCGGGGTTGTCAGGCAGGGTTGCGGTAGGTCTTGGTCTCGCCGCAGTAGTCCGCAACGGTGGAACTGCTGTACCGGCAGACCTGCACTGTCACATGGGCGAGCCGGCTGGTTGAGGTGCTGGTGCCCAACCGGAAGGCGAAGGCCTGCTCGCTGTTGTCCGCGCGCACGGCCTGGCGGTCAACCGCGCCGTTGAGCGAGAACGCGACGAACTGCGCGACGGTGGTGCGGCCGTCATCGCGGCAAGGGAACGTGCTGTCGATCGGGTTGTCGACGACAGAACCGGTCACGCTGACCACGGGGCCCGACGATGACCACGTCATGTGGCCAGATGTGTACCCATACCCGCAACGGTCGCCGGAGCTGGCGGCGAAGCGGTGGAGGACGTCGGCCGAGGCCACACTGGGCAGGGCGAGAGCCGTGATGACGGCAACGCCAAGCGTGACGCCGAGCCAGCGGGATAGTCGAAGCATAAGTGTCCTCTCCTTGTCTGAAGATCGGTCACGGATAGTGGAGATGCGCCCCCAGCCGCGCGACTACCAAGGCTTCCTTATTCCATCGACTACCCGTTGAGGTGCGGTTGCCGCGAAGTTGCCCTCCGGTTGTGATGCCATAGGGTCCGTCGGGCGCCCCGTTGCGTTGTGCGATCAGCGGCGGCCGCCTCCGACCTGAGGCAGCCGGTCAGATCGCGTGGGCAGGTTGGGTGAATGCGGCCTCGCCCGCCGGGCGGGCGGTATGTGGTGGCCGGGTTCACCACGATTATCGGCGGCCGTCATGGCACGGTCACGGCGGTCGCTCAGCCCGACGGCGCCACCCTGCGCCACCGCAGACCAAGCCAACACCGCCCACGTGAAATGCGGACAACTGCGTTCCAGCCTGCTGATGTAGTGACGATCCAACGCCCCCATGTCCGCGACCGCCTCGCCACCCTCCAAGGCACAGTCCAAGCAGCTACGCGGGCGAAAGCCAGCTGGAGGTCAGCCTTGAGCAACCGCCACACGCGCTCATCCGGCCGACAGACCAGGATCCGTAACCAGATCTGGGAGATCCTCACCAGCGGCGTCCCAAGCGCCCACCGCAGGATGCGATCTGGCGCCGCTCGGCGCCAGCGGCCCGGGAACGGTCAGGGGCAAATCTGGTCGAGGGCCTGGCCCGGGCGGCAATACACTGCGCCGGTGAACCCCCAAAGCTCCCTGCCCGAGGCGGTCGACGCGGTCGCCGGCGAGCACAGTTTCTCCGGCGTGGTGTCGGTGGACCGGGGTGGCAAGGTCGAGCTCGCCCGGGCGTACGGCCTGGCCCATCGCGCGCATCAGATCCCGAACACCGTGGACACCCGGTTCGCGATCGCCAGCGGCGCGAAAGGGCTGACCGCCCTGGTGGTGGTGAGCCTGATCGAGCAGGGAGTGCTGGAACTGTCCAGCACCGCGCGGTCGGTGCTGCGGGATGACCTGCCACTCATCGACGACCGGGTGACGGTGGAGCAGCTGCTGGCCCACCGGTCGGGGATCGGCGACTATCTCGACGAGCACGACGACAGCCTGGACGTCAACGACTACCTGATGCCGGTTCCGGTGCAGGAGCTCGCGGACGCCGAGCAGTACCTCGCAGTCCTGGATGGCTTCCCCGCCAAGTTCCCGCCGGGGGAACGGTTCTCCTACTGCAACAGCGGCTACGTGGTACTGGCGCTGATCGCCGAGCGGGCCAGCGGCGTGCCGTACCACGACCTGGTGCGGACCCGGGTCTGCGAGCCGGCAGGGATGCGCGACACCGAGTTCCTGCGCTCCGACGAGCTCCCGGACCGGACCGCCACAGGCTACGTGCCGGCCGGGGGCGGCCGGTGGCGCAGTAACGTGTTCCACCTGCCAGTGCGCGGCGTGGGCGACGGCGGGGCGTATACCACCGTGGCCGACCTGAGTAGCTTCTGGCGGACTCTGTTCGCCGGACAGATCGTCCCCGCGAAGTGGGTGGCTGAGATGGTGCGGCCACACAATGACGTGCCGGGGGAGCCGAGGCGCTGCGGGCTGGGGTTCTTCCTCCACGAGTCGCGTGACCAGGTGATGCTGATCGGGCACGACGCCGGGGTGTCGTTCATGAGTGTGCATGACCCAGCGCCCGGCCTCACCTACACCGTGATCTCGAACACCGCCGACGGCGCCTGGCCGGTGCTCAGGCCTCTCCGGGAGCGTCTCTCCGCCTGAGCGCCGGCGGGCAGAGGTCATCGGGCGGATATCAGCGCCCCGTCACGGTAGGCCGAGGTCCCGGGCGCGCGGACGGTCATACATCCAAATATCCCCACTAACCAGAGCGGGACTCTGGCGCTACGGCCGTCTCGGCGGCCTATAACGCAGGTCTCGCCACCAGCGGGATGCCCTCACGGTAGGTCGACACCGCTGGAGCCCAGCCCAGCTCGCGCCTGGCCTTGGCGTTGGAGACGCGCATCGAGGTGGTCACGACCGTGTGGAGGTACGGGATCACTCGCAGCGTCCAGGTCGGCACCCGCCACGGCCGGCGCACCCCGAGCTCGGCCGCGATCGCGTCCAGGTAGTCGGCCCAGCGCACCGGCTCGTCGTCGACGATGTTGTACGCCTGTCCGGCGCGCCCCTTCTCCAGGGCGGCCACGGTCGCCGCGGCGGCGTCCTCCAGGTAGATGAAGCTGGCGAACCCCCCGCCGGACGAGGGCGCCGGCAGCCGGCGCTTGCGTACCAGGTTGATGATCATCCGGGTGAAGCTGTCCTGGCCGTAGAAGCCGCCGTAGCGCAGCGCGATGCCCTCCATCTCGTCGGCCGAGAACACCTGCTCCTCGGTGGAGCGGATGGCCGCGACCGCGGATCCGAACGGGCCAGGCTCCGGTTCGCCGAACGGGTCGTCCTCGGTGACCACGTGCGGTCCGTGGTCCCGGTAGCCGTACCCGAGCACGATCGACTGGGTGAGGAAGCGGTGGGCGCCGACAGCGCGGGCCGCCGCGAGCAGATGGGCGGTTCCGGTGGTACGCAGGGCGTTTGTACCCTGCATCGGCTCCCGCATTTTCGGGGTGCCCAGCGCGGTCAGCTGGTGCATGACCGCGTCGGCCCGCATGTCGCGCACGGCGGCGAGCAGGTTCTCGCGGTCCATC
>DASRIS010000133.1:0-51745 GCA_035649895.1 Micromonosporaceae bacterium | reverse complement strand
GTACACCCAGGCGACCACCATGAACGCGGGCTGGTGCTGGTGCATCCCGACCCGGGAGAGCGACCACCGGGGGTACGTCTACTCCTCGGCGCACATCTCCGACGATGCGGCAGCGGCCGAGCTGGCCAGGCGCTACCCCGGCATCAGCGAGCCGCGCCTGGTCAAGTTCCGCACCGGCCGCCACGAGCGGTCGTGGCGGGGCAACGTGGTGGCGGTCGGCAACGCGTACGGGTTCGTCGAGCCGCTGGAGTCCACCGGCCTGCTGATGATCGCGGTGACCGTGCAGACGCTGGTCTCCATGCTGCCCGCGTCCTGGGCGCACCCCCAGGTCCGGGAGGCGGCCAACGCCGGCCTGGCCCAGCAGTGGGACGCGATCCGCTGGCTGCTGGCCATCCACTACCGGTTCAACACCCGCCTCGACACACCATTCTGGAAGGACGCGTGCAGCACCGCTGATGTGTCCGGGTTCGCCCCGCTGCTGGAGGTGTACGCCGGCGGCGCGCCGCTGTGCCGGCGTAACCCGGTCGTGCAGGACCTGCTCAACCGCGTGGCACCGACGTTCTTCGGCCTCTTCGGCATCGACTACCTGCTGCTCGGCCAGCAGGTGCCGACCCGGCTGCTGCCGATGGACGAGCCGGTGGAGCGCTGGCAGGCCCGTAAGCAGGCGGCCGACCTGCTGGTGCAGCACGGGCTGCCACAGAGCGACGCGCTGGCCGCGTTCGACGCGTACCCGGAGCTGAACCACCAGCTGCTGTACGACGAGGACAGCTGGGCCGGTGGCCCGATCGCCCGCCGGATGGGGCTGGCCTGACCGGGCGGGCCCGTCTTGACCCGGGCCGGCCCATCGTGACCGGCCGGCCCCTGCCCTGGCCGGGCCGTCCCGCCCCACCGTGCTAGATCGCGATGACCCTTGTGGATGCGGTTCGGAAGGTAGTGTGTGCGACTACCGCTGCCGCTGATCCTCGTACGGCTCGAGAGAGGTCCATACGATGGCCAAGTCCGCCGCCACGCTTGACGACACGCGCACCGCCCCGCGCAGGAGCATGTTCGAGCGCCTCGCCGCCTGGTCGTACCGCCGTCGCTGGTGGGCTCTTGTGCTCTGGGTGCTGGTCCTGGTCGGCGTCACGGTCGGGGCGCAGGCGGTCGGCAGCGACTACCACAACGACTTCTCGCTGCCCGGCACCCAGTCGCAGGAGGCCATCGACACGCTGAAGCGGCACGCTCCGGCCCAGGCCGGCGGCACCATCCAGGTGGTTGTGGAGCACCCGTCCGGGCTCGCTGCGCCAGCGGTCAAGCAGCGGGTCGAGGCGATGCTGGCGGACGTCAAGCGCTCCCCGCACGTGGTCGACGTGGTGGTCCCGGACATGAGCCAGGGGACGATCTCCGGCGATGGCAGGATCGGCTACGCCACCGTCCAGCTCGACGTGCTGGACGAGGAGATGCCGTACGCCGATGTCCGGGACATGATCGCGACGGCGGAGCGGGCCGAGGGCGACGGGCTACGGGTCGCGTTGGGCGGCGAGGCCGTGCGGGCCGCAGAGGAGCCCGAAAGCAGCGGCGGCGAGTACATGGGCATCTTTGCCGCGCTGGTCATCCTGGTGATCCTCTTCGGTTCGCTGCTCGCGGCGACCCTGCCCATCGTCATCGCGATCTTCGCGGTGGGCAGCACGGTCGGGCTGGTCGTGCTCGCCTCGCACCTCGCCTCGGTCGCCGACTTCACTCCCCCGCTGATGATGCTCGTCGGCCTGGGGGTCGGCATCGACTACGCGCTGCTGGTCTTCTCGCGCTACCGCAGCGAGCTGGTGCACGGCGCCGACCGGGAGCGGGCGGTGAGTACCGCGCTGGACACCGCCGGACGCACCGTCTTCTTCGCCGCCTGCACGGTGGTCCTCGCTCTGATCGGCCTGGTGGCCCTCGGCCTCGGCGCGCTGCAGGGCGTCGCTCTCGCCGTCGCGCTGACCGTGCTGATGACCATGGTCGCCTCGCTCACGCTGCTGCCGGCGCTGCTCGCCATCTTCGGCCGCCGGATCGAGCGCAGGGTGCAAAAGCGCGCGGCAAAGGCCAAGCGGCCCGAGGGCGCCATCTGGCGGCGCTGGTCCGAGGCGGTACAGCGCCGGCCCTGGCTGTCGGCTCTGGTCGCGCTGGCAGCGCTGCTCGCCCTGTCGATCCCCGTGCTGGACATGCGCCTGGGCTTCGCCGACGCCGGCAACGACGACGAGTCCACCAGCAGCCGGCAGGCGTACGACCTGCTGGCTCGCGGCTTCGGCGCCGGCTTCAGCGGCCCGCTGCTGGTCGTGGTCGACGGCAGCCAGCAGGCGGCAGGCAAGCTCCAGCAGAAGCTGGACACCACCCAGGGTGTTGCCGAGACAACACCCCCGATACCTCTCGGCAGCGGCGAGGTCTCACAGGTGATCGTCTTCCCCACCACGTCCCCCCAGGACCCGGCAACGAGCGACCTGGTCCACCGCCTGCGCGACGACGTGCTGCCGCCGCTGGAGCGGGAGACCGGCGCCCGGTTCCTGGTCGGCGGCAGCACCGCAGGCCTGGAGGACTACTCCGAGACGATCAGCAAGCGGCTGCCGCTGTTCGTACTCATCGTCATCGGCCTGTCCGCGCTGCTGCTGATGGTCGTCTTCCGGTCGCTGCTCATCCCGATCAAGGCCGCGATCCTCAACCTGCTGAGCATCTCCGCCGCGCTGGGCGTGGTCGTCCTGGTGTTCCAGGAGGGTGCGCTAGGCATCCAGCCCGGGCCGATCGAGGCGTTCATCCCCGTGATGATCTTCGCGATCGTCTTCGGCCTCTCCATGGACTACGAGGTGTTCCTGATCTCGCGCATGCATGAGGAGTGGGAGCGCTCGCACGACGCGCACCGGGCCGTCCGGGAGGGCATGGCGACCACCGGGCGGGTGGTGACCGCAGCCGGAGCCATCATGGTCGTCGTCTTCGGCGCCTTCATACTCAGCCCGGACCGGATGCTCCAGCAGTTCGGCCTCGGGCTGGCCGTGGCGATCTTCCTCGACGCGGTGGTCATCCGGTGCCTGATCGTGCCGGCGGTCATGCAGCTGCTCGGCGCCCGGGCCTGGTGGCTGCCGGGATGGATCGGCCGCTGGCTGCCCCGGGCCAGGCTCGAGCACGCGTAGTACCTCCTCCCGTACCGCTCCGGCTGGCTGGGATGGGCACGGCCCGCTGAGGTCGCGTCGGCCAGACGAGCACGGGTGGCGTCCGTGGCCACGGGCGTATGACCGCTTCCTAGAAGACACGCGACATGAGCATCGCACTTCCCTCCGAGTATGCGTATTTGCGAATTTGGCGCAAATGGCGCTAATGCGTTCATTTATTGGACTTATTCAAGCATTAAGCGGTCCCTAGCCCCCGGAGCGACCGGCACGAGCCCTGGCGGCTCACTGAAACTGAGTTGCTTCGCGATCTAGAAGACTTATGCACACCATCACGGCATAAGTCTTCTAGATCGCCGAACTTGACCGGAAGACGGCCAGAGCCGGGCCAGGCCGGGCCCGGTTGTGGGCCATTTCTTCGTCTTCAGGACGGCCGGCACGGCCACAGGGTGATCCCAGAAGCTGAGATGACCTTGAGGCGGAGGCCCACCTCGTCCCGGGAGGAGCGCAAGTTTGTTGCGCGCCTCGGTGGACCTCAGAAGATCAAGATCATGGTGGAACGCGCGCCGTGCGGATCTTGGTCGCAGTCAGGCACCGGGATGAGGCGGGTTTAGTAGGACGACTACTAGTTCACTTGTTACTATTCAAGTTAGGAACGTCCAGGCGCATACCGGATCTACTTGGGAGCGGGTGGCACCTGCGCCCGGACACCACATGTGCCACCCGCCCGCACAGCGGCCGGCGACGTCGCGCGTACGACCGCGGATTAGAGGTTGTGATGGCCGAACAGCTCACCACCCAGGAGAGGGAGACGATCAAGACGGCCGCCTACGGCGCGGTCACCCTGGTCTCGATCGCCTATCCCGGGGCGATCTCCACGACCAAGGCCAACATCGTCGGGGCGAAGGTGCTCACCGGCGCCACCGGCGTGGTCGGCGAGGTGCTCGCCGGCAAGGACAAGATCCACATCGATGGGAAGTCAGCTGCCGAGATCGCGGCCACCGTGCTGCCAGCTCTGTCGGCGGCGGTCGGCGTGCTGAAGGCCAAGGCACCCGACGAGGTCGACAGCTTTCGGCGGATCGTGACGATCGCCATCGAGCAGTCAATGGGCTCAGGCCCCAACCCGGCCCAGGCTGAGATGATCTCGAAGGTGAAGGCCGCGCTCGAGAACGGGTCGACCGGCTGAGCCCCACCCTGGCGCTGCTGCGCTGGGGCCCGCGTGGGGCTACGGCCCCGCTTGCTCGGCCCGCCGCTTGAGCGCCTGGTTCATCTGCTCGAACGCCGGCCGGGTGCGCCGGTCCAGGAACCTGCCGAGGAACGGCACCAGCACGCCGCGGAAGTCCTCCTCCTGGACCAGGCGGACCCGGCCGGCGCCCAGCTGCTCGATCGTGAAGCTGTGCTCGCCGTCGAAGATGCCGGGTACGAGCAGGTGGCCGAGCCAGCGCAGCCGCTGCTGCGGTACGGCCTCCCGTACGGTCGGGCGGAAGGTCATCGCCCGGCCGCCCACCGGCTGCATGCGGATGGTCAGCCGCTCACCCGGCGCCAGACCGCCGCTGGCACGGACCAGAAACGGGTTCCACTGCGGGTAGGCGGCGAAGTCGGTGAGGACCTGCCAGACCCGCTCCGGGCTGGCCTGGATCTCAACCTCGGTACGGAGCTGCTTGGACATCGCGCCCCCTGTCCAACGGCGTCAGCTTTCCACGCTATCCAATGCTGTCGCCGGCCGCGGACCTTCCCGTGGCAGAGTCGGGCCTGCGGGGGCCCGCAACAGGTCGCCTGGGCACCGAGGCACATCCAGCCGCGGCCTCACTGCCGCACCCGGCAGCGGGGCTGGGTGACCCAACATCGGGAAGGTGGACCGGGTGCCGAAGCTTCCAGGGGGAGGACGGGATGGCGGGAGGACGGGATGCCGGAGCTTCCCGGGAGGAGGAACGGATGCCGGAGCTTCCGGATGACGACCTGCCGGTCGTCGAGCGGAGCGTGGTGCGGCTCGTAGTGCTCGACGGGAACGACCATCTGCTGCTGTTCCACACCCGGTACCCGGGCAGGCCCGACCTCGGGACCTGGTGGGAGCTGCCCGGTGGCGGGATCGACCCGGGAGAGACCTACCGGGAGACGGCCATCCGGGAGCTGCGCGAGGAGACCGGCATCGCCGTACGACCGGACCAGGTCGGCCCGCCGACGTGGCGCCGGAGTGCCTCGTTCCGCTACCGCGACGAGCGGCGCCTGCAGCACGAGGTGGTCGTGCTGGTCCGGCTGACCGGTCCCGGCCCGGCCGTGGACGGGACCGGTCGCCTTGACTACGAGAAGGAGGACTACATCGGCTTCCGGTGGTGGCCGTCGGCCGAGGTGGTCGGCAGCCCCGAGCGGTTCTACCCCGGCCGGCTGCCCGCGTTGCTGACCTCCTTCCTCGCCGGGGAACCGGTCGAGGAGCCCTTCGAGCTGTGGTCCTGAGCCGCTGCAGTCCTGAGCCGCTCGGCCTGCGCCGGTCGTCAGGCCAGGCCGGCGTCTATCGCCGTGGTGAGGGTGGCCGCATCGGTGTCGCCGTCCAGTGACCACACCATCGTCCCGCCGAGACCGTTGGCCTTGACGTACGCCGTCTTGGCCGCGATCACCTGCGGGTCGTCGTACGACCAGAAGTTGCGCCCGTCGAAGAGCCAGGCGGCGACGGCGCCCGCGTCGTAGAAGCGGGTGCCCGACTTGCTGACCACCTTCGCGTAGTCGTCGGCACCGTCCTCATAGGTGCCCCGCGCCGGGCCGGACGAAGGCTGGTACAGCCCGTTGTTGGTGTTGGCGACCCCGGTCCAGCCCCGGCCGTAGTACGGGATTCCGATCACCAGCTTGCTGGCGGGCGCGCCACCGGCCAGGTAGGTGCGCACGGCGAGGTCGGCGCTGAACCGCTGCGGGGTCGGGTCGGCGGCCGGCGAGTAGAGCTGCCCCTGGTGGTTGGTGACCGGCTCCCAGGCGCCGTGCAGGTCGTAGCCCTGCACCGTGGCGAAGTCCAGGTAGGAGAAGGCGTTCGCCACCTCGACCCCGGCGGCCACGCGCGCCGGGTCGGCGGGCAGGAAGGCGGTGAGCCCGTAGCGCCGGCCGGTCTGGGCGCCGTACTCGTCGAGCTGGCGGCGGAGCTCGGCGAGTAGCAGGGTGAAGTTCTGCTTGTCCTCGGGCCGCACGATGTTGCCGGGGTTGCCCTCGGAACCTGGCCACTCCCAGTCGATGTCGAACCCGTCGAAGACGCCGTACCCAGATCCTGGGCCGCCGTGCGGGGACGTGCCGATGATCGGCAGGTTGCCCTTGAGGAACAGGTCGATGCACGAGGCGGCGAAGGCCTGCCGGGACGCCGGCGTGAGCGCGGCGTCGGAGAAGTACCTGGACCAGGTCCAGCCCCCGATGGACAGCATGACCTTGAGGTGCGGGTACATCGCCTTGAGCTTGCGCAGCTGGTTGAAGTTGCCGGCGAGCGGCTGGGTGTAGACGTCGCCGACGCCGTCGACCGACTCGCCCGCCTTGAACCGCTTCTGGTAGTCGGCCCAGGCATCGCCCACGCCGGCCTGGTTCGCCTCGAAGCAGCGGCCGTCGGCGCCGACGTTGGCGAACGCGTAGTTGATGTGGGTCAGCTTCGCCGCCATGCCTGCCGTGTGCACCTCACGGACCAGGAAGTTGCGGCGGTAGATGCCCCACTGGGTGAAGTAGCCGACCTTGACGTAGGGCCCGGCGAGGGCGGCCGAGCCGGCCGCCGGCTGGCTAGCGCCGGCCAACTGTGGCGCGGCCGGCTGGCCAGAGCCTCCGACGGCGAGGACCCCGGTCGCGCCGAGCACGGCGGCGACAAGGGCATGGACGATTCGGGTCTGCATGACGACGACCTCCCATGGCCGAGGACATGCAGTGACGCTAGCCAATAAGACGGAGTAATGGAAGGTTTCCTTACTGTCCCCGCCGTCGCGTCCGGCCCCAGGCCAGCCCCCCACTGCCATGCATCTATGTCGTGCTCGCTGGTACGAGGCGCAGGTCTTCGCGTTCGTGTTCGCGCCGCTGGGCATCGTGTTCGGCCACATCGCCAAGCGGCAGATCCGCCGCACCGGAGAGCAGGGCGGCGGCCTGGCAACGGCAGGCCTGGTACTCAGCTACATCTTCACCATCCTCGCGGTCGTCGCCTGGATCCTCCTGGCCAGATGCCGGACCGCCGGCGGCCCTCACCCGCCGGCTGGGCCGCGCACTGGCCTCACCCCGTTCCAGGGGTCGCTGGCGCCGGGTCAGGGACTGTCACCGGCACAGGACCGGGCGCGGGCGGCTGCTCCAGCTTGCCGGTTCTTGCGGTGGTCCCTGGCTCACCGGTCCTTCCTGCGCCGCCGCGGCGCAGCAGCGACTCCGCCACCATCGCGGCCGCCCCGCAGACGACGGCTGTCACGACGACCGTGTTGGCCACGCCGAAGAGCTTCAACGCGCTGGCCATCAGCACCACGACCAGGGCCGCACGCACCACACCGGCGGGGGCGCGGGAGGACATCCGGGCCCCGAGCAGCACCCCGGGTATGGAGCCGACGAGCACCGCAGCCGCCACGTCCAGGTGCAGGTCGCCGAAGAAGGCGTGCCCCAGGGCCGCCGCGGTCACCAGCGGTACGGCCTGCACCAGGTCCGTACCCACCAGGTCGTTGGCCCGCAGCGCGGGATAGAGCGCGAGCAGCACGACGATGATGAGCGAGCCCGAGCCGACCGAGGTCAGCCCGACCACCAGCCCGCCAACCGCGCCGAGCAGGACGGTGGGCAGCCGGCGTACCCGCACGGTGGCCGCCCAGTCCTCGCCAGCGGTGCGGCCATGACCGGTGTAGGCCCGGACGACGAGACCACCGGCGGCGAGCAGGAGGGCGACGGCGAGGGCGTACCGCACGGCGTCCTGCACCGCTCCGTCGTGACCGACCAGGCGCATCAGCAGGACACCGGCGAACGCGCTGGGGATGCTGCCGGCGCACAGCCATCAGACCAGCGGCCAGCACACCGTGCCGCGCCGGGCGTGGACCCAGCCGCCGAACGGCTTCATCACCGCGCTCGCGGCGAGGTCGCTGGAGACCGCGGCCAACGGCGGGACGCCGAAGAACAGCACCAGGATCGGGGTCATCAGCGCGCCGCCCCCCATGCCGGTGAGCCCCACCACCACGCCTACGCCGAAGCCGGCCAGCGTCAAGACCAGGTCCATCCGTCGAGTGTCGGCCAGCGGCCTAGGACCAGCTACATATCCGGCCGAGCTAGTAGGGATTTTCCCGGTTATTGGGACGGCGGTACGGATGCCCGAGGCCGTCCGGTCCGGTTACCCGACCGGACGGCGGCCTGAGGTGGCCGCTTCGCAGGCCGCGTCCACCAGGATGCCAGCGGCGTGCCTGGCCGCCTCGGCGGCGGCAGGCTCGGCGTCGAGCACGCCTGCGGCCAGGCCGCCGTCGAGGAGCAGGGTGAGCGCGCGGGCGAGGAGCTCCGGGTCGGCCGCGCCGGCCCGGCGGGCCAGGTCGGTGACCCAGGCCAGGACGACGCGTTTGTGCTCGACGGTGCGCGCGTGGACCTCGGTCCCACTGCCGCACTCGGCGGCGGTGTTGATGAAGGCGCAGCCGTGGTACCCCTCCCGCCGGCACGCGGTTGCCAGCGCGTCGAAGGCTCCGACGAGCTGGTCGCGCGGGTCGTCCCCGGCCGCGCGGGCAGCGGCGCGCAGCGCCCCGAACCAGACCTGGTCGACCGCGTCCAGGTACGCCAGGACCAGGTCGTCCTTGCGCGGGAAGTGCTTGTAGAACGTCGCCTTGGCCACGCCCGAGCGGGCGATCACGGTGTCCACGCCGACGCCGCGCGGGCCGTGCGCGTAGAAGAGCTGGAACGCGGTGTTGAGGATGCGGTCACGCGCGCCGCCGGTCGACGGCGCTGTCCCTGCCGATGTCATGCGTCCCCCTCCCGCCCGGCGGAGAGTGATCTCCATCTTACAGACAACTCTGTCTACCCAGCAGCACCGGTCCATACTTCAGCTCTGGCGCGTCTCTTGCTAGTAGACAGACCTGTCTGTATCGTTACCGCAACCCTGATCAGCCACCCATGCAGAAGGAGTGAGGTAATGAGGATCGCGGTTCTCGGTACCGGCATCGTTGGTCAGACCGTCGCGGCCAGCCTCGCCGAGCTGGGCCACGAGGTGACCGTCGGCACCCGCGACGTGGCCGCCACGATGGCCCGCACCGAACCGGGCGCCATGGGCAGCCCGCCCTTCCCCGAGTGGTCGGCCGCGCACCCCCGGGTGGGCCTCGCCAGCTTCCGTGACGCCGCGGCAGCAGCCGACCTGGTCGTCAACGCCACCGGGGGCAGCAGCTCGCTCGCCGCGCTGGAGGCCGCCGGAGCGGTCAACCTCGCCGGGAAGGTGCTGCTCGACATCGCCAACCCGCTGGACTTCTCCGCCGGGATGCCGCCGACCCTCTTCGTCAAGGACACCGACTCGCTCGGCGAGCAGATCCAGCGGGCGTTCCCCGACGCCCAGGTGGTCAAGGCGCTGAACACGATGGGCGCCCACCTCATGGTCGACCCGCGCCAGCTGGCCGGCGGCGACCACACCGTCTTCGTCTCCGGCGACGACCCCGGCGCGAAGAAGACGGTGACCGAGCTGCTGGCCAGCCTGGGCCACACCGACATCATCGACCTCGGGGACATCACCACCGCCCGCGGCACCGAGATGCTGCTGCCGGTGTGGCTGCGGCTCTTTCAGGCCCTGGGTACGCCGACCTTCAACTTCAAGATCGTCCGCTGACCCACGGCCGGGGCCGACCACCGCTAAGATCGGCGGGTCATCGCAGTCTCCGCGAACCGGGCCTATCCGGCGCCGCTCCCGGCAGGCTGCGCTGGACCACATGATCCCGCCGCGGCCGGGCACAGTCGCGATGATGGAGCCGGCTTCGGAGGGCAGTCATGAGGCACGCAGCGGAGCTGCAGCACGCGGTGGAGTTCGGCGACGGGCACGGGGGCCTGGTGTCGCTATCCGAGCCGCTCCTGCGGTACCCCGGCAACCCGATCCTCACCTCGCACCAGGTCAACGCCGCCTGGCCGGAGCCCGGCCGGCAGGTGGTCACCGTGCACAACGCCGGAGCCGCGCAGGTCGGGACCGAGACGTTGCTGCTGTTCCGGTCGCACCTGCGCTCCGGTGTCAGCGTCATCGGCCTGGCCCGTAGCGCCGACGGCGTCACCGGCTGGCGGGTGGCTCCGGAGCCGGCACTGCGCCCGGCCACGGCCGGCGACCCGTACGCGCCGGGCGTGGTCGCCGCGGACGTCGTCGAGATGGAGTCGGGCGGGGTCGAGGACCCGCGCATCAACCCGGTGGACGGCACCTTCGCCGTCACGTACAGCGCCTACCACGCCCGGGTGAAGGACCGGGTGCGGGTCTGCCTGGCGGAGACGGCCGACTTCCAGACCTTCACCCGGTACGGGCCTGTCCTGCAGCAGAACATGCGCAACGTCGTGATCTTCCCGGAGCGCATCGGCGGACGCTACGTCGGGCTGTTCCGGCCCAACGACACGCTCACCGGCGACGCTGGTGGCGGCTGCACCGAGATCCGGATCGGGTACGCCGACGACTTCCGTACCGGGCCCTGGAAGATCGAGCCTGAGCCGGTCATGCGTACCGGGGGCGGGCCGAGCGCGTTCTCCGAGAAGATCGGACCCGGCGCCCCGCCCGTGCGCACCGAGCACGGCTGGCTGAACCTCTTCCACGGGGTGCGCAACACGATGGACGGCAACCCGTACGTCCTCGGCATCGCACTGCACGACCTGGACGACCCGTCGAAGGTCGCGATGTCGAGCATCCCGGTGCTCTTCCCGTCACCGGCGGACTGCCGGGTCGCCGAGACCGACTACGTGCACGTGCCGAACGTCGTCTTCTCCTGCGGCATGCTGCGCCGCGCCGACGGCACGGTCCTGGTCTACTACGGAGGCAACGACACGGTCATGAACGTCGCGGCGACCCACGAGGAGATTCTCGTCGAGCTGTGCCGGCGCTACGGCCAGGACCCGCTCACCGGCACGCTGCTCTACCCGGTGTAGCACCCCCCAGCCGGGACATCGTCGCCCGGACATAGCTGATGGCCGGCACCGCGGTGCCGGCCATCAGCACAAGGACTTCCGGGTACGGCGGCGCGCCGTACCCCCCGGACTGGCTGCTAGCCGGCCAGCCTGGCGGTCAGCAGCTGCTTGCCCTGCTCGGCGCCCTTACGGCTCTCCGCCTGGGCGCGCCGGAAGAAGTCGGCCAGCTCGGTGTCACCGGCGCGCTCGGCGTCCTGGATGTAGGTCTCCATGCGCAGGGCGTTGCTCAGGCACGCCTCGGTGAACCAGATGATGTTGTAGTCCTTGTCCTTGGTCCCAGTCACCTGACCGGTCTCGCTCATGGTCATCCCTGCCTCCTCGGATGAGGTGTCTACCAGCTCTTGCTACCCACGCCGGCCTGGCTCATACCTTCCGATCTCCGTCGGCCACGCCGGCCGTGCGGCGCCGGCGGCCGCGGCGCCCACACCACGAGAGATTTCGATTCTTTTCAACTCGACTGGTAAGCATGAATGGTCGGCGGCGCCGGGAAGGCGGTGGTTGCGATGCGACGTTCCCGCATCGGGCTGGTCGGCGCGGGCAACGTCGCCCAGCGCCACGCGCGGGAGCTGGCCGCCTTCGACGACGTACGGCTGGCCGGGGTGACCGACGTGGTCCCCGAGGCGGCGTGGCACCTCGCCGGCGCCCACGGCATGCCGGCCTTCGCGGACCTGCCGGCCCTGCTGGAGGCGGACCTCGACGCGGTGTACGTCTGCGTACCCCCCTTCGCCCACGGGCCGGTCGAGGAGGCGGTCCTCGGCGCCGGCCTGCCGATGTTCGTGGAGAAGCCGCTCGCGGTCGACCTCCCCACGGCCGAGCACATCGCCGCCGCCATCGAGGCCCGGGGCGTTGTGACGGCGGTCGGGCACCACTGGCGCTACCTCAACGTCGTGGAGCGGGCCCGGCAGCTGCTCGCCGGCCGGCCGGTACGGCTGGTCAGCGGGGCATGGCTGGACCGGGTCCCCCCGGTGGCCTGGTGGGCCCAGGCGGGGCTGTCCGGCGGCCCGGTGGTCGAGCAGGCGGTGCACGTACTCGACCTGGCGCGGCTGCTCGCCGGCGAGGTGGCGCAGGTCCAGGCGACCGCCGCCGGCGCTGCGCCCGAGGGCGGGGACGTCGCCACCGCCACCGCGGCGACCCTGCGGTTCGCCAGCGGCGCGGTCGGCACCCTCACCACGACCTGCGCGCTGGGCTGGAAGCACCGCGCCGGGCTTGAGGTCTACGCCGACCGGCTCGCCATCGCGCTGGCGGAGGACGGGCTCGTGGCGCGCGACGGCGACCGCGAGCACCGGCTGGCCGGCGACCCGGCGGCGGCACGTACGGCCGTGGACCGGGCGTTCATCGACGCGGTGCGCGGTAACGGCGCAGGCATCCGGGCCGGGTACGCCGACGCGCTGCGCACCCACCGCCTCGCCTGCGCGGTCGCGCAGGCGGCCACTGACGGCGGCACGGTACGGCTGGACCACGCCACGCCCGACCGCTACTGACCGACCGCTACTGAACGACCGCCACTGAACGGCGGCGCGGCCGGGCGCCTCGGGCGGACCCCGCTATCCGCCGTTGCGCAGGATCGGGCGGAGCGCGTCCAGCACCGTCGGGTCGTCGATGGTGGACGGCACCGCCTCGTCACGCCCGGCGGCGATGCCCCGCATGGTCTTGCGCAGGATCTTGCCCGAGCGGGTCTTGGGCAGCGCCGGCACGACCGCCACGTCGCGGAACGAGGCGACCGCGCCGATCTCGTCGCGCACCAGCTTGACCAGCTCCTCGCGCAGCGCCTCCGGGTCGACCTGGCTGCCGGCCTTGAGCACCACGAGCCCCCGCGGGACCTGCCCCTTGAGCTGGTCGGGTACGCCGATCACGGCGCACTCGGCGACCGCCGGGTGGCTCGCCACCACCTGCTCCATCGCTCCGGTGGAGAGCCGGTGGCCGGCCACGTTGATCACGTCGTCGATCCGGCCCATGACGTAGAGGTAGCCGTCCTCGTCGCGGTAGCCGCCGTCCCCAGTGGCGTAGCAGCCCGGATGCCGGCTCAGGTACGACTCCACGTAGCGCTGGTCGTCCCCCCACAGGGTCGGCAGGCACCCGGGCGGCAGCGGCAGCCGTACCACGATCTCCCCGTCCTGCCCGGGCGGCGCGTCCTGGCTGGACGCGTCGACGATGCGCACGTCGTACCCGGGTACCGCGACCGTGGGCGACCCCGGCTTGACCGGCATGGGCGCAAGGCCCCGCAGGTTCGCGGCGATCGGCCACCCCGTCTCGGTCTGCCACCAGTGGTCGACCACCGGGACCCCGAGCTGGTCGCTCGCCCAGTGGTACGTCTCCGGGTCCAGCCGCTCGCCGGCGAGGAACAGGCAGCGGAAGCCGGACAGGTCGTGCTTGCCGATGTGCTCCCCGGCCGGGTCCTCCTTGCGGATCGCCCGGAACGCTGTCGGCGCGGTGAACAGCGCCTTCACGCCGTGCTCGGCGATCACCCGCCAGAACGCGCCCGGGTCCGGCGTGCCGACCGGCTTGCCCTCGTAGAGGACGGTGGTGCAGCCGGCCAGCAGCGGCGCGTAGACGATGTAGGAGTGCCCGACGACCCAGCCGACGTCCGAGGCGGCCCAGAACACCTCCCCCGGCTGGATGTCGTAGATGTGCTCCATGCTCCACCGCAGGGCGACGGCGTGGCCACCGTTGTCGCGTACCACGCCCTTGGGCCGGGCGGTCGTGCCTGACGTGTAGAGGATGTAGAGCGGGTCGGTCGCCGCCACCGGCACGCAGTCGACCGGTTCGGCCGCGGCCACCACCTCCGCCCAGTCCAGGTCCCGGCCGGCGACGAGACCCGCCCGCGCCTGCGGGCGCTGCAGCACCACGCAGGCCTGCGGCTTGTGGTTGGCCAGCTCGATCGCGCGGTCGAGCATCGGCTTGTACTCCACGACCCGGTTGACCTCGATGCCGCAGGAGGCCAGGAGGACGACCTTGGGCGCGGCGTCATCGATGCGCAGCGCCAGCTCGTTCGCGGCGAACCCGCCGAACACCACCGAGTGAACCGCGCCGATGCGGGCGCAGGCGAGCATGGCTACCACGGCCTCGGGCACCATCGGCAGGTAGATGACCACCCGGTCGCCGGTCGCCACGCCCAGGTTGCGCAGCGCGCCCGCCAGCCGGGCCACCTCGTCCAGCAGCTCCTGGTATGTGAAGGACCGCTTGCTGCCGGTCACCGGGCTGTCGTATACCAGGGCCGCCTGGTCCGCCCGGCCACCCGCGACGTGCCGGTCCAGCGCGTTGAAGCACGTGTTGAGCTGCCCGTCGGAGAACCACCGGTAGAACGGCTCGTTCGACCGGTCGAGGACCACCGTCGGCGGCCGGTACCAGTCGATCGCCTTGGCGGCCTCGCCCCAGAACCCGTCCGGGTCGGTGATGCTGCGGCGGAATGCGTCGGCGTAGCGGCCCATGAGTCCTCCCCTGTTTCACCGGCCTACGGGAGCGTCCGGCGCTTCAGGCGATGGGACCGCCGGGTCCCGGGCCGGTCGACCGCGCCGAAGACCGGTGAGCTCCGCACTAGGTAGGGTCCCACGGGTCGGCCGGCACCGCGGGGCGCGCACGCGCTCAAGGTCGTAACCCGGACCGGGTACGCGTTAGGGCGCAGGCAGGGCCCGCCGTCGCTTGACAAGCGGACTACCGGGCGCGGTTCGAGAATGACCGCATGTACCTCATTCGCGAGCGGTTCTTCCGCCTCGGCGCAGACTCGGACATCACCGATGAGTCCGGACGGCCGGTGCTGCACGTGGACGGCAAGGTTCTCACCCTGCGCGACCGGCTCGTCATCCGCGACCCAGCCGGCCGCGAGGTGGCCCAGGTGCACCGCCGCCTGGTCGCCATGCGGCCCACGTACGAGGTCACCATCGGCGGCGAGAAAGCCGCCGAGGTACGGAAGCGTCTCCTGACGCCGTTCCGGGAGAGGTTCACCATCGACGTCCCCGGCCCGGACGACCTGGAGATGAAAGGGAACCTCCTCGACCACGAGTTCACCGTCCAGCGCGGCGGGCGCACCGTGGCGACCGTGTCCAAACGTTGGTTCAGCATCCGCGACACCTACGCCGTCGAGATCGCCGAGGGCGAGGACCACCTGCTGGTCCTCGCCAGCGTCCTGGCGCTCGACCTCGCCCAGGACCGCGAGCACAAGCAGGACTGAGCGTTCCGCCCTGCGCTAGCGCCAGGCGGCGGTACAGGCCCGGCTCGTGGCGCACCTCACCCGGACCGGCTGGCGTATCTCCCGTCCGCCGACACGGCCAGCATGGAGACAGGTGCTGACGTGCTCGCCAGTTCCTCGTCGCGGTGGACGGGCAGGTAACCGAGGTGCCACACCGCGGCTGACCGGACCCGGGCAGGCCGGCGAACCATTCCGGCCGCCCTCTCAACCTTCTTCCCGCCCCGGCGGTCGTAGTTGCTGTCGGGGAACCTTTCCCCGGGTTGGAGGTGCAGGTGACCGAGAAAGGGTTCCGCGAGTTCGTCGAGGTCCGGCGGACCGCGTTGGCGGCGGACGGACCGCGTCCGCGGCGTACGGGGCCGGCTCAGGCGCGACCCGCCACGGCGACCGCGTTCCCGGCGTAGTTGGGCAGGGCGGTGATGGCCTGCTGCACCTCACGCAGCGCCGGCGGCGTGAAGTGCCGGTCCCGGATGGTGTCGGCGAGCGCCTGGTACCCGTCCCAGCTGCGCGGCCGGGGCAGGCCGGCGGTGTAGCGCTCCCACAGGGTGGTGAACGGCCGCGGCAGCAGCGTGCTCACGTCGAACACCGCCGGCAGGCCGGCCAGCCAGGCCTGCAGCTCCCGCGCCTTGGCCGGGTCCTCGTTCTCCAGGCCGACCAGCACGAAGACCATCGGCAGGATGCCCGCCTCCACCGTGTCGGAGATGGCCCGCTCGATGACGCCCCGCGGGGTGGGCTTCAGCATGTCCGTCTCGGCGATCCATGGGGACTCGACCCCGTAGAACACGCCACGGCAGCCGGCGGCCCGCATGACGGCGAGCAGGTCGGGATCCACCTTCTCGCACCGGGTCTGGCAGATCCAGGAGATGTCCAGGCCGCTGTCGGCGATCCGCTCGCACAGGTCCACGACCCAGGACCGGCGCAGGGTGAAGGTGTAGTCGAGGAAGAAGAAGTCCCGTACCCCCGCCCGCACCTGGGCCGCCAGCTCGGCGGCCACCTGGCCCGGCTCGCGCCACCGCATCCGGGAGCCGAACCAGACAAAGCAGTACGCGCACGAGTACGGGCAGCCGCGGTTGGCAAAGACCAGGCCGGTCGTGCCGCGCAGGATCGAGCGGTGTCCGGGTGCCACCACCTCGCCGTAGTACCTGTCCACGTCGACCAGGCCGAGGTTGGGGACGGGGAGCGAACCCAGGTCGGCCGCTCGCGGCGCGCGGGACAGGTCACCCCGGTATGCGAGCGGGTCCTCGCCCAGCTGCGCCACGAGCCACGGTACGGCCGACTCCAGCTCGCCGGGGAGCGCGGCGTCGCAGCCGAGGTCACGCGCTGTCATCTCGGGCTCCAGCGACGCGTGCACGCCGACGGCGACCAGCGGCACCCCAGGTGCCCTGCGGCGCAGGTCCGCCACGGTCCGCCGGCTTCCGGAGAGGCTGATCGAGTAGCACTGCGTGAGGTCGTACGTCTGGGTCACTAGGAACATGACGTCTGCCTGCCCGAGCCGGTTCTCGGGGAGGTCCGCGACCCGCAGGTCGATGACGCCGACATCGTGTCCACAGCCTTCCAGGAGCGTCGCGGCGTACAGCGTCTCTAGCGGCTGCTGGCAGAAGTCACTGGGCATGTCTGGCTGGCAGACGACGAGCTCCACGCGCATGGCCGGCGGTCCTTTCCTGAAAGAGGCGGCTGGCTTGACGGCAGGCACTGGCTTTGACGGCAGGCACTGGCTTTGACGGCAGGCGGCGCACTGCGGCGACCTGGGCGGTGCCGGCCCACCGGATCAGGCACGGGCACCGGCCCGGATGTCCGAACCGCGGAACGCCGCAACGCAGACCGGCGCCAGGCCGACAATGAGAAGGCCACCGACGACGAACGGCCAGCCAAGACCCCAGACCTGCGCCATCAGCCCGTAGCAGAGCGCGCCCAGGGGCATCGCGCCCCAGGTGAACATGCGGTACGCGCCGGCCGTACGCCCGAGCAGCTCGTCGGGGATGATCGTCAGGCGGACTGCGCCGGCGACGACGTGGTAGACCGACGAGGCCAGCCCGCCGAGGAAGAGACAGGCGCAGACGGTCCAGAGGTCTCCCACAGCGATGGCCGCGCTGGCGAGCCCGGCGGTGGCCAGGGACAGCAGCAGCGTTCGCAGGTCCCCCAGGGCCGCCCAGGCCCGAGCCGCCACGAGGCTGCCGCACACGCCGCCCACCGCGCCCACCAGCAGCAGGATGCCCAGCATCTCCGGCGCCACCTTGAGGACCTTCACGACAAAGACCGCCATGACTGATACCTGGCCCAGGAACACGAGGTTCAGGGCGGCCGCGATGCCGGTCAGGGAGGCCATCCGGGGGTCGCCCAGGAGCGCTGGTACGCCCTGCCGCAGCTCGGCCAGGACGCCGGGAGAGGCTGTCCGGGGCGCGGCGGGGCCGACCTGCCGGCGAAGCCGGGAGACAACCAGCGCCGACCCGGCGAACGTCAGCGCATCGGCGACGAGCGGCGCCGCGCGGGACAGCGCGAAGAGCGGTCCCGCCAGGGCGTAGCCGACCAGGTCCTTCCCGCCGGTATGCGCGGCGATGAACCGCCCGCTCGCCCAGGCGATCCGGTGCGGCGGGACCAGCGTCGGGATGACGGCGAGGGCCGCGCAGTCGAACACCACCTCGCCGACGCCCATCACCGCGGCGAGGACCAGGAGCAGCTCGAAGGTGAGCGTGTGCGTCACGACCAGGGCTACCGCGAAGCCGAGGACGGCGATCCGCGCCACGTCCGCGGCGATCATGATGCCGAACCGGTCGTAGCGGTCGGCGTACAGGCCGGCGGGCAGGCCGAGCACCAGCCAGGGAAGGGTGCCCAGCGCGCTGACCAGGGCGATGGCACTCGGGCTGTCCGTCATGGCCACGGCCATCAGGGGGAAGGCGGTGAACCGCAGGCCGTCTCCTGCCGCGGAGACGCCGACTGCCCAGAACAACGCGTCTGCGCCACGACCTGCGCGTTCCGGCTCGCTCACGAGCATCCGGACCGCACCGTGGCTACGCACGCCGGCACCCACCACCCCCGCCGTCGGCGATGATCGCTAGGAACGCGCGCCCACCCTAACAGGTCGGACTGTCCTTTTTGGTCGGCGCGCACCCGGACCTGAGGGCGCCGCTGCCGCTTGCCACGGCCGTCCGGCCCGCAGCCGCGGTCACGACCGCGGGCCAGCCGCCGGGCGAGCCGTGGCGGAGCACACGACTAGGTTGGCCCGATGGGACACGTACGCCTTGAGGTGAGCGACGGCATCGCCCGGATCACGCTGGACAACCCCGCCCGGGCCAACAGCATCACGCCTTCCATGGCTCGCCAGATGCGGGCGGCCTGCGACGCGGTTGACGAGGACACATCTGTCGGCGCGGCGGTCATCGCCGGCGCGCACGGCACGTTCTGCTCGGGCGGCGACCGCGACATCCTGCGCTATGTCGCCAACGACCCCGCTGACCCGGCCGCCTTCGCGGACATGAGCCAGGTGTACGACGTCTTCCACCGGGTCGGGCGGCTCGCCGTACCGACGGTCGCGGCGGTACGCGGCGCCGCGGTCGGCGCGGGCGTCAACCTCCTGTTGATGACCGACCTGCGGGTGATGGCGACCAACGCCCGCATCAAGGCGGGCTTCCAGCAGCTGGGCATCCACCCTGGCGGCGGTCACTTCGCCCTGCTCGGCAAGGTCGCTGGATGGGACACGTGCGCCGCGCTCGGCCTCTTCGGCGTGCAGCTCTCCGGTGCCGAGGCGGTCAGCGCCGGCCTGGCCTGGCGCAGCGTCCCCGACGAGGAGGTGGAGCCGCTGGCCGAGCAGCTGGCTCGGGTCCCCGCTGCCGACCCTGAGCTCGCCCGCCACGCGGTCCGGTCCTTCCGCACCGAGCTCGGACCACCACGCATGCCGTTCACCGCGGCCAGCGACATGGAGCGCTCGTACCAGATGTGGTCGATGCGCAGGTCCATGCGATAAGCGGCTGCTGGCCTACGCGCCCCGCCGGCCAGCAGACCTTCCCAGCCGGCGGACCTTCCCATTCACGGCCCATTTCCCTGGCCAGGCCGGCCGCGGATCTTCACTGCCGCCCGGCACGACCCGGGATCTGTCGCTGGACGTAGCCGGCCGCATCCACAATGAGCGCACCGGCCCCGCGGTATCCAGGCGTCCTCCCGCCGGCTCAACAGCGGCCAGGGTCGGGGACGTCAACAATCTGCCACCATGTGGAGACGCCAGCACTCCACAGTTAATATCCGCCAGCCGCCCGGCCTGTGATGGACACCCGGCCCGACGGCTGCGGTTTGTGGATCGGTGACAGCATCCTGTTCAGATACCCCGCAGCAGCGTCAGCTCACCGGAGTCGCTCCGCATCGTGGCCAGGAAACGGCGGAGTGGCGGGACCCGCGATCGCGACAATGGGCCGGCGCAGTCCGATCGCCATCGCGCATGTCGGCCGGTCGGCAGCCGCGGCGCGGGCAACCACGTGAATCATGCCTGGCAGAGCAGCAATACCGGGTGGAGAAAGGGCTGCCCGCGAGGCGGCCAGACGGGTCAGCAGACCCGTTGGCCAGCCACGCGAGCCGCCAATAGTCCGACCGGTACGGCGCGGCGCCTACCGCCCAGCCTGGGCATGATACTGCTGAATGATGTTGCGGGAGATCCGGCCTCGCGGGGACACTTCCAGCCCCTTACGCCCAGCCCACTCACGGATAGCGCGGTTCTGCTCGCGGTCGCCCTTGGGGACGCCATTGCCCGCACGACCGGACATGCTACGGGCCGGCGTACGGCCGATGCGATGCGCTGCCTGGACGAACGGCTCCAGGCTGCTACGCAGCTTGGCGGCGTTCTTCCGGGACAGGTCGATCTGGTAGTTCGTGCCGTCAAGCGCGAACGTGATGCTCTCCTCGGCGGCACCGCCATCAAGGTCGTCCACCAGCTTGACTTCTACCTTGCGTACCACGGCTTGGCCTTCCTCACGGGCGGCTCTGGTAAGCTAATCATTGCATGGCCAACGACGAATGCAAACATCGGACCAGAAAAGACTGTGACCAGCCGCGATCGCCAGCGGTCACGCCGCGCATCGCATCCGACTGCGTTCCCGGGCAGCGGCAACTACCGGACGAGCATCGGTGACGACGAACGGTTTTTTGGCTGTTACAGCACGTACATGGAGACAAGGGCAAAGGCATCAGTCGCTGCCTTGCGGAGCCGCCCGCAAGCTATCCGAGCGTACGGAATGGAACTTATGATGTCTCACCCTTGCCGTCATCGCACCGGGAAGAGACTGTCCACAAAGGCGTTGCGGAACTTCCCGTCCGGGTCGCACTCCGCCGCCAGCCGCGCGAACTGGTCGCGGCGCTGGTAGCGGCCGATGATCTCCTGCGGGCCGGCCGTCGTGAGCTTGCCCCAGTGTGGCCTGGCGCCCAGCGGCATCAGCCGCTCCTCGACGGCGGCGAGCACCGGCAGCACGGCCGCCGCGTCCGGGGCCCAGGTGAAGTGCAGCGTGACGCAGTCACGGCCGTAGGCGGGGCTCAGCCACAGGTCATCGGCTGCCACGGTACGGATCTCTGCAATCTGCAGCACCGGCGCCACCAGGTGCCCGACACCGCGGATCGCAGCGAACGCGTCCGGCGCCACATCGCGCGGCAGGTAGAGCTCGGACTGCAGCTCCTTGCCGGTGCTCGGGGTCAGCTCGGGCCGGAAGTGCGGCAGCCGCTCGTGCCAGGGGCCGGCCACGCCCAGCTGTTCGGTGCAGGAGCCTGCGGGCAGGCCCGGCACCGGGTGGAGCGGGCGGTCCGCCGGCCGGCCTCCGGCCCAGCCGGTCCCCGGCTGGTCGGTACGGCTCTTCAGCCATACCCCGGCCACACCACTGCGCCAGTCGGTGAACGCGCTGACGCTGTAGGCCGCGCCGAACACCTCGTCCAGCCGGTCCGCCACCTCATCCAGGGCCACCCCGAGGCGGACCCGCTGCGCAACCTCGAACGCCGGCTCGATGCGCAGCCTCAGCCGGGTCACGATGCCGAGCGCACCCAAGGCGACCACCGAACCCGCGAACGCGTCGCCGTCAACGTCCCGGCTGCGCTCCACGAGGTCGCCATCCGGACCGACGAGCTGTAACGCAGCGACGGACGCGGAGAGGCAGCGCTGGGTGTCACCGGAGCCGTGGGTGCCGGTCGCATACGCTCCGCCGACCGAGATGTGCGGCAGCGAGGCCAGGTTCGCCAACGCGAAGCCGGCTCGGTGTAGCTCCGCGGCGACCTCGGCGTAGCGGGCGCCGGCGCCGACGGTCGCGGTCAAGCTCGCCGCGTCGATCTCGACCGTAGCCGGCAGCCGGTCCAGGCGGACCAGGTCATGGGTGGTGTCGGCGACGAGGCTGAACGAGTGGCCACTGCCCAGCGCACGCACCCGCCGGCTGCCCGCGACGATCCGGCGCAGCTCGTCGACCGAGGCTGGCCGGTGCAGGCGTACGGCGCGGAAGGTGACGTTGCCGCCCCAGTTCACCAGCGGGACACCGGTCGTCGTCATACCTGCTCCGATCCGAGAGCCGCCCGGTGCCGAACATCGATGCCAGCTGGACGGATGATGGCGACCGCCGCGAGCCGGTGCGGGAGGCCAGCCACGCCAGCAGTCGACATACCGCACTCAAGGTACCCGCGCGGAAAAATGCCACAGATTGATGATTGATATAAATTTAGAGCTTCATGGATGTATGTGCTCGTCCCGACCTACCGTCCCGGTGCTACGGACAGGAGCAGCACGTGAGACTCGCCTGGAGAGCGGCTGTCGCCATAGCCGCCAGTGCGATCGTCATCCCGGTGTTCGTCACCCCAGCGACCGCCTCGCACAGCTGGAACGGGTACCACTGGTCCACCGGCTCGTACCCGATCAACCTCGACCCGACCAACTCGCTCAGCGACGGCTTCCGCGACACGGGCATCTCAACCGACGTGAATGCCGACTGGAACCGGTCCAGCCGGTTCGCGAACACCCAGCGGTTCGGGGCGAACGACGCCACGACCAGGAGCGACTGCCCGTACCCCGCTGGTAGGTCGTACCGGATGTGCGACTACAACTGGGGCGCCACCGGCTGGGCCGGTCTAGCGCAGATCCACATCAACGGCAACCACATCACTGACGGCCGGGTCAGGGTCAACAACTACTACGGGACATCCAACTCGTACCGGCGTCATGTGCTGTGCCAGGAGGTCGGCCACGTCCTCGGGCTCGACCACCAGGCAAGCGGCAACAACAGCTGCATGGACGACTCCTCAGCCGGCTGGGACGAGCTGCACCCCAATGCGCATGACTACGAGATGCTGGAGCGCATCTACGACCACCGGCACACCTCCTTGGCTGCGACCGCGGGCACCGGCGAGCGCACCCTGCACCGCGAGGTGTGCAGCAACCGGACCGTGACCCGGCTCGCCGACGGGACCCTGCTGGTCGAGCTCTTCCTGCCGCCGCCAGCCCAGTAGCCGCTCGGCGACCGGCCGGTCATCGCTGCCTGCCCCGTTGCCTCCCCGGTGCTGCCGGGGAGGCGGCGGGCTGCGGTAACGTGCGGCCTCATGCCTCCTGCCCGCGTCCGCCCCGCCTACACGGCCGACGAACGCACGCAGCTCGTCGGCTGGCTCGACCTGCAGCGGGCGATCATCCACTGGAAGTGCGAGGGCCTGTCCGATGCGGATGCCCACCGCTCCGTCCTCGCCACGTCGCCCCTGATGACGGTCGCCGGCGTCGTGTCGCACCTGCGCTGGGTCGAGTACATCTGGTTCGAGGTGCTCTTCCTGGGCCGGCCGGCCCAGGGGCCAGCCTCCGCGGACGGGCCCGAGGACGCCGAGATGATGGTGGAGGGCGTCCCGCTCGCCCAGCTCCTCGATGAGTACGACCGGCAGTGCGCCGTGTCGGACGAGATCATCGCTGCCCACCCCCTGGACCAGGTCGGCACGCACCCTGACTTCGGCGCTGCCGCCGCGAGCCTGCGATGGATGTTGATCCATATGGTAGAGGAGACCGCCCGGCACGCCGGCCACCTGGACACCATCCGGGAGCTTCTCGACGGCAGGAAGGGCTACTACTAAGCCGACCGGACGCCGGCCGGGCACAGGCCCGGTCAGCCCACCGCCTCAGCGCGCAGCGCGACCAGCCGGATCACCCCGGCCAGCCGACCGGACCCGGTCCAGACCACGTCAGGCGGTTCCACGCCGGGCTGTGGGTGTCCGAGGACCAGGTCCCGGGTTGAACGGGGCGCGAACCGTACCACCGGCACCCGACCAGGCGGCTCAAGCAGCTGAAGATCCCCGGTGGTGCACAGCTGGACCAGCGGTCCGTCGTAGCGCGCACCGACCACCTCGGCGAGGTCTCCGGGCGGCCCCCACGCTCCTGCCGACCCGGGGACCCTGCGGCCGCTTCGCTGGCGCGCAAAGGGCGGCGGCTGGTCGATGCCCTCCTGTGCCAGGTGCTGCCGGTGGAGCTCCATCAGCCGCTGCGCGGCCTCGGCGACGCCTGCGCCCACCCGGTCCAGGGCGCCCGAGCGCAGCAGTCCCCAGCACGGCGCCAGGGCGGCCCGGGCGGCATCCGCGACGTCCTCGTCGAGCAGCGCCTGGAGACCGCCGAGAGGACCGCGGTCCGGCGGCGGCCGTACGCCCGCTGGTTCCCAGCTCGACGCGCCCTGCTGCCGGTAGCCGTGCATACCGTCGGCCGCGTTCCTCAGCGCGCCCGCCATCACCCGGGCCGCGCTGGCGAGGAAGCTCCGCTGGTCGGCGAGGACCCACTCGCGCAGCGCGGCCTCGCGCAGGATCGCGTCCTGCGCGGTGGCCCGCCGCGCGGCGCGGTCCAGCTCCAGCTGTCCCCGCCACTGCCGCACCGCACCCGACCACCAGCCGGACAAGGCGTACGCGAGCAGCGCCGCGGCAACGCCCGCGACGGTCGCGTGGACCGGCACGGCCGCCGGCAACGTGGCTCCAATGGCCTGGCCCGCCACCAGCCCGACCAGCGCGGTGCCGAGATGGGCGAGCAGGCCCGGGCGCAGCACGGCCCGCCACGACCGGTCACCACGCTGGCCAGCCCGCCACGACTGGTCACCGCCATGGCCAGCCGGCCACGACCGGCCACCGCCATGGGCAGCCGGCCACGACTGGCCACCGCCATGGGCAGCCGCGCGGTGGTAGGCCACCGCGACCGTCAGCAGCCACAGGGCGGCGAGTGCGCCGCCGGTGGCGATGCCCCGCACGCCCGGGGCGGCCGACGCCAGCAGGCAGCCGACCGCCAGCGCGGCGAGCGTCGCCGGCGGTGCGGCTGGCAGTGGGAACGGCGGCGGTGAGCTGAGCGTCCCGATGAAGACCGTCGGGTCCAGGCGGTCGAGGCGGCGCAGGTGAGCCGCGCTGCCCTGCGGCGTGGCGCGGTCCGACACCAGCTGTAGCCAGGTCGCCAGGGCGCGCAGCGGGTAGCTGCCGACCGCCCCTTCCACGGCCGTCTGGAGGCGGGTGATGACGCTGGCCCGGTCCAGCCCGGGCACCGGTTGCCAGCTCACGCCCATGCGTTCCAGCTCGTCCCGCCGGGACCGGTCGAGGCCGCCCGGGCCGTCCCCCAGCTCGAGCGCGTCGACCAGCGCGTCCTGGTACGCGCCGAGGCTCTGGCCGGCCATTGTCACCGCAGCCCGCACGGCGCGTCCGGACCGGGTCGGGCGCCAGAGCCCGACCAGCCCGGCCATCCGCCGGACGAGCCGGTCCGCCTCCCGGCAGCAGTGCGTGGCCTGGGCGTGCAGCCGCCCGAGGGGCGAGTCGGCGCGCAGCGGCCCGCCGTACCCAGGGGGTGTCCTGTCCCCTCCGACCAGCAGCTCGCAGCTGCCCAGCGACGGGCCGCCGCGCTCGACGGTGGGCCCGCCGGCATCACGGCCGGCGACCACTGCGACCGCCTGGTCGTGCCCGGCGAGGAGCACGGGCAGGTCGGGCTGGCTCGCCACCACCCGCAGCCCGGGGCTGGCGACCCGGTTGGGTAGGTCTGCCGCGCCTGCGACCACCTGGTCGAAGACCTCGGGGACCAGCAGCACGGCGACCAGCCTGGCCAGCGTCGATGCGCCACCTGCCGGTACCGCGTCGGGCGGCCGTACGCCGTCGTGGGCGCCCATCCCCCATGCCACGCCCCACTCGTCACCGACCCACAGCACCGCCGCCGGCCCGACGCCGAGCAACGGCATCGCCTGGACAGCCTGGCGCCACTCCAGGCCGGCGGGGGTACCGACGGCCAGCCAGACCATCGAGCCGACGCCGTGCGGGGCCAGGACCGCGCCGAGCACGTCGTGATGCGCCTTCAGCAGGGTGGTGTCGTCGAGCAGGAGCAACCGGCGGGACCCGTCACCAGCATGCCCCAGGGCCTGCACCGCAGCGCCGACCCGGTCCATGGCGGCCTCTGCCGAGGCCCCCCGCAGGTCGACCAGTGTCACACCCGCCTCACCGCGAAAGGCAGGACACCACCCCGGCTCGGGCGTGTCCTTTCGCGTCAAGGCGTCCCTCCTTCCGCCAGCCCTCCCGCCACGACCCGCGACAATGACCTCAACGACTCGGGCCGGCATCGTGCTACGGGTGGCCACGACGGATCTCACCTCGCAGCCAGGGTCACGGCGCCAAGGCCGAGCAGAAGGCCAGCCATCGTACGGGTGGTCGCGCGCTCGGCGGCCCGGGCGCCGGAGGGGCGGGAGACCCGGACCTCGCCGCTACGACCATCGCCGCCACCAGCGCCACGACGCGAGGACAGCCCGGCGACCCGCCGCGTGCGCCGCATGCTCATCCGCCCACCACGCCCGGACGGGTGTCCACCCCCGCCTGCCGCCGGCACGCCTGCACAGCCGCGGCCAGCCTCGGGTCGCCCTTGAGCCGGACGGCCAGCTCGTCACTGACCGGCGAGACCCCGGTCACCGGGTCCGGGTCCGGGTACTCCGGCACGCCCTGCTCGCGTACGCACGCGGCGAGCCGCCGCCTCGCCTCGATCTCCTCGGGTGCCACCTTGACCACCTCGCCTGCGGTGGGCAGCAACGGGCGGCACCTCTCGTACGCGAACGAGGCGACCTCGACCGGCGTGCGTACCTTGTCGATCTGGGGCATGCCCTCCGCGGTCGGATGGTCCAGCAGCGTCACCCGGTGCTGTAACAGGCAGTCCCGGTAGCGCTCGGCCTGGCGCCCCCGGTCCTCGTCCGGCTTCCCCGAGGACCGCCCGGCACCGATGGCGGCCACCTGTGGTTGGTCCTCCCCACTCCCGCAGCCAGCAACCAACAAACCAGCGAGCAGTACGGATACGGCCACCCCGCCGACCGCCAAATGGCGGCCCACAGCCCAGTCTTTCCTGTTCGTCATGGCGGTGGATTAAACTCCACGCGAGATAAGGTCACCGTCAGCGATCATTTTTGTGGCTTTCTTACGACAAACCAGAAAGATTGGTTGCGTACGGTCGAGACTAGGCAAGGAGCGACCCGTGCGCGTACTGGTCGTCGAGGACGAAGAGCTGATGGCCGAGGCCATCGCCGAGACCCTGCGCCGCCAGGCCATGGCGGTCGACGTGGTGTACGACGGCGCCGCCGCCCTGGACCGGTTGGACGTCAACTCCTATGACGTCCTGGTGCTCGACCGCGACCTGCCCCTCGTGCACGGCGACGACGTGTGCCGCCGGGTAGTCGGGTCCGGGGCGCCCACCCGGATCCTCATGCTCACCGCGTTCGGTGAGATCAACGACCGGGTGTCCGGGCTGACCCTCGGAGCCGACGACTACCTGCCGAAGCCGTTCGCGTTGGCCGAGTTCATCGCCCGGGTCCATGCGCTGGGCCGGCGGGCCCGGCCGGCGGCGCCCCCGGTGCTGCGGTGGGCGGGCATCGAGCTCGACCCGGCGCGCCGGCAGGTGCTCCGCGACGGCCGGCTCGTCCCGCTGTCCCGCAAGGAGTTCGCGTTGCTGCACGAGCTGATGCTCGGCGACGGTGCGGTGGTGAGCACCGAGCAGCTCCTGGAGAAGGCGTGGGACGAGCACACCGACCCGTTCACCAACGCGGTGCGGGTGGCAGTGATGACGCTGCGGCGCAGGCTGGGCGAGCCGCCGGTGGTGGAGACCGTCCCGGGCGTGGGCTACCGCCTCACATGAGCCGGCACTCGGTACGGCTGCGGCTCGCCCTGCTCTGCGGCGGGCTGGTGCTGGTGACCGGCGCGGTGCTGCTGTCCGCGCTCTACCTGGCGGCCAGCCAGGCCATCGCGGCGCAGACCATCAACGTGCCGATGGCCGAGCCGCTCCAGCCGGAGGAGACCGACGACCTCAAAAAGCAGAAGACCGAGGCGGAGGAGGTGATCCGCACACGGCTGCGCAACCAGACGCTCACCCCGCTGCGCACCCGCGGGCTGGCCGCGCTCGCCGGGCTGACCGCCGCAGGCGTGGGCGTGGGCTGGCTCGCGGCAGGCGGGGTGCTGCGCCCCCTGCGGCAGGTCACGGCGACCGTCCGCCGCGTGGCTGAACGCAACCTGCACGAGCGGGTTGCGCTGTCCGGCCCGCGCAACGAGTGGTGGGAGCTGGCGACGGCGGTCGACGCGATGCTGGCCCGGCTGGACGCCGCCTTCACCGCGCAGCAGCAGTTCGTCGGCAACGCGTCGCACGAGCTCAAGACGCCGCTGGCGATCAACCGGACCCTGCTGGAGGTGGCGATGAACCGGCCGGACGCGCCGGTCGACCTGCTCCGGCTCGGCGAGAACCTGCTGGAGGTCAACGCCCGCCACGAGCGGCTGGTCGACGGCTTGCTGATCCTGACCAGAGCCGCGCGCCGGATCGCGGACCCGCGACCGGTCGACCTGGCCGACGTGGTCGACGGCGCGCTCGCGTTCCTGCGCCCAGAGGCCGAACGGCACCGCGTGAAGGTCACGGCCACGGCGACCCCGGTCGTCGTCGACGGCGACCGGGTCCTGCTGGACCGGCTCGCACAGAACCTGCTGCAGAACGCCATCCAGCACAACGTCCCGGACGGCTGGCTGCGGGTCGACGTCGGCCCAGCCGACGATGCCGCCCGACTGGTCGTCACCAACACCGGCCTGGTAATACCCGCCGCCACGGTCCCCGATCTCTTCGTGCCGTTCCAGCGGGCGACGAACCGGGTGCGCTCGGCCCAGGGCACCGGGCTGGGGCTGTCGATCGTGCAGTCCGTGGTGTGGGCGCACGGCGGCACGGTCAGCGCGCGGCCCCGTGACGGGGGTGGCCTCGAGGTCGAGGTGACAATTCCGCAAACTGGTAACCGCCAATAACCTGCCCGCTAGGTCGTGTCAAGAACCGAAACCTCGTGACTGCTGCGCCTCCTTCCCCGGCGAAATGATTTCCGGGTCGGCACTGGACAGTGCCCAAGAAGGAGGAAACCATGAGAACTAAACGCGCGCGGACCATATTCGCTGCGATGGTCGCCGCCATCATCGCGGTACTGGCCGCCGCGATGCCCGCGAATGCGGGCCACAAGGACGGGGTCGTGGAGTCCGGCGAGTTCGGCCTCTACTACCTGGACGGCCAAGAAGGGTACGTCTTCGACCTGGCCGTCGGAGACAGCAACTTCTCCGGTGACGTGTTCCCCGGCACCTCGGTCTCGGCCAACGACAACACCGAGTCCTACTGGAACCGGGACGTCTACTGGTGGCACGTGTACACCGATGCGTCGTACGGCGGCTCGCACGGATGCCTACCCTCCGGCCACATCGGAGACGCGTCGCAGACATTCCGGAACACGATCTCGTCGGCGGACTTCTCGTCAAGCTCCTGCTGACGCCCACGGCAGCCGAGCTCCACCGTCTCTCCGGCCATCCCAGATGGCCGGAGAGCGGCGACGGACGACCGGCCCCATTCCCGTACCCCTTCTCCGGGAGACCACCATGACCTCGATCTACCACCGTGCCGCCGCCGGCGCAGCGGTCGCGGCGCTGCTCGCTCTGGCAGGATGCTCGAGCGCCGGTGCGGCAGAGCCGGCCGAGCCCCCGATCGGCGAGGTGCCGACCCTGCTCGCCAGCGTGGGCCTGCGGCTGCCCGTGGAGGACTACCTGCCAACCGCCGAGCAGGGTGACCGGCTGGGCGCCGCCCGGCTGGCCCTGATCCGCCGGTGCATGGCCAGGTTCGGCATTGACTATCCCGTCAAGCCGGTCCCGGCCAGCGGCCACGGCCCGCGCAGCCTGACCGACCGGCGGTACGGCATCACCGACATCGCGCTGGCCCGCACCGCCGGGTACGGGCTCGGCCCGCGCGACCCCAAGCTGGCGACCCGACCGGAGCGGCCGAAGATCGGGCCCGACGGGCAGACGGTGCTGTCCGGCCGGGGCCGCTCGGTGGTGAACGGCCTTCCCGTGCCCGACGGCGGCTGCATCGCCGAGGCCGACCGGGCCCTCGACCAGGCGGTCCCGGCGGGCACCGACGTCAGGATCGGCAACCAGCTCCAGCTCCGCACGTTCGAGGTGTCCAAGAGGGACAGCCGCGTGCAAGCCGCGTTCGCCGCATGGTCGGAGTGCATGAGGGGCTCGGGATACCGCTACGGCGACCCGCTCACTGTCATGGCGGACCCGGCGTTCACCGGCGAGGACCCGGCGCAGCGCGGTGGGCCCAGCCCGGCGGAGCTGGCCGTCGCCGCCGCGGACATCGACTGCAAGGCCAGGACGAACCTGGTCGGCATCTGGTTCACGGTGGAGTCGGCGTACCAGCGCCGGGAGATCGACGCCGACCGGGCACTGTTCGTCGCGGCGCGCGAGGCGATCGCCGCCCGGGACCGCGCGGCCACGGCCATCGGCGCTTGAGAGGGCCGCTGGCGTAGCCAGGCCTCAGGCGGATGGGCGGTCCTGCTGCCCGTCCGCCTCCGGCGGCTGGAGCCGCAGCCCCAACCGGACCAGGTCCGCGCTGGTGGTCGCGCCGGTCTTGGCCCGCACGCGCCGAAGGTACGTATCGACCGTCCACACCGCTATGCCCAGTCGGCGCCCGATCTGGAGGTAGGTCAACCCACGCGAGAGGTGCACCACGACCTCTTTCTCCCGGGCAGACAGGCTAGACCGTTCCTGCGACATACGCTCCCCCCGAGCTTCGCCTTTCTTCGCGCCCGCCATCTGCGCCTATGCGCTGCCCTCCGGCCGGGCCGCGGTACGCCGCACCTGGCCACCCGTAGCCGCCATATTTTTAGTCAGTATTTGTCTATGTATAAATGGCGACTGCGATCGTGGCCGAACCGAGATATTCCTCCTCTGAGGGTCGCGTCCGGACACCGAGGTGTCAGCGATGCCGCCTCTCTCGGATGGGCTCGTGCGGCTCACCGATGGGTACGACCCAACGCGAAGTAGGGCAAGTTATGGACATCCACAAATGCCCCCTGGCGCTTTACCCAATCCTGCCGGCAGGTCGGGGCGGCCGGGAGCCACGGGAGAGGACAGTTTTCCGGCGAAGTGCCAGAGGCGGCACCCCACGTCAGGAATGTGACACCGGCCGGGGTCCCAGATGGTAGGGCTGGCCGAGCGGGTCGCGGCGGAGATCCGGTTGCTTCGGAAAGGGCGCGGCATTAACGCCCCTAGTATCGAGGCGCGGCTCGGGCCGCACCTGCGGGAGCTGGTGGCCGGCGCCACGGGACCAGACGACGGGGACTGCCGCCGCAGCCTGGCCACCGAGATCAACAACTGCGCCGCCGGGCTCGCCGAGGACATGCGCACCGCCATCACCGCGAGCCTCGGGCTGTCCGCCGAGACCAGGCAGATCCCTCAGCTCAAGGACCGGATCGCCTGGCTGTCGGCACAGCTCGGCCACGGGTACCGCACGGCACTGCGCCGCATCGACCTCGCCGAGCGGCTGCTCGCCGAGGAGATCGCCCATGAGCTACGCCGCCGGCGTGGCCAGGCGGCCGGCGCGCCCCAGGGCTGGTACCTGGAGGAGCTGCGCACCGTGCTGCGCCTGGACACGGCGACACCAGAGTCGCATGAGCACCGCCGCATCGTCGCCACCTGTGATGACCTGAGGGAGGTGATGGCCTGGCTCGACGTGCCGCGAGCCCCGGGAGACCCCAGGCCGTTACTCGACGCCGAGGTCATCTACGGCGGGCGGCTCGTCCGCCGCGAGCAGCCGCTGAGCGGCCGGTTCCAGCTCATGATCCAGCTGCCGGCGCCGCTGCGCACCGGGGACGAGCACGAGTACGGGATGATCCTGCGGATCCCCGAGGATAGGACGATGCTGCCGCGCTACGTCTTCACGCCCGAGACCCAGTGCAACCTGTTCTCCCTGCGGGTGCGGTTCCCGCCGGGCCGCACCCCGCGCTGGGTCTGGCGGGTCACCGGGGAGACCGTCCGGATGTTCGAGGCCGCGCGGCCCGGCAGGGACCTGCTGGCCCTCGACGAAGCCGGCGAGGTACAGGTGCGCTTCCCCAACCCGACCATGTACCTCGGCTACGGGATCCAGTGGGAGTGGTAGGCAACGGTGGGCCCACCCTGAGGTGGGCCCACCGGCCTTGAGCCCATAGCGCCTGCCGGCGGTCAGCCGGGCCACGGTACGGCCTCCTGGGCTACTATGCGTCGTAATGTAAGGCCCTTGGGTGATGGCAGGGGCAGCTGGCTGCACACCTGGACGTTCCTGCCGTCACCCAACCTGCATCAGCCAGCAGACCAGCCAGCGGATGGCGCTGGCGAGCAGCTCGGCTACCCGAGTCTGGTCGGCCTGTTCGTAAAGGAACGGAGCTCGGCCGTGGGGTTCCATGTCGTGCCTTCACCTCCTGTCCCTGCCCCTGGTCCCCGTCCCCGTGGCGGTGCGGGAGCCTCGCGAGCAGTCCGGCTTGTGGCCGTGGGAAAAGGATGCGGCGCCACACCGGGCGGGGTGCCCGGATCCGGTTGTCCGCGGATGTCCCCGTGCCCGCGCGGACGCCCGCCTGGCTACCTGGCCAGGTGGTCCTGCAGACGGGCGTGGCGGAACTGGTACACCGCGCCGACCTGGCGGAGTACCCCTCGCCGGTGGGCATCCTCCAGGAACCCCACCACGCGCCAGGGGAGCCTGCCGGCAACCGGCAGGCAGAGCCGGACCAGGATCAGCCACGGTCCCCACGCCGTGCTGCTGCGCCCGAAAGAGAGCCCATCAAGCCAGGGCGTGAGCCCGACGCCAGTCCGAACGCGAGCCCGACGGTGAGTCCGGCAGCCGGCCCGAACACGAGCCCGAACGCGAGCCCGAACGCGAGCCCTACGGCGACTCCGGCCACGACAAGCTCGCCCGCCAGCCCCGTCACCCCAGCGAGAAGCCCGGCCAGGAGCCCCAACGCGAGCCCGGCCACGAGCCCGGCGGTAAGCCACCGGAACAGCTCCGGCGCACGGCCACGGATGCCACGTATCCGGAACCGCGTCGGCCGGGGCACCACCCGGCCGCCGACGAGCCCGGCCACGAGGCCGTACGTGAGCCCAACCGCGAGCCCGCCCGCCAGCCCACCCGCGAGCGCGTGCGCGAACCCGACCACGAGGCCACGGACAGGTCCGGGAGCGCTGTCAATGAGCCGCCGAGAGTGCATGGGTGATAGCGACGCTTCAGGACAGGTTCTTCCCGGACGTCGTAGGGCCACGGCCATCCATCGCCGCACGGGCCGCCCGGCGGTACGTCAACCGGCTCACCGTGACCGCGAGCAGCCGCCCGCACGTGGCCCGTGGCCCCAGGTAGCGACCGGACGGCGTCATCCGAGCGGGCCGGGCACCACCCGGCAGCGCCACCCCAACCTAGGAGCCCGGGCACCTGCGCGTAGCCGCAACGCGACGGGCTCGCCGGGCACACCCCGGCGAGCCCGTCGCGCGGTCCACCAACAAGTACGCAGCAGGGACCGGCTCACTGGAGGAAGGCGCAGAGCGGTGACAGCAGGGCGCTGCCGACCAGCGCGGTCTGCGTGTCGAAGGAGGTGCGCAGCCGCTCGGTCATGGTCGGGTTGCTCCGCTGCCGCCACAGCTTCTGGGCCCGGTCCCAGGCGAGGTCGCGGGTCAGCTCGACGAGCAGGTTCTGGTACCAGTCGTCGAAGCCCATGTTGATCCGGTCGAGGTGCTGCTGCCACCACACCAGGTACCCCCGCCGCAGGCCGGGGATCTCCTGCTCGAAGACCTCGTTGACGAGCAGGTAGTCGTGATGCTGCCGGCTGCCGTCCGGCGCGTGTCCCAGCCGCTCCCACGTGGCCACCAACGCGAACGGCAGGTCGTAGTTGATGTGCGCATTGACCCCGGTCACCGCGCACGGCAGCGAGCGCAGCCGGGTGTCGGCGACCCGGCAGAAGAGCACCCGCCACGACTCGGGCGTGGCCGGGTCGGCAGTGCTCCACCGGCGCAGCGCGTCGATGTACCGCCGGGCAAACTCCACATCCAGCCGGTTCAGGAACGCTGAGTCGGCGAAGTCACCAGCCTGGTGCCGGTCGTAGATGCGCCTGGTGATCGTGGTGTAGAGCTTGTTGAAGTCGGCGATGGGGCTTTCCTCGTACATCGGAGGCAGGCACTTCAGCACGTCCTGCAGCGCGGTCAGCTGCTGGACGACGCCCGCGATGTCGTCCGGCTCGCCAGCGAGCACAGCCGTCATCTCCTGCTGGAGGTGGCCCCAGGTCGGTTCCGTCACGTTCGCCTCCCGTCACGCAGTTCCTTGAGTTGGAACCATGGCAGCCAACGGACGGCATTAGGAACTATCAGATTGCTGTATGTCGGCTATCCGCACTGTTTACGTCGGAAGGCCGACTGAGCTGACGCTCAGCTCCGCTGGTTACGGAGGAAGATCGCGGTCGCCTGCACCCGGCTGTGGATCTGCAGCTTGTCCAGAATGTGCGTCACATGCACACCCGCCGTGCTCGGGCGGATCCGCAGCCGCCTGGCGACCGCCTGGTTGGTGAGCCCCTCGGCGACCAGGGCGAGCACCTGGAGCTCGCGTCCGGTCAGCCGAGCCAGCTCCCCCGCCGGCCGGTCCTGCTGCTCGTGCGCTGCGGTGCGCTCGCCCGGCCGGACGAGCGTCACCCGGGCGTGCTTGGCCAGGACCGAGATCTCCGCCAGCAGCGGGCGGGCGTCCAGCTGGCGGGCGGCCCGGTAGGCCGCGCGCAGCGCCGCGTCCGCCGCCGCGTTACGCGCCCGCACGGCGTAGCCCGCGTCCGCCTGCCGCAGCCGGGCATAGGCGGCCGGGTACGGATGCCGGCTGCGCTCCCACAGGTCGCCCGCCAGGGCCCACGCGTCCGGGTCCGGCTGGCCCTTGATCCGGCTCCGCTCGCCCGCGCACAAGGCCAGGTAGCCGGTGACCGTCTGCAGGACCGGGCCCGCGCGGGCGGCGCCGGCCACCGCGATCCGCTCCTCCGCCTTGCGCAGCGCACCGACCGCGCCGTCGTCGACGGCTATCCGCCCGCCTGCTGTCGCCTCCGCCTCGGCACGCAGCCCGTGCCAGACCAGGGTGGCCAGCGCCACGACATCATCCGAGTGGTCCACGAACTGCTCCAGGCCGTCGTGCACCGCCTCCCGGGCCGCCACGTGGTCCCCGCGCCACATCGCCAGACCCGCCCGCAGGGTCAGCAACGGCAGCACGTACCGGGCACCGCCGCCGCCGGCGACCAGGGTGGTGACCGCGTCCAGGTCACGCTCGCCGGCGTCGAAGTCGCCGTAGCCGAGATACAGCCGGGACCGGGCCAGCAGGAGGTCCGCCGCCTCGGTGCCGGCGGGACGCCGGGCGAACGCCTCGGCGATCACCTGCTCGTCCTCGCCCCACCGGCCCAGCCGGAACAGCCCGTTGGCCGCGACCGCGAGCAGCTGCGTGCCGCAGGTACGCCCCAACCCCAGCGCGTCGGCCCGGGCAGCCCCTTCACGGGCCACCGCAACCCCGGTCTCCAGCTCGTCCAGCGTATTGGTCAGCAGGTCGGCCAGGTGCAGGTACGCCTGGAGGATGTCGCCGGACCCGCCGGAGCGCTCGGCGGCGGCCAGCGCCTCCTCCACCGTCTGTCGGCCGGCGACCGGGTCGTCCAGCGCCGCCTGGCTGGACCCGAGCGCCGCGCTGGCCAGCACCACCGAGGACGTGTCACCTACCCGCCGCGCGACGTCCAGCGCCTCGCGGGCCCGTTGCCCAGCCGCCGCGTACCGGCCCAGCCGCACCAGCAGCCCGGCCGAGTGGGCGGCGGCGACGGCCCAGTCCCGGTCGGTGGCGCACTCGCCGGCCAGCACGTTCTCGTACTCCGCCTCGGCCTCGGCCAGGCAACCCAGCGCGGCCAGGCAGCCGGCGCGGCTGATGTGCAGCCAGCACGGCACCGGCCCGGTGAGGCCGGCCGCCAGCTCCCCGAGCAGGTCCACCGCCCGCTCATGCTCGCCGCTGCGGTCGGCCGCCAGCGCCGCCCGCCGCAGCACCTCGGCCCGTTCGACACCGCCGAGCTGGTCGGGCCGGGCCTTACCAATAACGTCGAGCGCCAAGGTCCAGTGCTCGAAGCCCTCGGCAAAGCCGTACCGTTCCTCCGCCTCCTCCGCGGCGGCGACCGCCTCGGCCAGAGCCAGCTGCCGCTCCCCGGCCTGGCGCCAGTGGTGGGCCAACCGCGCGTGCTGCTCCCGCCCGCCGGGGGCTTCGGTGATCGCCTGCGCGTAGCGCCGGTGCAGCGCCACCCGCTCACCGATCAGGAACCCGGCCGCCAGCGCCTCCCTATATAGGCCCAGCCGGAACCGGTAGCCCTCCCCGCCGGGGTCCTCCTCGAGGATCCGCTGGTCCGTCGCTGCCCGCAGCGCGGCGATCAGCGCCTCATCTCCCAGGTCCACCACGCGTCGCAGCAGGTCGTGGTCGACCGGCTCGACCCCTGCCGCGACCGCGCACACCACCGTCCGCGCCTGACGCGGCAGCGCGTCCACCGTCGCCACCGCGATCTCCCGCAGCGACTCGGGCAGCCCCGTCTCGCCCTCGCGCAGGCCACGGGCCAGACCCTCGACCACGAACGGGTTGCCCCCGCTACGCGCCCAGATCCTCGCCGCCTCCTCCAGCTCTAGCGGCCGGCCGACCAGCGCCTCAGCCAGCTGCTCGGTCTCGGCCCGGCCCAGCGGATCAAGCCTCACCACCTGGACCAAACGGCGCCGGTGCCACTCCAGGACCAGCAACCGGACCGGATGGACGCCCAGCAGGTCCTCCGCGCGGGCCGCGCCGAGCATCAGCAACCGCATGCCGCTCGGCACCGCGAGCAGGTGCTTGAGCAGGTCACGGGTGGTCGGGTCGGCCCAGTGCAGGTCGTCGAGCGCAAGGACCAAAGGGGCACCTCGGGTCACCGCGCCCAGGCCGGTGGAGATCCGCTCCAGCCAGCTGCCCGCCACGTCCGGGCGGGCCATCCCACCGTCGAGCAGCGTGATGAGGTCGCTGGCCGCACTGGCCGCGGGCGTACCCGCCCGACCCGCCTCGGCCACGAACCGGCGCAGCGCCTGCCGCAGCGGGTAGAGCGGCGCCTGCCCGATGTCCAGGCACGCACCAGCCAGGACGATGCCACCGGCCGCCACAAGCTGGCGCGTGACGGCGGTGAGGAAGTGCGTCTTACCGGCCCCGCTTTCGCCGGTCACCACGACCGCCAGCGTCTCGCCTTGATCGACTTGGCCGAATGCGGCCGCCACGGCCTGCATCTGGCCGGCGCGGCCAATGAACGGGCCCTCCCCCACCCCGGCAGACATGTGCGGAAGCCTAGTCGGGGCGGCCGGGGAAGGCACTGGCTCGAGCGCATTTAAACAGTCGTTTCCCGCCGCGTACAGCAAAGTCCTGATGTGCGGTTCGGCGCTCGCTGGGAGTGTTTCACGACGAAGGGCCCGACCGGGTCCCTCGATCGGAAAGGAGACACATCATGCAAACGCTCCGCTGGCCCGGCCCCACCGCCTTCCACCGGGTAAGCCGCCCGCACCGAAGCCACCCCGGCGATGACCGTGCCGCCGGTCGCTGACCGATGCCGAGACGGCCCGCCCGGTCGACCCTCGTACATTTCGGCAGGCGGCGGGCGATCTCCCAGCCTTACGCTGGCCGGCACCGGTCTTATGCACCCGCGGAAGGCAGCGATGCCTGCCGCTTTCAGATGCAACCGATCAGGTGGACCGCCGGCAGTGCCATTTGCTGAGATACGTCGAAATCGGGCAGCCGATACACTTTCCGCGACTTTGCCGCCGGCTATGTCGCCCGTGCGCAGGCAGCCGCGAACGCCCCAGCGGGATCCTGGTAAGCCCGCGCCACGAGGGTGACCCACTGGTGTACGGCATCCTCCCCTGCGGCCAGCGGCCCGGGGCGGTAGTGCGGCGACGAGACGCCACGCTGCACCGACTCGCACGCCGCCCAGTCCTGCCGGTTGGTGACGTCCCAGAAGCCCACCGCATACGACAGGTCCGCCACGCCGGGCGGCGCGAGCCAGCTGCACTCGACCGCGGTGCGGTCCGGCGCCAGCGGCTCGAGCAGATGCGTCATCACGTAGTCCGGGTGCGCCGAGATCAACAGGTTCGGCATCAGCCCCACATAGCGCACCGTGCGCCGCGGCGCGCCGTCGATGAGGACGCCACCGGACCTGCCGTCGAGCGACATCGTCTCGGCGTGCTCACGCAGGCCCATCTCGCCGCCCACCCACGCGCCCGGCAGGTCCCAGTTGCTGCCCGACGTCGGTGGCGACACCTTGCACAGCTCCGGGTGGATGAGCGGGCAGTGGTAGCACTCGTGGTAGTTCTCCACGATCAGCTTCCAGTTCGCGGCCACCTCGTACTGGTGCCGTGCCGCCAGGGCCAGCGCCCCCGGCCTGTACACCTCGACGAGCCCGGCGAGCGCGCCGAGGTAGTCGGGGAACGGCGGCGCCGCGCCCACGGCGTTGACGAACACCCACCCTTCCCACCGGGTGACCGCCAGCTCCACCAGGCCATGCTCCGCAGGGTCGAACCCAGCGACGCCGCGCATCCCGGCCGCCGCCGCCAAGGCGCCGTCGAGCCGGTAGACCCAACCGTGGTACGGGCACGCCACGCCACCCCGCGCACCCGCCCCGCCAACCGGCAGCAGCTCGTGGCCGCGGTGCCGGCACACGTTCGCGAACGCCCGCAGCCGCTCACCGTCGACCGTGAGCAGCACCCCCACGTCACCGGCGCGGACCGCCCGCTGGGTCAGCCGGGTGTCGCCATAGCGGCGCAGCTCGTCGAAGCGGCCGACGCACGTCCAGCAGCCGGCGAACAGGTGCCGCCGCTCCCAGGCGAGCACCTCCGCTGAGGTGTACGCCGCCGCGGGCAGCGTCCGCGACGCCCCGAACGGGCCCAGCGCGGCGTCGAGGGCAGCCCCGTCCACCGGCGCCGACGCCGCATCGCCCGCTGCCGACATGCCGACCTCCCCGCCACCGCCCGACGCATCCATCATCACCCGCGTGGACCCGACCAGGAACCGGCAGCGGCGGCGTCCGGGGCGTCAGTAGCCGGCCCACTGGGACCGGGCGTACTCCAGCACCCGGGGGTGCAGCAGGGTCGACGCCTCGACCGGTACGCGGCGCCGGTCGACCGGGAACACGGTCGCCGCGGCCAGCGTCTGCGGGTCGAGGGAGCGCAGCGGCGCGGGCGGCCGCAGGTCCGGCACTGGCGCCTGCGGGCCGGCAGCCGCCAGCAGGAAGCCCCAGTCCCCGAACGACGGCACGTCCACGTGGTACGGCGTCGTGGCCAGCTCCGCGGCGCGCAGCGACGCCTCGATGCACCAGAACACCTGCGGCGCGAAGTACGGCGAGCCGGCCTGCACCACGACCCGGCCTCCCTCGGCGAGGGCCTTGCGTACGAGCGCGTAGAACTCCACCGAGTAGAGCTTGGCGGTCGCCGTCTCATCCGGGTCGGGCAGGTCGACGACTACCGCGTCGTAGCGGGTCGGGTTGCTGCGCAGCCACCCGAACGCGTCGGCGTGTACCAGCCGTACCCGTGGGTCGTCGAAGGCGCGGCGGTTGAGCGCGGCCAGCCGCGGGTCGCTGCGGGCCAGGGCGACCACCGCCGGGTCCAGCTCGACCACCGTCACCGTGGACACGTCGGGGTAGCGCAGCACCTCACGCAGCGCCAGCCCGTCGCCACCGCCGAGGATCAGGACCGCGCCGTGCGGGCCGGCCAGCACCGGGTGCACCAGCGCCTCATGGTAACGATATTCGTCGATAGAGCTGAGCTGCAGGTCGCCGTTGAGAAAGAGCCGGACGTCGGGGGCGCCGCCGGGCAGCGGGACCGACTGGGTGAGCACGATCTCCTGGTACCGGCTGCGCTGTGCGCTCACGACCGGGTCCCGGTAGAGCTGCTGGCGCGCGGTCACCTCGAACGGGACGGCAACCGCGTACGCGCCGCCCAGCGCCGCCAGGACCGCGATGACCCCGGCGCCCAACGCGATGCGCGAGCGCCCGCGCACCTCGACGCGGAACAGCGCGACCACCAGCGCCACCCCGACCACGGCGTTGACCGCGCCGACCACCAGCGCCCCGCGCAGCAGGCCGAACAGCGGCAGCAGCAGGAACGGGAAGGCCAGCCCGCCGAGCAGCGCGCCGACGTAGTCGGCGGCGAACAGGTCGGCGACGGCGCTGCCGGCGTCCTGCGCGCGGATGCGTTGCAGCAGCACCATCAGCAGCGGGATCTCCGCGCCGATCAGCATGCCCAGCACGAATGCGGTGGCGACCAGCGCCGGTGCGTACAGGTCGAGCCAGGCGAACGCGGCGTACAGGCCCAGGACGCTGACCCCGCCGAGCAGCGCGAGCGCCAGCTCGACGGCGGCGAACGCGGCTGCCGCGTGGTGGCGTAGCGGCTTGGCCGCGAGCGCCCCGAGACCCATCGCGAAGATCATCACGCCCAGCACGATCGACGCCTGGCCCACGGCGTCACCGATCAGGTAGCTGCCGAGCGCGACCAGGGCCAGCTCGTACACGAGCCCGCAGGCCGCGCAGGCGAAGACCGCGACGAGCACCGCGGCGCGGGCCGGCCGCCCGGCTACGGGCGCGGCGGTCATGAGGGTCTCGCCCGCCGTCGCAGCAGCCAGCCGGCGGCAAGACCGGCACCGGCCAGGACCATCAGCACCATCGCCACGACCAGCGGCAGCCAGCGGCTGCGCCAGAGGTCGTTGCCGGCCTCATCCAAGGGGGCGCTGGGCGCGGCAGTCGCCGCAGCGACCCGCCGGGGCACCGCAGCAGCGAGCCCGGCCTCGTGGACGAGCAGCGGCAGCGCCATCGCCGCGAGCAGGATCGCGTCGTCCGGGCTGTCGACAAAGGCGCCCTCGTCGAGCCCGAGCCGGTCCAGTGCCGCCGCGGTCGGCAGCTGGGCGGTCAGGTCGGATGAGGAGACGATCTCAACCGCTGCGCTGTCGGACAACTCGCTGAGCTCGTCTGTGTAGTAGATGGTGGCCCGGACCTGGACCCATCTCGGGCAGCTTGGCTCTTGGTAGATTGCGGTGCCGTCGCCGAGGTTCGAGCCCTCGCTGACGTTGCTCACGACGCCGAGGCCGTCAACGAGCGCCCAGCCGTAGCAGACGCCCTGCGCCTGCGCCGCGTGCTGCAGCTCCGCCACGGTGGCCTGCCGGGCGGCCAGCTCCGGCGCCGGAACAGTCGTACTCATCTCCGCGGAGCCGGAAAAGACCCCTTCGGACCAGAGTGAGAAACCCACGATCCCCGCAATGACCACAACCCACAAGACGGTCTTACGGACCGGTCCCCAGTCGTCAATGTCCTTGGACATCGGCGTAGCCGCCGTCAGAGGATCGCGGCGGCGACGACGGCGCCTACCGCGAGGTGGACCACTGCCGACACCCAGACCGCGGGGTGCGGCTGCGGGTCGACCAGGATCTCGCCCAGCCGGCCCGGTGTGGCCAGGTCCAGCAGCACGAAGGCGACCATCATGAGGACCAGCCCGAGCACGCCGTACCCGAGTGTCGAGACGATGCCAGCCCCGAAGTCGTCCTCGCTGGCCACGATCGCGGCGGTGACGATCACCCCGACGCTGGCGAGGTTGGAGGCGAGCAGGACCGCCGCGTTGCGGTTGCGCTCGACCCAGATCAGGTCGCGCAGCCTGCCCGGCGTGGCGACATCGACCAGCAGGTAGCCGACGGCCATCAGCAATACGCCGGCGCCGCCGTACGCAAGGATCACCGCCATGTCGGTGGCCAGGCTCTCCGCCATCTAAGGACCTCACTTGGAGAAGGGTGGGTTACTTGCCGGAGCCCGGTCCTCCGTTGCGGAAGTCGGCTCCGCGGTTGGGCCAGCCCCAGTAGCCGCCGACATGGCCGTAGTACCGCGCGTAGGCGGTGGTGAGCCGTTCGACGAGGATCAACGAGCCGGCGGCGAACGGCAGGATGACAACCGTGTCCTCGGCGTAGCGAAGGTAGACACCGCTGCCGTCGACATACTTGGCCGCCGGTTGCCACCGCCCGGTCACATCTGCGGCAACCTGGTCGGGCTGTCTCGACGAGCGGTACGCGACGGCGTCCGTGCCGATGTCCTCAGCCGGCACCCTGCTGTAGTGGTTGGCCACGTACCGGCGCGGCGAGAGGTCGCCGAGGGCTACCGCGGTCCCGCCGACCACGAGCCCCGCCACGGCGAGCAGCCCGGCAAGCACGAACCAGGTGCGAGGTCTCATCAGGTCACCACCATGGTCGCCGTCTCCACCAGTTCACCGTTCTGCGGGTACGCATGGGCGGTCCACCAGCCGACCTGGCCGTCGTGCTCCCGGGCGCCGATGACGGTCAACGCGTCCGCGGCGCCGGGAAACACCCCACCCAGCACTCGCGGATCGGCCGCAGCCAGCCTGAGCCTGGCCACCTCGGCTCGGAACCGCTGCGGCGCCAGCCGGCGCACGCCGGCCCGGAAGTCGTAGCGGGCACCGCCCGGCAGCAGGCGGGTGTGCCGCTCGGGAAGGCCGCTCTCCGCGCCCGGCAGGCACGCCACGGTCTCGGCCAGCTCACCGTCGGGTGTGCAGAGCACCACCTGGTGTGACGCCCCGAGCAGCCGGAGCCGCAGCCGCGCGCCGCCACCGAGCCGGACGTCGAGCGTACGCAGCGCGGGCTGTTCGGGCAGGCCGAGCGCGAAGCCGAGGTCGGCCGCTGTGGTGTCCAGGTACGCCGCGTCGAGGTGGACCAGCATCACCGCTCACCCGGCCTGCGGGTAGATCCGCAGCTCGCTGCGGTGCAGCAGCTCACCCCGGGCCACCTCCCACCGGTCACTGTCGCCGTAGGACTCGAACGACAGCAGTGCGCCGCCGGGCGCTGCGTAGTCGTGGTAGCGCACCGTGCCGGCCGGCTCGAGCCCGGTCGTGCCCACCCCCGCGAAGCTGGCCCGGCCCGACTCCTCGCTGGTGTACCTGCGGCCGTCGAAGTCGACCACCGGTGGGCCGGGACGCACGGCTGCGGCCGGCACCGCGGTCCAGAGCACGATCTCCAGGTCCGGGTCCTCCTCGACCGAGAGCCAGACCTTGCGCCCACCGGCGTCGTCGAGCAGATGCTCGTCCCAGCTCGACGAGCCCTCGGTGAGGTGCAGGGACCCGCGCACCGCGTACGTCCGGCCGCGCACCTCGGCGATGTCGCCGGGCTTGAGCACCCGCGGGTCGCCGCGCAGGACGTCCTCATCGGCTCCCCGGAACGGGTCGGCGCCACCATGCCGGGCGGACATCCCTGCAGTGGCTCGCCTGGCCCGCCGCATGGCCACCACGCCGGCCACCGCGGCTGCCACGGCCGCCAGGCAGGCGACCACGGCGAGCATTACCAAGGCATCGTTCGACACCGTCGCGGCTCCCCTGAAAAGGTCGACCGTGACGGTAGCAGGGACCCGCAAGCGCCGGCTGCGCCCCGCGACGCGCCACGACGCAGCGTGCGGGCGCCGTACCCGGCGTGCTTCACCGGGTACGGCGCCCGTACTAGCCGCCGTGCTCAGCTGGGCACGCGCACGTTACCCACGTTGACCAGCAGCTGCGACCCGGGCGTGCCGAGCGCGTAGGACGTGGCGCCGGTGATGGCGACCGCGTACTTGTCCGCCGGCAGGGCCCCGCCGCTCGGCTCGGCCGCGTCGGTGGCGTCGACGCGCACCGCCGACGTGCCGGGCACCGCCGAGACCAAGCCGGTGAGCAGGTCGACCGCGCTCGTCGTGGCGCCCGACGCCGCCACCGTCACCGTGCACACCTTCGGGTTGCCGCCGGTGCAGCTGCGCGTCAGGGAGGTCAGCGTCGCGGACTGTACGACGTACGCCGTGCCGCCGGAGACGAACACGTGCACGACGTCACCGGTCGGCGCGCCCTTCCTCGGGTCGACCGCCCGGAAGCCGAACGCGTCGCCCGCGCCCACCTGGCCCGACCCGGCGGCGTCGCCGGTGCCCGGAGCGGCCACGGTGAAGGCACTGACGTCGACCAGCCCGGTGTAGGCCGGCCCGCTCACCGACACGATGACAGCGCGGCTGGCGCTGCCGAGCGCACCGGTCGAGCACGTCGCGGTGCCGGTGCCGGGCCCGGTCACCGAGACCGGGACGGTGCATAGCACCGCGCCACCGACCTGCCTGAACGTGACCTGCACCGAGGCGAGCGCGGACCCGAGGAAGCCGTCGGCCTCCTCGGTGACCGACGCGGACAGCGACACCGGCGCCGACGCCGCCAGCGTCAGGTGCGCCCCGGTCAACCGGGCGGTCACCGACTCCTTCGCCACCGTGAACGGGTCGGAGTCGGACGCGCTCAGGTACGCCGCATCGCCCGCGAACACCGTGGACATGGATGTCGGGCCGACCGGGCCGAGCAGCAGCATCGACGTTGATGCCACGCCGCCGGCACCGGTCGTCGTCGACGCGGCCAGCACGCCGATGGTGAACGAGACCGTACGGCCGGGCACCGGGGCGCCGGTGGCCGTGTCGGTGAGCGTGGCGCTCACCGCGGTCGGGTCGGAGTACTGGCCCGAGCTGGCTCCACTGTAGACAACAGTGACCGGGCGCTTCGACACAGTTACCGTGAAGCTGGTCTGGCTGGATGCGCCTGCGGCGTCGGTGACCTTCACGGTCACCGGGTGCACGCCGACCTGCGAGTCGGTGGGCGTCCAGCTGAACCCGCCGGCCGGGCTGACGGTCGCCCCCACCGGCCCGGTGACCAGCGCAAAGGTCGCCGTGTCGCCCGCATCCACATCGTCCGCGGAGAGTAGCTGGGTGACCGCGTCGCCCCACCGGGTCGTCTTGTTCGCCACCGGCTGGATGACCGGCGCGTCGTTGACGCAGGTGACAGTGACGAACACGTGTCCGGTTGCGGTGGCCCCGCTGGGGTCCCGAACCGTGTAGTCGAACGTGTCGCTGCCGCAGTAGTTCGCGTCCGGCGTGTAGGTGAGCGCGTCGGCGGCGATGCCGGCCATGCCGTGCGGCGGGTCGGTCACCGACACCGGCGTGAGCGTGTCACCGTCCGGGTCGCTGTCGTTGGCGAGCACGTGGATGTGGATGTTGGTGTCCTCCGGCGTCGTAGCGGCGTCGTCGACCGTGACCGGCGCGTCGTTGACACAGGTGACCGTGACCGTCACAGTTGCCGAGCCGGTCAGTGACCCGTCGGAGGCGACGTAGGAGAACGTGTCGTTCCCGCAGAAGTTCGCCCCCGGCGTGTAGGTGACCGAGGTGCCGTCGATCGCGGCCGTGCCGTGCGGCGGGTCGGTCACCGACTGCACCGACAGCGTGTCGCCGTCCGGGTCGGTGTCGTTGGCCAGCACCGGTACGGAGACCGCCGTGTCCTCCGCCGTGGTCTTCACGTCGTCGACAGCCTGCGGCGAGTCCGCCACGCACGTCACCGACACGGTGACCGTGGCGGTGTCGGTGAGCGCCCCGTCCGAGGCCACGTACGTGAAGCTGTCCGGACCGCAGTAGCCCGCGGTCGGCGTGTAGTCCACCGCCGTGCCGTTGGCGGCCGCGGTGCCGTGGCTCGCCGCGCCGACCGACGACAGGGACAGCGTGTTGCCGTCGACGTCGGTGTCGTTGGCGAGCACGTTGACGGTCACCGGCGTGTTCTCCGCGGTGGTGGCCGCGTCGTCCACCGCGTCCGGGCCGTCGTTTGCGCAGGTGACGGTCACGGTGACCGCGGCCGAGGCGGTGTGCCCGTGCCCGTCGGAGACGGTGTAGCTGAACGTGTCGGCCGGTGGCCCGCACTCGTTCCCGTCCGGCGTGTAGGTGACCGTGGTGGCATTGAACGACGTCGCCCCGCGCGGCGGGTCGCCGGCCGCGGTCACCGTCAGCGTGTCGCCGTCCGGGTCGGTGTCGTTGGCGAGCACGCTCACGGCGACGGCGGTGTCCTCGGCCGTCGTCGCGGCGTCGTTGACCGCGACGGGCGGGCAGTTCATCGCCACGTTGACGGAGGCCGGCACGGTCGCCGTGCCGTCGCTGACCGCGTACGTGAAGGTGTCGTCCCCGCAGAACCCGGCGTCCGGCGTGTAGGTGACGGTGCCGTCACCGTTGTTCACCGCACCGCCGTGCGCCGGTGCGCCTACGGCCGTGACGGTGAGCGTGTCGCCGTCGGCGTCGGTGTCGTTGGCGAGCACGTTGACGGTGACCGCGACGCCCGGGCTGGTGGTCGCGCTGTCGTCGGCCGGGTTCGGGATGTGGTTGGTGCCGAGCGCCGGCAGGCTCGTCACCGCGACCGGCGCCAGGCTGGCCGGTCCGATGCCGTCGCCGAGCTGGCCCCGGCTGTTGTCGCCCCAGCAGGTGACGCTGGTGTCGACGAGCCGCGCACAGGTGTTGCGGCGGCTGCCGCTGATCGCGGTGATGAACGGGTTCGCCTCGGCCGGCGCGGGACCGTAGGCGGCCACCGGCGTCGTACTGTCCGATGTGGACCCGTCGCCCAGCTGGCCGTCGCCGTTCTCGCCCCAGCATGACAGGCCACCGTCGGCGCGCGTCGCGCAGGTGTGCACGTCGCCCGCGGTGAGCAGCTTCGCCTGCCGGTCCAGCGTCGAGCCGTCAAAGCCCGGCACGGCGGTGGGCAGGTGCCGGTCGGAGTTCGTGCCGTCGCCGAGCTGGCCGGAGCCGTTGTCGCCCCAGCAACGTACGGAGTCGTCGGACAGCCGGGCGCAGGTGTGGTTGGCACCGGCGGCGAGCGCGACCACGCCGGTGAGCGGAGCGTCGACGTCGGGATCGGTGTCGACCTGGACCCGCACTGCGGTGTGCCGCCCGGTCGTGGTGGCATCCCCGAGCTGGCCGGACCCGTTGAAACCCCAGCAGCGTACGGAGGAGTCGGTGACCAGCGCGCAGGTGTGCAGCCCGCCGGTCACCACCGTGGCGACGTTGGTGAGGTCGGCGAGCACCGTGCTGCCCGGGTCCGGGTCGGTGTCGACCTGCACCGTCACCGGCGTGGACCGGTCGGTCGTGGTGCCGTCGCCGAGCTGGCCGTCGGCGTTGCGCCCCCAGCAGCTCACCTTCCCATCGGTACGCCGGGCGCAGGTCATCCCACGCTCAGCGGTGCCGAGCGTGCCGCCCCCGGCAACGGTCGTCGCGGTGGTGAGGCCGGCGACCGCCACCGGCGTGGAGCTGGCGGCCGTTGCCGCGTTGCCGAGCTGGCCATTGGCGCCCAGCCCCCAGCACCTCGGCGCGCCCGAGGTCGCCGGCAGCGCGCACGCGTGCCCGTTACCCGCGTCGAGCGCGTCAGCGGACGCGATCCCGGTCACCGGGACGCGGATGGTGGTGCCGGTGACGCCGAGGCCGGCGCCCAGCCGCCCGTCGGTGTTCGAGCCCCAGCACACCGGCTTGTCCGTGGTGTCGGCGTTGATGAGGGCGCAGGCGAACTCCGTACCCGTTGCTACTGCTGTGGCTCCGGTCAGCGCGGTGACCTGGACCGGCCGGTGGCTGCTCGCGGCGTACCCGCCGAGCTGGCCGAAGAAGTTGTAGCCCCAGCACCGCATCGCGGTGCCGACGAGCGCGCAGGTGTGGAAGCCGCCGGCCGTGACGGCCCCGGCCGCACCGAGCCCGCCGACCGCCAGCGCGTTGACGCTGTCCTCCAGCTCGCCGGTGAGCGGCTTCGGGTCCGCGCCGAGCTGCCCGCGGTTGTTGTTGCCCCAGCAGCGCACGCCTCCGCCGGAGCCCCGGGCGCAGGTGTGGTACTGCCCGGAGGTGAGCGCGGTGCTGCCGGTCAGCGGGACCAGGTGCTCGACAAGCGGATCGGGGTTGTCGTCGAAGCGCACCACGAGCGGGCTCGAGCTGGGCTGCATGACGGAGTCCACGACCGCGGTGGCGTGGCCGAGCGAGCCGTACGCGTTGTGGCCCCAGCACCGCACGGTCCTGTCGTCGTCGTCGAGCAGCACGCAGGTGTGCGAGGAGCCGGTGCTGAGCACGAGCGCGGGGTCCACTGTGGGGTCTGGCAGGCCGGCGACCGCGGTCGCCGTGGACCGGTCGCCCGTCGTGCCGTCGCCGAGCTGGCCGAAGCCGTTGTGCCCCCAGCACCGCACCGCACCGTCGGTCAGCAGCGCGCAGGAGTGGAACTCACCCAGCGACAGCGCCTTGGCCGGGTTCGCCGCGGTGATCCCGGAGACAGCCGCCGGTGCGGAGCTGGTGTCGCCGGCTGAGGCGTCACCCACCTGGCCCATGGCGTCGTTGCCCCAGCAGCGCACCGTGCCGTCGCCGAGGACCGCGCAGGTGTGGAAGCCGCCCGCGGCGACCGCCTTCGCGCCGCTGACCCCGGTGACCGCGACCGGCACCAGGCTGTTGGCCGTCGTGCCGTTGCCGAGCTGGCCGTTGCCGTTAAGGCCCCAGCAGCGGATCGTGCCACCGTGCAGGAGCGTGCAGGTGTGGCTGCCACCGGCGGAGACCTGTAGGACCGCGCTCAGGCCCGGCACGAGGACCGGGGCGGTGCTGGTCGTGGTCGTGCCGTTGCCGAGCTGGCCGTTGTCGTTGCCACCCCAGCACCGCACCTGGCCGGTGTCGAGGATGGCGCACGAGTGCAGGTTGCCGGCTGAGACCCGGCGCTCAAGGTCCACGATGGACGCGTCAGCCGCCTCGTTCGCGTCACCCACGGCGGCGGAGCTGGAGAGAGTCGCACCCACAGGTAGGGCGAGCAGGACGGCGGCGGTGAGCCGGAAGATCCGGCGGGGCTTGTGGTCAGACATCGGTACACGCATCCTCTGGGGGTTCCGGTACGCCGAGCTTGTTCTTGGTCGCCTGCCAGACGAGGTCGGCGATGCACTCATGACCCTTGGCATTCGGGTAGATGCCCATGCCCTTTGTGGTCTGCGTCGCCAGGATGAGCACCCCGGTGACGGCCGGTGTCAGGTAGGGGAAGGGGCTCTTGGTGCCGTCGTGCGTGTCGCTGGCGACCCACGGCTCGTCGCAGCCGAAGTCGTTCTTCGAGTCGTGCTGGTGCACCGTGTTCGGCGGGTGGTAGACCTTCGTCTTGATCTCGACCTCGAGCTTCATGCAGTGGTCCTTGAACTTCTCGTACGGGTTGACGAAGAAGAACCGCCCCTGCGAGGTCCAGGTGAACATGTCCACAACGGACTTGATGGTCTCGTTGAGCTTCTTGACCACCAGGTCGAGCGTGACCAGTGCCGGTGGCAGCAGGATCCAGCGGATGGTGCAGGTGGGGATGGTGTCCTGTAGCTTCGCGCAGAACCCGGGGACCTCGGTGGCGACCGAGGTCGCCGCCGGGTAGGGGTTGAAGTACCCGGTGACCGCGACGACCAGCTGCGGGTTGCCGTCCATCTGGACCATGAACCGGTTGAGGATCTCGCTCAGGTCGCGGGTGAGCTCCTCCCACGCGGCGGCGTTGCCGAGCACGGCCAGCGCGCAGGTGTTCGCGTCCAGGAAGTCGTGGTCCTTGACGTTCTTGAAGCACCTCACCACGTGGTCGACGATCGTGGCGTTCTGCCGCCCGAGGGTGAGTGTGATGAGCCGGGGGCGCAGGTCGTGCGCCTTCGCCTGCTGGGTCGGCGAGCCCTCGGCAACGTACTGGTCGGTGTCGGTGGGGTTCTTCGAGGTGTTGAACAGGCACCACGGGCCTGGTGTCTGCTGGAGCTTGGTGAGCAGCTTCTCCGAGTACCGGTCGCTCGCCGGCAGCTCGGACGGGTCGTCGTTCTTGGCGCCGAGGACCACCGCGTCGCCGCCGGCCACGTACCGCCGCGCGGCGTCGGTGTCGCAGGGGTCGTTCGGCGGCGGCAGCGGCTCGGCGGCCACCGCCATGTCGGGCCGCTCCAGCACTCGGGAGTCGGCCGCGCCTACGCTGCCCGTCGCCACGACGGCGACGGCGGTGAGGGTAGCGATGGCGGTCGCGCTCCACCGGAACCTGTGCCGCATGATGTCCAACCTCCTCGCGGGCGCCCCGGGGCCGCGCCGGCTGTTGCCGGCCGGCGCGGCCCCGAGCGCATGACGTCGACGGACGAGACGGGCTACACGCCTGTCGACGCGCTGTTGGTGTTGTTGTTCGGGTCCGTCTCGACGATCCGGTCGTCCGGGTCGGCGTGGACAGTGGCGGTGATCGTCTCGTCCTGTGCGGTGACGTACACGTGCACCTCGAAGCTCGCGCTCGTGGTGCCGGTTGTGAGGTCACCGACGCAGGTCACCTTGTTCACCGGGTTCTGCTCGACCTGGCAGGTCCAGCCGGACGGCGGTGCCACGTTGAGCGGGATGACCCCGACCGGCAGCTCGGCGACGACGACGAAGCTCCGCGGGGCGTCGGCCGCGTCGGTGGCTCCCGACCCGAACGCCGCCGACACCTGGAACGTCATGTCGCCCTCCGAGCCGGAGGACAGGCTGCCGAGGTTGATCGTCGCCGTCAGGTCCACCTTGGACGTCACCGTGGTGGCTTCGTTCGCGGTGTTGTTGGTCTCGTTCGCCTCGGGAACCGTGTTCTCCGGGTCGACGCGCACCTGGTTGGTGTACGGCACGTCCGGCTGGTGCAGCCGTGGCGCCCTGACCTTGACGGTGATGGTCTCGATCGGGTCGCTGTCCGGCGCCTGGTTGAGCGAGCCGTCCAGCGTGCCGACGCAGTCCACGACCCCGCTGCTCTCGTCACAGACGAAGTCGTGGGTGCCGGTCGCCTCGACGAACGTCACGCCGGTCGGCAGGAGGTCGCGCACCCGTACGTTGAACGCCACGTCCGTGCCGGTGTTCTCGGCCTTGATGGTGTACGTGTACTCCTGGTTCGGCGACGGCGTGTCGACCGAGTCCGTCAGGTCGTTGACCTTCAGGTCGATGTAGTTGCCGCCACCCGTGATCGCCACACTGGTCGTGGTGGCGTCGGAGTTGTTGGTCTCGTCGTTCTCCGCGATCGCGTTGTCCGGGTCGATCTGCGCCTGGTTGGTGTAGCTGCCCGGCTGCGTCGGGGCGAACAGGTCGACCTTGATCGTGCGCTGGTTGTCGCCTGCGGCCGGGGTCTCGTTGTTCGAGCCGTCGAGCGTGCCGCCGGTGCACTCGATGACACCGCCGGACGCCGAGCAGGTGAACGCGCCGTCGCCAGGGTTGGTGTCCACAGCGGACCGGAACCGTACGCCCGCCGGCAGCACGTCACGGACCCGCACGTTGAACGCGACCGCGGTGGCGACGTTGGAGACCTTCAGGCTGTACTGGAGCATGCCGCTGGGCACCACCGCGTTGGGGTTGCCGCCGCCGTCCAGCGGCCCGGTCTGCGTGCTGTCGACCTTGAGGTCGATGTAGCTGCCGCCACCACCCAGCTCGACGATGAGGACCTCGACGTCGCTGTTGTTGGTCTCGTTCGCCTCGGGGATGGCGTTGTCCGGGTCCACCAGCGCCTGGTTGGTGTACGACCCGGGCTGGGCCGGGGAGAACAGCCCGATGTGGATGGTCCGGGTGGAGTCACCGGGTGCGGGTGTCTGGCCGATCGTGCCGTCCAGCGTGCCGCCGGTGCAGGTGATGACCCCGCCGGAGAAGGTGCAGCTGAAGGCCCCGGTGCCGGGCAGCGTGTCCTCGGCGAACCGGAACGTCGCACCCGCCGGCACGAAGTCCCGCACCACGACCCCGAAGGCCACGTCGCTGCCGAGGTTCTTGACGACGATGTCGTACTCGAGCAGGCCGCTCGGTGCCACGTGGCTGGCCGGGAAGACCTGCCGCTTGTCGATGGTGAGCTCGTTGAACGCGCAGCACCCGCCGATCTGGATGTCGGTGGCCCGGGTGTTGATGTTGTTGTCCTCGAAGATCTCGGCGACCGCGCCGTCCGGGTCCACCCGTACCTGGTTCTTGATGAGACCGGGCGGCGCCGGGGCGAACAATGTCACCTTGATGGTCGCGGTGTCCACCGGCAGCGTGTGGTCGAACGTGCCACGCAGGATCCCGCCGACGCAGTCGATGGTGCCGCCGGTCGCGGCCCCGTTGTGCGCGCAGGTGAAGTTGTGGTCACTGACGTCGACCACCTCACGGAACCGGGTGCCCGCCGGCAGCGTGTCGCGTACCACCACGCCGGTCGTGTCCTGGGTGCCGATGTTGGAGACGGTGATCGTGTAGACCAGCGTGCCGCT
>DASRIS010000132.1:0-11873 GCA_035649895.1 Micromonosporaceae bacterium | reverse complement strand
CGGCCTCCTCGATCGAGCGGAAGCCCAGCTCGGCCAAGAGCTCGCGGACCTCCTGCGCGATGAACTCGAAGAAGTTCACCACGTACTCGGCCTTGCCGGTGAAGCGGTCGCGCAGCACCGGGTTCTGGGTGGCGATGCCGACCGGACAGGTGTCCAGGTGGCACACGCGCATCATCACGCACCCGGCGACGATCAGCGGCGCGGTCGCGAAGCCGAACTCCTCCGCGCCGAGCAGGGCCGCGACCACCACGTCCCGGCCGGTGCGCAGCTGCCCGTCCACCTGCACGGTCACCCGGTCGCGCAGCCCGTTGCGCAGCAGCGTCTGCTGCGTCTCGGCGAGCCCCAGCTCCCACGGGATGCCGGCGTGCTTGACGGAGCTCAGCGGGGACGCGCCGGTGCCCCCGTCGTGCCCGGAGATCAGGACCACATCGGCCTTTGCCTTGGCCACCCCCGCGGCGACGGTGCCGACCCCGACCTCCGCGACGAGCTTGACGTGTACGCGGGCCGCCGGGTTGACGCACCTCAGGTCGTAGATGAGCTGGGCGAGGTCCTCAATGGAGTAGATGTCGTGGTGCGGCGGTGGCGAGATCAGCCCCACACCCGGCGTGGCGTGGCGGACCCGGGCGATCCACGGCCAGACCTTGTTGCCCGGCAGCTGCCCGCCCTCCCCCGGCTTGGCGCCCTGCGCCATCTTGATCTGGATGTCGTCGGCGTGCACGAGGTACTCGGTGGTGACGCCGAAGCGCCCGCTCGCCACCTGCTTGACCGCCGAGCGCCGCAGCGGGTCGCGGAGCCGGTCGGCGTCCTCGCCGCCCTCGCCGGTGTTGGACCGGCCGCCCAGGCGGTTCATCGCGACCGCCAGCGTCTCGTGTGCCTCGGCCGAGATCGAGCCGTACGACATGGCGCCGGTGGCGAAGCGCCGCACGATCGACGCGACCGGCTCGACCTCGTCGAGCGGCACGGGTGGCTGGGCGCCGGTGCGCAGCGTGAACCGGCCGCGCAGCGAACCGGCGCGCGCGGCGAGACTGTCCATCGTGGACGTGTAGCGGCGGAACACGTCGTACCGCCGGGACCTGGTCGCGTGCTGGAGCAGGAACACCGTCTCCGGGTTGAACAGGTGCAGCTCCCCGTCGCGCCGCCACTGGTACTCCCCGCCCGGCTCCAGCCCCAGCTGCCCGGCTGCGGCGCCCGCGGCTGCCCCGGCGGCCGGCGGGACAGCCACGGCCGGGGCCGCCGTGACCCCGCCGACGAGGACTGCCGTGGCTCCAGCGACGGGGACTGCCGTGGCTTCGGCGACGGGGACTGCCGTGGCCCTAGCGGTTGGGACAGCCGTGGCTGGCCAGGCCCGGGCGTGCCGGGCGGCCACCTCGGCGTGGATGCCGGCCAGGTCCACCCCGCCGATGCGGCTGGCGGTGCCGGCGAAGTACCGCTCCACCAGCTGCGCATCCAGGCCGACCGCCTCGAAGACCTGCGCCCCGCAGTACGACGACACGGTCGAGATGCCCATCTTCGACATGATCTTGAGCAGGCCCTTGCCGAGCGCGCTCACGTAGCGCCGGACCGCCGTCGGCGCGTCCACCTCGCGCAGCGCACCGACCCCCACCATGTCCTCGATCGACTCGAACGCCAGGTACGGGTTGACCGCTGCCGCGCCGTACCCGATGAGGACCGCCACGTGATGCACGTGCCGGCAGTCCCCGGCCTCCACCACCAGCGCCACCTGGGTCCGCGTCGACTCGCGTACCAGGTGCTGGTGGACGGCGGCGGTGAGCAGCAGCGACGGGACCGGGGCGAGGTCGGCGGTGCCGTCGCGGTCGGAGAGCACGAGGATGCGTACGCCGTCCTCGATCGCCTCGGAGACGTGCCGGCAGATCTCCACCAGCCGCGCCCGGATGCCGGCGGCCCCGTCCCGGACCGGGTACAGCCCGGAGACCCGTACCGCCTTGAAGCCCGGCTTGTCGCCGTCGTCGTTGATGTGCAGGATCTTGGCGAGCTCGTCGTTGTCAATGACCGGGTACGGCAGCACCAGCTGCCGGCAGCTGGCCGGCCCGGGCGCCAGCAGGTTGGCCTCCGGGCCGATGGTGAGCGCGAGGCTGGTCACCAGCTCCTCCCGGATGGCGTCCAGCGGCGGGTTGGTGACCTGGGCGAAGAGCTGGTGGAAGTAGTCGTAGAGCAGGCGCGGCCGGGTCGACAGCGGCGAGATCGGGGTGTCCGTGCCCATCGAGCCGACCGGCTCGGCGCCGGTACGGGCCATCGGCGCGACCACCAGCCGTAGCTCCTCCTCGGTGTAGCCGAAGGCCTGCTGCCGGCGCAGCACCGACTCGTGGCCATAGGTCACGTGCTCCCGCTGCGGCAGCGCGCCCAGGTGCATCAGCCCGGCGTGCAGCCAGTCGCCGTACGGCAGCGCGGTGGCCAGCTCCGCCTTGACCTCGTCGTCGCCGACGATGCGCCCGGCCGCCGTGTCGACCAGGAACATCCGGCCCGGCCGCAGCCTCCCCTTCGCCACCACGGTCGCCGGGTCAAGGTCGAGCACGCCGGCCTCGCTGCCGAGCACGACCAGGCCGTCCCCGGTCCGCCACCACCGGCCCGGCCGCAGGCCGTTGCGGTCGAGCACGGCACCGGCGACCGTACCGTCGCTGAACGCGATGCTCGCCGGGCCGTCCCACGGCTCCATCAGGCAGGCGTGGAACCGGTAGAAGTCGCGCCTGGCCGGCTGCATCGCCGGGTCGTTCTCCCACGCCTCCGGGACCATCATCAGCACCGCGTGGGGCAGGCTGCGCCCGGCCAGGTGCAGCAGCTCCAGCACCTCGTCAAAGGTGGCCGAGTCGCTGGCACCCGGGGTGCAGGCCGGCAGCAGGCGGCGCAGGTCTCCAGGCAGCGCCGGCGAGGCGAGCAGCGCCTCCCGGGCCGCCATCCAGTTGCGGTTGCCACGGATCGTGTTGATCTCGCCGTTGTGCGCGACGTACCGGAACGGGTGCGCCAGCGGCCAGGACGGGAACGTGTTGGTGGAGAAGCGCGAGTGGACCAGGGCGATGGCGCTGGCCACCCGCTCGTCGGCGAGGTCGGGGTAGTAGGAGGCCAGCTGCTCCGGGGTGAGCATCCCCTTGTAGACGAGGGTGCGCCCGGACAGGGACGGGAAGTACGCGGCCACGCCCCGCTCCCGGGTCTCCCGCTCGACCTGCCGGCGCACGCAGTAGGCCACCCGTTCCAGCTCGATGCCGGCGAGCAGCCCGTCGCCGGAGACCAGCCCGCCCCCGGCCGATCCCGGGCGGGGCGCGGCTCCCGGGCGGGGCGCGGTGAGGAAGACCTGCCGGATGCTGGGCTGGGCCCGCGCCGCGGCCGTGCCCAGCCCGGCCGGGTCGACCGGCACGTCGCGCCAGCCGAGCAGCCGCGCGCCTTCGGCGGCCACGTACCTCTCCAGCACCGCCACGGCCCGCGCCCGCGCCGCACCGTCCGCGGGCAGGAAGACCAGACCGGTCGCGTACGCCCCGGCGGGTGGCAACGGGAAGCCGACGACCGAGCGGAGGAACGCGTCCGGCACCTGCAGGAGCAGCCCGGCGCCGTCGCCGGTGTCCGGCTCGGCACCGCGGGCGCCGCGATGGTCCAGCCGGCGCAGCGCGGCCAGCCCGTGCCGTACCACCATGTGGGAAGCCCGGCCGCGGACGTCCGCCACCAGGGCGATCCCGCAGGAGTCGTGCTCGTACGCCGGGTCGTACAGACCGTGCCGAGGGTGCAGCTGTCCCACGGGCCCTCCCCGTCGTCTGGTAGATCGCGTGCGGGGACTGCGCCGGCCCTGTCAGAACTAGGTCACCATGCGGATGCACGCCCACATCGGTGGGCGCCACGAGTTTACGGCGGCACGAGGGCAGACTCCATAAGAACGCCCATTCCCATACCGCAGGACGGCCGGCCAGAGGCGCGGCCAGCTCAGGAGGCTCAGCCGAACAGGTCCCGGGTCGCGGTCGCCATCAGCCGGCCAAGTGTCGCGGCCCGGGCCCGCTGGGCGAGCCACCCGCGCGCCGCCAGCGCCGCCCCGATCCGGCGCGACTGCCGGGCCAGCCGCTCCGCCCGCGGCTGGCGCTGCCGGGTGTATGCCTCCAGCGCGCCACGCAGCGACCCGCCCGGGACCGCCTCACGCCCGGCCGCCCGCAGGATCGCCGCGTCCTCGAACGCGAGGCAGGCGCCCTGGCCGAGGTGGTCTGCGATGGTGTGCGCCGCGTCGCCGAGCAGCACCACCCCGCCCGGCCCGGACGGGAAGTCGTACCCGGGGGGTGCCGGCCGCAGCTCCTCGACCGCCTGCTGGACCAGGTCCTCGGGCTCGGTGGCGGCGAGCAGGTCCGGGATGGGCGGGTGCCAGCCGGCGAACCACCGGCGCAGCAGGGCGAGCTGGGTGGCGGGCGGCTCAGGCCGGGGTGCGCCGAGGGCGGTGGCCACCCAGTAGACGCCCCCGCGGGTCGACCCGCCGGCAGAGCCCCGCTCGCCCAGGGGCGCGTACTGGAAGCGGTAGCCCACGCCGATGGTCTCGCCGCCGGTGGCCAGCCCGGCCGGCAGTGCTGAGGCGCGGTACCACGGGATCACCGCCCGCCAGCCGGCCCAGCCCCCGCTGACCACGGCGGCCTGCGGTGCCAGCCGCTGGCGGATCGTGCTGTGCGCACCGTCGGCGGCCACCACCAGGTCCGCCTCCCAGGTGCTGCGACCGTCGCCGACCGCCGGCCGGTCGTCCCGGGACACCCGCACCGTGCGTACCTGGATGCCGTGGCGCACCTCGACCTGGTCCCCAAGCCCAGCGACGAGCGTGTCGTGGAGGTCCTCCGAGTGCACCACGCCGGGCGCGGCCCGGGCCCGCTCCGGGTCGGGCCGCACCAGCCACTGCCCGTCCGGGCGGCGGATCCCGTCGGGCAGCACCGGCGTGGTCACCCCGTCCAGGCCCCCGCCGAGGCCCAGCTCGCGCAGCGCACCGGCGCCGTTCGGCCACAACAGCAGCCCGGCCCGGTCGGCGCGCAGCCGCTCCGCCTGCTCGAGCAGCGTGACCCGCCACCCGGTACGTGCCAGTGCCCCCGCCGCAGCCAGCCCACCGACGCCTGCGCCGACCACGACCGCCGAGCGCATGCGGGGTGCTCCTTCGCCGGTAGTCGGGACCTGCGGGCGCTACCGCTCGTCGCGGGAGCGGGAGTCGCCGCTGGCCGCCCGCACCTCGACCTCCCGGTCCGGCTCGGCACCGCCGTCCGGCTCGGCACCGCCGTCCGGCTCGGCGTCCACCGCCGCCTCGGTCCCGGCCCGGGGGCCGGCGTCCGGCTCCGCCTCGGCGGCATCCTCGACCGCGTTCCGGTCAGCCGGGGCCTCCTCGACGGTCCCCGCGGCGCTCTCTCCGGCGGTCTTCCCGGTCACCACCGGGGCGGTCTCGTCCACGGCGGCCGGCTCGTCCACGGCGGCCGGGCCGGCGCCCGTCTCCTCGGTGATGTCCTCCGTGACACCGGCCAGCGCCCCGGCCTCGAACTCCTCCCGGGTCACCACCTGGTAGCCCGGCCCGTCAGCTGGCAGCAGGTACTCCTGCGGCCCGCGGACCCGCAGGAAGTAGACCAGCGCGCCGAGGAAGACCAGCACCGCGACCCAGATGTTCAGGCGCAGGCCCGCGACCTCGGTGGCCGGGTCGGTCCGCAGCGCCTCGATCCAGGCCCGGCCCACCGTGTACGCCATCACGTAGAGCGCGAACGCCCGGCCCTTGCCGAACCGGTACCGCCGGTCGGCGAGCCACACCAGGACCGCGACGCCGAGGTTCCACAGCAGCTCGTACAGGAAGGTCGGGTGGTAGAGGCCGGGCAGCAGGACCGGGTTGCCGGCGTCGTCGCGCAGGAACTCGCCAGGGTTGTTCCGGTCCGGCTGGTGCACCTCAAGGCCCCAGGGCAGGGTGGTCTGGCTGCCGTAGAGCTCGTTGTTGAACCAGTTGCCCAGCCGCCCGACCGCCTGTGCAACCGGCAGCCCCGGCGCGACCGCGTCGGCCACGAAGGTGAACGGGATGCCCAGCTGCCGGCAGGCGAGCCAGGCGCCGACCGCGCCGCCGGCGATCGCCCCCCAGATCCCCAGGCCGCCCTCCCAGATGTAGAGCGCCTTCAGCGGCTCCCCGTTCTCGCCGAAGTACGCCCCCGGCGAGGTGAGCACGTGATAGATGCGGGCGCCGATGATGCCGAACGGCACCGCCCACACAGCGATGTCGAGGATGGCGTACGGCGGCGCGCCGCGGCGGCGCATGCGGATCTCGGCCACCACGCACGCGGCGACAATGCCGAGAATGATGCAGAGCGCGTACGCCCGGATCGGCAGCGAGCCGATGTGCCAGACGGCGGTGCTCGGGCTGGGGATGGCGGCCATGTTCACGGAAGCACACGCTACCGCCCCGAGCAGGTGCGCAGTGGCCCTGGCCCATTCACCCGCCCGGTTCTAGGCTTTCGTCCATGAGCCAGCTCACCTCCGCGGTGGCCGCAGTCGTTACCGACGCCGCCGGCCGCGTTCTGCTTTGCCAGCAGAGCCAGGGACACCGCTTCTGGGGCCTGCCCGGCGGGAAGATCCGCAGCACCGAGAGCCCGATCCAGGCCGTCATCCGCGACGTGCGCGAGGAGACGGGCATGGAGCCTGAGATCGTCGACCTGGTCGGCATCTACCAGCTCACCGGTGACGGCTGCGGCGAGAACCTGCCCGACGTCCTGATGCATGTCTTCCGGGCCACCGCCAGCGCGGCCGAGGCGACGGTCAACTCGCCCGGCCGCATCTGCGCCCTCGCCTGGCACGACCCCGCCGCGCTCCCCCAGCCGACCACCGCCACCACGCGGATCGCCATCGCCGACGTGGTCGCCGGCCGCTCCGGCGTGCTCCGCGACGTCCAGCGGGACCGCGAGCCCGAGATCCCCGAGGCCACCGACGGCCCCTTCGAGCCAGCGCGCCCGGCGCACAACGGCGCCCTGGTCGCTGCCGGCCCAGGCTGACGCGCCGGCCGCTCCCGGCTCCGCCGGATGTACCCGGTCTCCCCCGCCTGATCGGGCGGCTGACCCGCCAAGCCCCTGACATCGTGGGCGGTGCGTGGTCCACCCGGGTCGGGACCGGCACCAGGCAGCTCGCCGACGGCGCCGAGCTAACGAGAGCCAGAGCCGCTGGCGGTGCTGCTGGCAGGAGCGCCGGCCGGGACCGGACGGCCCTCAGCGGTAGCCGTGGACGTCCCAAACCCAGAGGTCGTCCACGAGCCGGCCCGGGCCGACCAAGGCGTCGAGGGTCGCCCGTATGGCCTGGCCGTTGACCTGCTGCGGCGACATCACCAGGATCGCCACCTCGCGCCGTGCCAGCTCGGCCCGTGCCGCGGCCCGGTCGGCCTCGCCGACCACGCCCGGCCGGCCGGTGGCGAGCGCGGTGAGCAGCAGCTTCGTGGTCGGGGTCACGGGTCGCGACATGGTGCCGTAGTTCTCCGGGCTGGTCGGGTCCGGAGCGATGAAATAGCCGTGGGTGACCCGGAAGTCGTTGCGCTGCGCAGCGGCCCAGCGCATCAGGCTCACCTCGTTGTCGCGGTTGGGCGCGGCGGGCATGACAGACTGGTCACCGGTGACGTACTGCCGCCACGCTCCGCTGGTGAAGAAGGTGGGCACCGGTGTCACCTGGGTCGCCGCCAGCCGGCGGGGGGCGAGTGGCAGCAGCGCCAGCAGGACCGTGCCGATCACGACGAGCCTCGCTACGGAGACCCCGCTGACGGCTGGCCCCCGCAGCCACCTGGCATGGTCGACCGCCAGTGCCAGGAGGACACCGATGGCGACCGCCGCGACCAGCCCGAACCGGCTCGGCACCACCGAGTCGAACAGGGGCAGCCCGGCAAGGTAACGGTACGGCCCGGGTACGCCGGTCGGGCGCCCCCAGTAGTCCACCTCCCGGCCGAGGGAGAGCACGGCGAAGACGGCGATGACACCGGTGGTGATCTGCACTGCCAGCCGTCCACGGAGCCAGACCGCGATGGCTACGACGACCGCCAGCAGCGGCCAGCCGAAGAACGCGTTCATCTCGGCGAGGTTCTGGGCCAGCGGGTTCACCCGCAGGCCCGGGTCGCCGGCCAGCGTCAGCCGCGAGAACGCCGGGTAGGCGCCGATGTCGGCGTTGAAGTCGACGAGCCAGGGCACCCCTGCATAGTGGCGGGGACCGAAGAACTGGACGTAGAGCGGGTAGGCCAGCAGGGCGCCGGCGACGAGCGCGGCCGCGCCGGCGCCGGTCGCGAACGGCCGCCACTGGCGGACGGCCTCGCGCCGCCGCGCCACGGCGTACCAGGCCACCACCACGGCGCAGGCCAGCGCGGTGAAGAACAGCACCTCCTCACCGATGAACGCCTGGTACGCCACGAGCAGCCCGAGAACCGCGCCGTCGCGTACCGGCCGGGTCGACTCCCGTAGCCGGAAGCCGCGCCACGCGATCACCGGCACGAGGAACTGCGCCAGAATGTGCACATGCCCGCCCGTCGCCTGGGACAGCATGCCGGGGGCGAAGGCGCAGAACCCGCCGCCCACGAAGGCGGCCAGCCGCGAGGTCACCACGTGCCGGGACAGCACGAAGTACCACGCTGCCGCGGTGGCGATGAAGATCAAAGTCAGCATGACCACGTACGCGACGGATGGTCCCCACAACAGGGTCACCGGGGTCATCGGGACGGCCATGCCGAGCACCGACCCGTTCGCCATGAGGTTGATCCCGTCCGGCGCGTCGAGCCGGTTGCTGAACAGCGGGTTCTCCAGGTGCGTGATGCTGCGGGCGGCGTTGGCCAGGAACCACTCGAACAGCGCCTGGTCCTTGGGATAGCCGACGGCGTGGCGGGACGGGCTCTGCCACAAGCGCGCGGTGACGAGGAGCGCAGCGGCCACATACGCCGTCAGCGCCAACAGGTCAGCCAGGGTCGCCCGGCGCCCGGCGCCCGGCCGCCGCTGAGGTGGGGTGTGGTCGGTCGCCTCCCGGCCCTGCGGCGGCTCCAGCTCCCGAGTCGTCTCGAGCGGCTGCGCTACGGCCTGGGTGGCGTGTCGCCCGTCCGCATTGTCCAAAGCGTCCTCGGGCGCCGCTTTCCCGGCCATGTAGCCTCCGGCTCTTCAGTAGTCCCAGCCGCCATATCGTAGGGACGCTGCCTCCCGACCCGTCCACAAGGGTCAGCTGGCCGCACGCCGGTGTCGAACGGCGGATGCCCGACGGTGGCGGGTCTGCCGCGCCACGACGGCTGCGCCGCGTGACATAGCCACCCGACATCGGTAGCGGCATCGCGGGCGACGCCTTAGTGTCGACTTCGAACATACGTTCGATGCGCCTTCCCCCGCAACGCACGTCAGCAGTGCGAGACGTGAGGGGAACGGGCGTGCTACGGCCACCAATCGAGCCCATGCTGGCCAAGCCGGTCGACACGCTGCCGGCGCCCGACGGGTGCGCCGGGGGCTGCGCGTACGAGCCGAAGTTCGACGGCTGGCGCTGCCTGGTCTTCCGCCACCGCGGCGAGGTCTACCTCCAGTCCCGGTCGGGCCGGCCGCTGGCCAGCTACTTTCCGGAGATCGCCCGGCTCTGCCGCCAGGTGCTGCCCGACGGCGTCGTCGTGGACGGCGAGCTGGTCGCGTGGGAGCCGGTGCCTGGGCGGACATCGTTCGCGCTGCTGCAACGCCGGGTGTCGGCGGGGCGGCGGGTCCTTCAGCTGGCCCGGCAGCATCCGGCGCACCTGGTGGTGTTCGACCTGCTACAGGCCGGCGGCCAGCCCCTGCTCGGCGCGCCGCTGGCGGCCCGGCGCGGCCGTCTCGCCACCCTGCTCTCGGAAGCGCCCGAGCAGGTGGCACTGTGCCCGCAGACGACCAAACGGTTCGAGGCCGTCGAGTGGTGCACCGAGTGGGCCACCGCCGGCGTCGAGGGGCTGGTCATCAAGGGGCTTACCAGCCGCTACCGGCCCGGTCGCCGGGGCTGGTCCAAGTACCGGTCCAGGACCGCCATCGAGGCGGTCGTCGCCGGCGTGACCGGGACGACCAGGGCGCCGGACGCGCTCCTGCTGGGCCGTCTCGACCACCAGGACCGGCTGCGCTACGTTGGCCGCACCCACCCGCTCACCCCCGCCCAGCGCGCCCAGCTCACCGGCCTGCTCACGCCGGCCGTACGGCGGCGGCGCGGCGGCGGCATCGACCATCCGTGGCCACATCCGCTTCCCCCGTCCTGGACCGGCCAGCTCGGCAGCGCCGAGCCGATGCCCTACCGCCAGGTGGAGCCGGAGGTCGTCGTGGAGGTCCGGGTCGACACCGCGTACGAGTACGGCCGCTGGCGCCACCCGGCCCGTCATGTCCGGGTACGGGCCGAGCTGCATCCCATGCAGCTGCCACGCATCTCGGCTGACGACTGGGGCCGTCCGTACCCCTGACCGCCTCGCTGGGCGCTCGGGCCGCTCCCCTGGTGGTGGGCACGGTCATCCTCGGCCTGGCTGGGACCTCCCGGCTTCCTCGGCCGGCTCATCCGCCGGCCGGGAGTCCAGGCGGAGCCTGGACCTGAACCGGTCGGCGACCCAGTTGACCACGAAGTGCAGGACGTTCGTGACCAGGATCGCCGGTGCCACAACCGCCACCGAGCCCACGAACTGAGCCTCCAGCCGCAGGCTGAGGATGATCGCGGTGATGCCGTTCTGCTGCGCGAGCGCCAGATGTACCCGATCGGTCCGGCTCAGGCCGCGGGTGAGCAGCAGACCGACGACCACCTGGGCCACGAACGCCATGACGCCGAGCAGGATGCCGTACCCGATGCTGATGCCGTTCACCAGCAGCAGCCCGAGCAGGCCGCCCGCCACGAACAGCGCGCCCTGGGTGAGCCGCTCGACCCATGACGCCAGCCACGCCGGGCGGATGAACAGTCCGGCGATGGCCACCCCGAGCATGAGGAACTGCCACACCGCGACGGCTGCCAGCGCCAGCAGGATCGCGTAGGCGAGTGGCCGCTGACGGTCCTTCAGCAGGCGCCACACCGCCACGGCCACGCCTGCCAGCGCAAGGTTGGCAGCCACAGTGACGCCATAGGTCACCAGTCCGGCCACAGTGGACTGGGTGTCGCAATGACTGGCCAGACCGAACGCGTCAGTGGCGAGGGCAGCGGCATAGATGACGAGCACCACGGTCAGCGGGTCGTCGAACGAGGCCCACGACGCCAGGATCGCCTTGGCCCGGTCCGACATCCGGTTGTCGCCGAGAATGGCGGCCACCGACAGGGGGTCGATCTGCGCCACCGCGGCGCCGAGCAGCAGAAACAGCGGGTCCTGGGTGGCCAGGAAGAGGACCCCGCCGATGATCGCCGCCTTGAGCAGGACACCCACAGTGACAGCGGTGATGATCAGCCGCCGGTCCCGGCCCGCCTCGGCCAGGTCAATGCCGTAGGTGCTGCCGTAGAGGCCGATCGCCAGCAGCACGCTCGTCGCGTAGAGGTAGACCGACGAGCCCTGCACCCCCTGCAGGCCCCACAGGTGCGCGGTGAGCCAGCAGAGCAGCACGACCACGACCAGAACAAGCCGCGATGGGACTCGGGCCAGCATTCCATTCCAGCTCAATGTCGTTGGTCCGTTCGGTCCCGGCGGCCTGGCGTCGTCCACAAGAGTGAACCACGGCGTAGGCCGGTGTCGGCTCCCCGACATCCGGTATCACCATACGGTGAGCCGCACACGGACCTCGTAACCTGATGTCCCGTTCCGAACCGGGTCGCGGGGTTATTGATGGGTGCGGCTCTTCCGCAGTGAGGACCCGACTGCACACAGTCCGAACTTGGTTACGTGTCGTAGTCGCGAATAGTGGCCGTGTCGGCTGGGAGACAGAAGGGCCCCTTCTCGTAGGTTGATGGGTTGTCGAGACCACAAC
>DASRIS010000131.1:0-72104 GCA_035649895.1 Micromonosporaceae bacterium | reverse complement strand
CTGCCCCCCCGCCCCCCGCCCTCCGCCCCCCGCCCCCCGCCCCCCGCCAGCCGGCGAAGGCTATGCACCACCTTCCGAAGCCCAGACCTGGGTTGGTTCGCGATCAAGAAGACTTGTGCACGCTATTCCTGCCTAAGTCTTCTCGATCGCAAAGTTTGACAGCAAAAGAACCACAGCTGAGCCTGATGTGACCGGGTTATAGTTATTTCCTCCGCATTCAGGACGGTGGTCGCGTTAGTTCTCTTATGCAGGGGGTAGGACCGTCGCCATGACGACATCGACACGGATGGCGGCCATTCTCATGACTACCGGTGCACTGCTGCTCACCAGCAGTCCCGCCCACGCACAAGGCGTCTGGACCACGGTGCCGAGCCCCAACGAGCCCGGAAACAACTACCTCTACGGCGCGGACGCCTCGGACGCAGGTCACGTCTGGGCGGTCGGGCGACTGTATGCCCGCAGCGGAGGCGGCCGCAGCATAGTGCTCAGGCACGACGGAACGGCCTGGCAGCCGGCCCCGCGCTCCGGCTTCCCCGGCAACGACGGCCTCCTCGACATCGATGCGGTCTCCAGCGACGAGGCCTGGGCGGCGGGCGACTCCTCCCCGCAGCTCAACCGCTCCGACACGCTGGTCGCCCGCTGGAACGGGTCCATGTGGACACCGGAGCCCACACCCAACGGCAACCCGTCCGGCAAGAACTACCTCTCCGGCGTCGCGGCGGCCGGGGGCACGGTATGGGCGGTCGGCTCGTACATCGAGCCGGGCTCGTCGTACAACCGCGACGCGCTGATCCTCCAGCGCACCGGCGGCACCTGGCAGGTCTCCCCCGCGCCGAGGGTGCTGGTGACCGACTTCCTCGAAGGGGTCGACACCACCGGGCCGAGCGACGCCTGGGCGGTCGGCTGGGCCAGCAACGACATCACACCGGGCCCATCGCGCCGATCGCGCTGCACTGGAACGGCACCAGCTGGCAGTCGGTGCCGCCGCCGAGCACGGGAAGCACGCAGCTGTACGCGGTCGACGCGCTGACACCCAGCAACGTGTGGGTAGCCGGGCAGACCTATACCAGCGGATCGGGCTACCAGCCGTACGTGGCGCAGTTCGACGGCGCATCGTGGCGTCGCGTCGCCACACCGACCATCAACGACGGTCGGCTCACCGACATCGTCGCGCTGTCCCCGTCGAACATCGTTGCGGTCGGCGCCATCGGCAACGGCTATGCCTCGATCGTCCTGCACTGGGACGGCTCGTCCTGGGCGCGCGAGGCGGCTCCGTACGGGAAGCTCACCGGCGCGGCCGCGGTAGGGCCGAGCACGTTCTGGGCGGTCGGGACCCGGTTCGGCCCGGACGCGTACGAGGAGCGGACGTTCACGATGGTCAGAACCTGACCATCGGGCAGACCGTGGCCGGATGGCCACCTGCAGCGGTACCCGCCGGGCTCAGGAGGCCAACCGCAGCACATCGCACAGACGGCGCGCTTCCGCGGCCATCGCCTCGCGCGCCGGACCGGCGTACCGGCGCGGGTCTACGACATCGTCGTCGGCCAGCGCCAGGCGCACCGCCTGGGTGAAGGCCTGGTTCAGCCGGGTCGCGACATTGATCTTCGTCATGCCAGCTCGGACCGCCCGGGCGAGGTCCGCGGCTGCGACGCCGCTGGAGCCGTGCAGGACGAGCGGCACGGGCACCGCCGCCCGGAGCCGGGCGATCAGGCCGAAGTCCAGCGCCGCGTCGCGGGTGAGCATGGCGTGCGAGGTCCCCACCGCGACAGCCAACGCATCGACACCAGTGGCCTGGACGAACGCCCGCGCCTCGCCCGGGTCGGTGCGCACGCCGGGCGCGTGCACGCCGTCCTTGCCGCCGATCTCGCCCAGCTCCGCCTCCACCCAGACGCCGTGCTCGTGGCAGCGCCGGACGATGCGACCGGTGGCCGCGACGTTTGCCGCGTAGCCCAGCTTCGACGCGTCGAACATGACCGACCGGAGCCCCAGCGCGACGGCCTGCTCCACCAGCTCGGCCGACTCAGCATGATCAAGGTGTACGGCCACCGGCACGGCAGCCGCCTCGGCGACGGCGAGCGTCGCGAGCGCCAAGGGCCTCAGCGCACCGTGGTACCTGACGGTGTTCGCGCTGATCTGAAGCACGACCGGCGTACCGGCCAGCTGCGCGGCCTCGACAAACGCCTCGGCGTGCTCCAGCTGGATGACGTTGAACGCCGCCACACCCTGCCCCCGGGCGCGCGCACGGGCCACGACGTCAGCGGTCGAGACGAGCGGCATCGGTCTCCTCCACGTGTACATCCGGCAGGAGCCTGTGGTAGGCAGCGACATCCACGGACCCGGCAACGGGGGCGAGAACGGCAGCGGCGGACAGCGCGACGGCGTGCCGCAGCATGCCAGCCCAGGCCTGCCCACCGGCCATCCCTACGGCGAAAGCGGCGGCAGCGGCGTCGCCGGCGCCGGTGGGGTTACCAGCCAGCCGGTGCGGTGTGCAGGCATGCCAGGTTCCCTGCCCGGTGACGGCGAGCATGCCGTCCGCGCCCAGCGAGACGGCGACCGCGCCGGCGCCGGCCTCGCGGAGCACCCGCGCCGCCTGGAGGTGGCTCGTCACCCCGGTTGTCGCCGCCAGCTCGGCGGCGTTGGGCTTGGCCAGGTCAGCGCCTGCAGTGGCGGCGGCGAGCAGCGGTACGCCCTCGGCGTCGACCACCACCGGGATGCGCCGGTCACGGGCGAGCCGCACCAGAGCGGCGTAACCATCCGCGGGAGCGCCGGGCGGGAGGCTGCCCGAGCACACCAGCCCGGTCGCGCCATCGCCGAGGGCACGGGCGGCACCCTCGACCAGGGCGGCCCACGCGACCTCATCCACGACCGGCCCTGGTTCGTTGAACACGGTGGCGTCGCCGCCGGCGACCACCGTGACGGTGCGCCGGGTCTCGCCCGGCACCGGGACGAGACGGTGGCGCAGGTGCGCGGCGTCGAGGTCGGCGCGCAGCTGGTGCCCTGCCACGCCACCGGCGAGGCCGATGACCACTGTGGAGTGACCGAGCTGCGAGAGCACGCGCGCGACGTTGACGCCTTTGCCACCGCCGCGCTGCGTGACCGCGCGGACCCGGTGGCTCGCACCGGGCCTCAGCGCGTCGACCGTGTACGTCAAGTCGAGTGCCGGGTTGGCGGCAACGACCACGATCATGGCGCGCCGAGCAGGTCCCAGGCCTGCAGCGCCGCGCCGACACAGCCGGCCCGGTCGCCGAACGCGGCAGCCACCAGCCGCGGCCGTCGCTGGAACGCCAGCCGCCCCGCCAGCCGCGCATCCAATGCCTGTAGGAGCAGGTCACCAGACGCGCATAGCCCGCCGCCGATGACCACGACCTCCGGCGCCAGCAGGGTCACGTACGCGGCCACGGCGGTGGCGAGGCCACCTAACGCCTCGTCCCAGACGGCTGCGGCGTCGCGGTCGCCGCCGCGTACCAGCTCGGCCACCTCCGCGGCGTCGGCCACCCGCCGGCCGGTGCGAGCCGTGAACCGGCGGCAGATCGCGGCGGCCGATGCGATGGCCTCCAGGCAGCCCCGTCCTCCGCAGGCACACGGCTCGTCGTGCCCGACGTGCAGGTGCCCGATCTCGCCGGCACGGCCGCAGCCGGTGTGCAGCAGCCGTCCCTGCACGAGCATGGCCGCGGCGATGCCCGTGCCGATGGGCAGGACCATGGCGTCGTACGCCCCGCGGGCCGCGCCGAGCCGGATCTCCGCCTCGGCGCTGGCGCGCACGTCGTGGCCGACCGAGACGGGCCGGCCGGTGCGCTGCTCGACGAGGTCACGGAAGGGCACCTGGTGCCAGCCGACGTTGGCGGCGGCGACGGCGATGCCGCGTCCACTGTCGACGATCCCCGGCACGGCCAGCCCGACCGCCGCAACGGCGTCACACTCGCGGACAAGCTCGTCAACGGCGGCCAGGACCGCCGAGACGACCGCGGCCGGTCCGCCGGTGCGCGGCGTGGGCCACCGGCGGATGGCGCCGGAGTGGCCGGCCCCGAGGATCGCGCCCTTGATGACGCTGCCGCCGACATCAACGGCGACGACCGGGTCCGTAGCCCGCCCGAGCACCACCACGGCAGGCTCTGCGGGCAGGCCAGGCCCGGTGCTATCCGGCACGCAGCACCACGGAGCGGGTGAGGTGGCGGGGCCGGTCGGGGTCGAGGCCCTTGGCGAGGGCCGCCATGACCGCGAACCGCTGCGCCACCACCAGATGCGCCATCGGGTCCAGGTCGCTGGTCACGAACGTCGCTCCCGTCGCCGCGACGTCATCGGCGAGCCCGGCCGGGGGCTCGCCGAACATCCAGACCAGCCGGCCCGGCTCTGCGATGCTGATCGGCCCGTGCCGGTACTCCATGGCCGGGTACGACTCGGCCCACAGCTGGGCGGCCTCGCGCGCCTTCAGCGCCGCCTCATGGGCGATGCCCGCCGCCCACCCACGACCGAGGAACGTCACCTGCTCCACGCCCACCCAGGGCTCCACCGGTACGGCGAGCGCGCGCTCCCCCTGCTCGGCCACTGCCCGCAGGTCGTGGCCGAGCCCGGCGCGCAGCAGGCCGAGGGCCGTCGTGGCGAACCGCGTCTGCACGATCGAGCGCTCGTCGGCGAAGTCGAGCACGACCAGGTGCTCGACCAGATCGGCCACCGGGGTCGCCGGGTCGGCGGTCACCGCGGTCGTCGCCGCCTTGCCGACCCGTACGAGCAGGTCCAGCACCTCGGTGGTGGTGCCGGAGCGGGTGATGGCCAGGATCCAGTCGTAGCTGCGCCGGCTGGGCATCTCCGAGGCCGCGAACGCGTCGGTACGGCCGTGGCCCGCCTGCTCGCGCAGGCTCGCGTACGCCTGCGCCATGAACCACGACGTGCCGCAGCCGACCACGGCCACCGTCTGGCCGGGCCGCGGCAGCGCGCCGGCGCTGGCTGCGGCGACCTCGGCGGCCCGCAGCCAGCACCCCGGCTGGCTGGCGACATCTTCCTCAACGCGGCGCATGAGCTACCCGCCCTCTCGACGGTGGTCACGTACGGCGGCACTGGCCGCCGCCGGCTGTCCACCGGCGAGATGCTCCGCCAGGTCCGCTCATAGCTGAGGGTACGGCCACCGTCACACCACCCGCGCGAAGTCAGGCCCCGGCGTACCTGCCGCCCCGGTGAGCCGGCTACGCAACCCATTACTCTGGCGGTCGAGCCGCGGTCGGCCCTCAGCTGCACCAGCAGGCCGGATCCGGTCACCCGCGGCGCTAATGACCACGAAGGGTGGAGTTGGTGGCTGCTGACGCTCTTCTGTCCCCTGACGCGGTGGCACAGGAGCTGGACTCCCTTGGACGCGCCACCGGGGTCGAGGCAGAGACGGACGACCACACCGGCGACGAGGAGATCCGTGAACCCTTCGACCCAGAGAAGATCGACGTGGTGACGCGTACCCCCACTGTCGATCTTCTTCTGTCTCGGATCCGCACCCAGCGGATCGACCTTCAGCCTGACTTCCAGCGTCACGCGGGGATCTGGACCGCCAGAGCGAAGAGCCGCCTGATCGAGTCCTTGCTGCTGCGGATCCCACTGCCGACGCTCTACGCCGCCGAGGCTCAGGACGAGTCGTGGGCGATTGTGGATGGCATCCAGCGGCTAACCACCATCACCGAGTTCGTTGAGCCTGCGGTCATCGGCACCCAGCCGCTCCGGCTTATCGACCTGGAGTACCTGGACAAGTGCGAGGGCATGCTCTTCGGTGACCTTCCTGGGCGGTTGCAGACCCGGCTCCGTGAGGCGGAGCTGGTGGTGCACCTGATCCGCCTCGGCACTCCCGAGGCGGTTAAGTTCAACATCTTCGCCCGCATCAACACCGGAGGGCTACCGCTGTCCGCGCAGGAGCTGCGCCATGCGCTCATCCCGGGCGAGGCACGGCAGTATCTGAAGGTATGGGCGAAGTCCCCGGAGTTCTTGCAGGCAACCGCAGGAAGCATCCGCAGCGATCGGATGGCCGACCGCGAGATGGTGCTACGGTTCGCGGCATTCCGGCTCACCGCACCGGGCGCCTACGCAAACCAGGACTTTGACCATTTCCTACGTGATGCCATGAAGCGTCTCAACCAGCTCCCCCCGGCGCAGGTTCAACGCCTCGAACGCGAGCTCAAGTCTGCCATGGCAACCGCATCAGAGGTCTTTGGCACCCACGCCTTCCGGAAGCGCAACCCGGACGGTAAAGGAGGCCGGTTCCCCATCAACAAGGCTCTCTTTGAGGCAGTATCGGTCAACCTCGCCGTGCTGCCGGAGCCCCAACGCCAACTGCTGGTGCAGCGGCGACGCAGGCTCGAAAAGATGTTCCTCGAGCTCATGAAGGACGCGAGCTTCCAAATCGCGATCTCCCAGGGCACTGGTGACGTCGCCAAGGTCAAGCGGCGGTTCCAGCGCGTCAGGGCACTCTTCGCCGGAGTGGTCGAATGATCCGGGAGCTGGGCCTGCGCAACTTCAAGGCGTTCGGGCACCTCAGGCTCGCGCTCGCCCCCCTCACCCTGCTCAGCGGCGTCAACGCCGCCGGGAAGAGCACAACCATGCAAGCCCTCGCGCTCCTGCGGCAGTCGTGGGATGCCGGGCTGCTCAGCTCCCAGGGTGGGCTACTGCTCAACAGGGATCTTGTCGAACTCGGCGTCGGTCAGGACGTCCTGTACGAGGACTTCGACACCGACGAGCGCAAGACTCCCTCGATCGAGGTCAGTCTGAGCACGGACGCCGGTGAGCTGGCCTGGCGCGTCGAGTACCAGCTGGCCCGCGACAAGGAGGCGGACCTGCTGCCACTGTCGTCAGCTCCGGCAGGACCTGTCCCGGACCCTCTTTTCGGGGTCGGGTTCCAGTACCTCAGGGCCGATCGGATCGTCCCGGCCGTGTACTACCCGAAGTCCTACGACGCCGCGGTCCGTAAGGGTTTCCTCGGCTCGCGGGGTGAACATACGATCAACTTCCTTCGGGTACGTCGCGACGACCCGGTCCCCCCGCCGCTGCGTCACCAGACGGTTCGGTCGACGAGCCTGCTCGACCACACTGAGGCGTGGCTCCAGGAGCTGTGCCCCGGTGTCAACATCGAGGCTGACGACCTGCGCGGCACCGACCTGGTGCGGTTGAGCTACGGGTTCTTCGGCCGCTCCGGCATCGCCTCGTCCAACATCAGGTACCGGCCGACGAACGTCGGGTTCGGCCTCACGTACGCGCTGCCGATCGTCGTAGCCTGCCTGGCTGCGACCCCGGGCTCGCTCATCATGCTGGAGAACCCAGAGGCGCACCTGCACCCGCGCGGCCAGAGCGCGATGGCTCGGCTGGCCTGCCTGGCCGCGGCCTGGGGCGCGCAGGTCCTCGTCGAGACCCACAGCGACCACGTCCTTAACGGGATCCGGCTGGCCGTCAAGGAGCAGGTGCTGGACAGCACGGCAGTGTCGGTCCACTACTTCCGCCGCGGCGCGCACGGCACCGCCGCCTCGCCGGTGCCGCCCATCGAGGTCAGGTCGCCCCTGCTCGGCCCCGACGGCATGCTGTCGCACTGGCCCTCGGGCTTCTTCGACGAGTGGGACAACGCGCTGGACCGGCTGCTCGACTGACGGAGGCTCCGATGTCCTTGCTGGTCTTCCTCAACGAGCTGTCGTACCGGGATACCGACGCCCGCCACGAGGAGATCACCAGTGCCATCCATGGCCTCGTCGCGCTTCTTCGCGAGGTCCGGCGGCACCGGGCCGACACCGCGCTGGTTAGCGAGGTCGCGTTCATGGACCTCGACATCGGTGCCGGGTTCTCGATGCGACAGTGGGAGGCTGACGGGCGCAACCGGGACTCCGTCCGCTTCATCCGCGCCATGCGGAACCGGGCGCCCTTCAGCAGCGTGCTAGCCGACCAGGAGCACGACCTCACGGAGTACACCCACGTCGGCAGGACCGCATACGGACTCGGCTGGGCGCACCTGAGCGGAGGGCTCGCCGCGAGCCTGGCGCTGTCCCCAACGTGGGACGGCTCCCGGCTGCTCCTACGCTGTTGCGCCCTTGCCGAGAACGATGTCGGTGATGTGGTGCTTGAGTACACCGACGAGGAGGTCCGCCATGCGTCCCGGACAGAGCACGTGGCGGAGCATCGGCAGTGGATCTACCAGACCGGAGTCCAGGACATCCACACCGGTGCCGAGCTGTGGCGCCTGCGCGAGGACATCTTTCCGCGGCTCCGGTTCCTTCCCCGGGTCGCCCAGGACCTGGAAGGGCTCCGAAGGGAGTGGGTGCGCCCCGCCAAGGAGCTGCTCTCCCGTCTCCAGGAAGCCACAGAGGCGTGGGACCCCGGCCAGGACACCACGCCGACCTGGCCGACCAAAGTGACGCCAGAGCATGAGCAGCGCCGGCGGCTGTGCTGGTTCGACGACCCTGTCGCCGGGCGGGCGCTCTTTGACCTGCACGCGCGGCTGACGCCAGGTGCAGGGCGGTTGCACTTCCGGTGGGACCCCGACAAAGGAGAAGTGATCATCGGCTACGTCGGCCGGAAGCTGGAGTAACGGCCGCCAGCACACTGGCGAGCACCCGCTGGCAGGGCGCCTGCTGGCGCGCAAGGCGCCCCGCCGGCGCGGTCAGGGGGTGAGCCGGCTCAGGTCGCGCGGGAACAGGGTGACCTCCCGGACGTTGGCCGCACCGACCAGCCGGGCCACGAACCGCTCCAGCCCGATGGCGAACCCGCCGTGCGGCGGCATCCCGTGCCGGAACGTGTCCAGGTAGCCCGCGTACGGTGCCAGGTCGTGCTCGCCCCGCTCGGCCAGCGCGGCCACGTAGTCGCCGTAGCGGTGCCGGCGCTGCCCGCCGGTGGCCAGCTCCACCCCGCGGAAGAGCAGGTCGAAACTGCGGGAGAGGCCCGGCCGCCCGGGTTCGGGGTGGGTGTAGAAGGGCCGCTTGGCCATCGGGTACGCCGTGACGAACAGCAGCTCGCTGCCGTGCTCCCGGCGGGCCCACTCGCCCAGCGCCCGCTCGTGCGCCGGGGCCAGGTCCGGCTCGTCCGGCTCCGCCCCCACCAGCTCCAGCGCGTCGGGGAACCGGATCTCCGGGATCCGGGCCGGCACCTCGGGCAGCGCCAGGTCGAGCAGGCGCAACGCCGCACCGGCCTGCGCCGCCACTGCCCCGAGCATGCCGGCGACCGCGTCCCGGGCCATCGCCATCACGTCCCGATGGTCCTCGATGAACCCCAGCTCCGCGTCGAGCGAGGTGTACTGCGCGAGGTGGCGTACGGTGTCGTGCGGCTCGGCCCGGAACACCGGGCCCACCTCGTACACCCGCTCGAAGACCCCGACCAGCATCTGCTTGTAGAACTGCGGGCTCTGCGCCAGGTACGCCGGCCGGCCGAAGTAGTCCACGCCGAACACGTTGGCGCCCGACTCGGTGGCCGAGGCGACGATCTTCGGGGTGTGCACCTCGACGAAGCGCCGTTCAGACAGGGCCGAGCGGAACCCGGCTACGGCCGCCGCCGACACCTCGTGCACCGCGCGCCGCCGCGGATGGCGCAGCGCCAGGTACGCCGAGTCGAGCACGGTCGGCAGCGCGGCGGTGAGCCTCGGCCGGTAGAGGTCGAACGGCGGCGCCTCGGCCGGGTCGGTCAGCGCCTCGATCGTCGGGTCGACCACCTCGACCCCGCCCGGCGCGGCCGGGTTGGCGCGGACCGTACCGGCCACCGCGACAACCGACTCCTCGGTCAGCGCGGCGAGCGCCGCCCGCGCGGCGGGCTCGGTGACCACCACCTGGGCGAGGCCGGCGGCGTCGCGCAGGACCAGGAACGCCACGGACTTCAGCAGCCGCCGCCGGTGGACCCAGCCGGCCAGCCGTACCGGCTCACCGGTGCGGGTGGACAGGTCAGTGGAGAGGATGCGTTGCACGCCAGCACCTCCTCGTCGGGAAGAGCAACGCTCCCCAACGGCGCGGGCGAGTGGGGGCTCGCGGTGCCACCGCACCTTCGCCGGCGGGTGCCGGCCTCGTTCGTGGCCCGGGTCGGGGGCCGACCGGCGGGGTCTACTGCGCACCGGACGCGCCGGCGCGGTTCTTCCCGCGGGCTCGGGAGGGTCGGGGCGTTCGTCAGGCGCTGACTCCCCCGTCACAGCCCAGTGCGCCGAGGCTAGCGCCGGCCCGCTCCGCACGCTCGGCATTTACCGCCTGGTCAGCCAGAATCAGGCGTTGGGGGACGCGAGGACACGGGAGGAGCCAGATGACCACCGACGGTCCGGGTTCCGGTTCCGGGTCGGCGCGCTGGGTCGTACCGGTCGTCGTGGCCGTGATCGCGGCGGTGGCCACGGTGCTGGCGGCGGTCCTGCCCTGGCTGCTGGACCGCGGTGGGGATGAGCCGCAGCCGCGGCCGGGAGCTGGCCGGACCACCTCAGGCCCGGGAGCGGGCGGTGGCCCGACGCCGACCGGGACCGCCGTGCTGGTCTCGGTGGACCGCGTGGTGACGTCCCTCGGCTCCACCGACGTGGACCCCGATGACGGCGACGGGTTGGCCGACCTGTCGGCCGCGGACGACAAGCTGACCGCGATCAGCCCGGCACAGCTCGCGCCGCTGGAGCCCGGCGAGCGGCCCAGCCCGGCCTTCTGCGCGGGCCTGCCGGAGGACGCCTGGGTCGGCGCCGTCGGCCCACCGACCCTGGCCAGCGGCCGGACGCTGTGCCTGCGTACCAGCGCCGGGCGGTGGGGCGCGGTCGCGGTGACCTCGATCGAGATGGTCCAGGGCAAGCTGGCGTACGCGCAGGTGCGCGCCACGGTCTGGGGCTGACTGATACGCGCGGTGCGCCACGATCTGGGGATGAGCCGGGTGTGGCGCTCGCAACGCGCCCGACCGGCGGGCAGTGTGGCCGGCGTAGGCTGAGCCCGTGACCACCGTGGCCCCGGATGGCCGACGCCTGCTGCGGATCGAGGCGCGCAACGCGCAGACCCCGGTCGAGCGCAAGCCACCCTGGATCAAGGTAAAGGCATCGATGGGTCCCGAGTTCACCCAGCTGCGCGCGCTGGTGCAGCGGGAGGGCCTGCACACGGTCTGCCAGGAGGCGGGCTGCCCCAACATCTACGAGTGCTGGGAGGACCGGGAGGCCACCTTCCTCATCGGCGGTGACCAGTGCACCCGGCGGTGCGACTTCTGCCAGATCGACACCGGCCGGCCGGCCGAGTTCGACGCCGACGAGCCGCGGCGGGTGGCCGAGTCGGTGGTGACCATGGGGCTGCGCTACGCCACGGTGACCGGGGTGGCCCGCGACGACCTGCCGGACGGCGGCGCCTGGCTCTACGCCGAGACCGTGCGCCAGATCCACGCCCTGCTGCCCGGCTGCGGCGTGGAGCTGCTGATCCCCGACTTCAACGGCGACCCGGCGCTGCTCGGCGAGGTCTTCGGGGCCCGGCCTGAGGTGCTCGCGCACAACGTCGAGACGGTCCCGCGCATCTTCAAGCGGATCCGCCCCGCGTTCCGGTACGACCGGTCGCTGGAGGTGCTGACCCGGGCGCGCGCCGCCGGCCTGGTCACCAAGTCCAACCTCATCCTGGGCCTCGGCGAGGAGCGCCAGGAGGTGACCCAGGCCCTGCACGACCTCCACCGGGCAGGGTGTGAGCTGGTCACCATCACGCAGTACCTGCGCCCCACCCCGCGCCACCACCCGGTGGAGCGCTGGGTGCCCCCGGAGGAGTTCGTCGAGCTGCGCCAGGAGGCCGAGCAGATCGGCTTCGCCGGGGTGCTGAGCGGACCCCTGGTGCGCTCGTCGTACCGTGCGGGGCGGCTCTACCGCCAAGCCATGGCGGCCCGTACGGCGGCCTGAGCCCTGAGCTCGGTCGCGCCCCCTGGACCCGACGCAACTACACTTCTGCCATGGCACGGGCCCCGCAGCAGGAGAAGGTGTCGTTCGGCACTCGGTTGAAGCAGATCGGGACGGTGTTCGCGTTCACCGCAAAACGCGACCGATGGTTCGTCCCGCTCGTCGCCGCGGCCGTCCTCCTGCCGCTCGCGCTCACCGTGGTGGCCGCCGTCGCCTGGGGCTGGATGTGGCTGCCCGTCGGCCTCATGCTCGCGCTGCTCGGCGCGCTGGTCGTGCTGAACCTGCGGTCGAACGCCGCAATGATGAACGAGGCCGAGGGCAAGCCGGGCGCCGCCGCCAGCATCCTCCAGTCGATGCGCGGCGACTGGCGGGTCACCCCCGCGGTCAGCTCCACCACCCAGTTCGACATGGTGCACCTGGTGATCGGGCGCCCCGGTGTCATCCTGCTCGGCGAGGGTCACCCGCAGCGGGTCCGCGGCCTGCTCGGCCAGGAGAAGAAGCGGCTGGTCAAGGTCATCGGCAGCGCGCCGCTCTACGACTACCTGATCGGCACCGGCGAGGGTGAGCTGTCCATCCGCAAGCTGCGGATGACCCTGATGAAGCTGCCGCGCAACCTCACCGGCAAGGACGTCAACGCGCTGGACAAGCGGCTCACCGCGCTGTCGGCCCGGCCGCAGGTGCCGAAGGGGTCGATCCCGAAGAACATGCGGCCCCCGCGCAGCACCATGCGCGGCATGCGCCCGCGGTAGGAGACAGCGGACCCGCGCGATCCGCTGGCCGGCGCTACCCCAACCGCCGGTGCCGCCCAACCGTCGGTGCTACTCCAACCGCGTCGGTGCTACCCCAAACCGGGAGCCGTCAGCCGGCGCTGACCACGACCGTGCCGGCGGCCCGGTCGTGCAGGCCGCGCCGCTGGCCGTCCATCACCAGGGCCGGGACCACGAGCGCGAGCAGCAGGCCGCGCAGGGTCGCCCGAAGTACGCCGACCGGTGCGCCGTCGCGCACGGAGACGCACCTGACCTTCGCCAGCCACATGCCGGGGGTCTGGCCGAACAGGCCGATGAAGAAGCCATACTCGGCGACCAGGACCGCCACCGGCGGCCAGGGCACCTGCCTCGGGTTGGCGATGAGGCCGGCGACGAGCAGGCAGAGCAGCCAGTCCGCCATCAGGGCGGCGAACCGGCGCAGCAGGCTCGGCAGGGCCGGCGTGGCAGCGGTCGGAGCCTGCTTCGGAGCGGTCACGAGCCGCCAGCGTAGCGGCTGGCGGCGGGCAGGCCGGCGGCGTACCCGTCGATGGTTGTCCGTCGATGGCTGCCAGCGGGCGGCCCGGCCGTACCCGTCGATGATCGCAAGGCCCGCGCGTAACACGACCGAAACAATGGGGATACGCTCGGGCAATGCCGCCGGCCTAGCGTCGCGACCAGCCCATCCGACCGCATCAACCGCCGTCAGGCCGACCGCCAGGAGGACGTGTTGTTCGCCAATTCCGAGGACCTGCTGCGCTACCTCTCCACCGAGGGCGTGAAGTTCGTGGACGTGCGCTTCTGTGACCTGCCCGGCGTGATGCAGCACTTCAACGTGCCGGTGGAGTCGTTCGACGAGGCGGTGTTCACCGGCGGCCTGCCCTTTGACGGGTCGTCGATCCGCGGCTTCCAGCAGATCCACGAGTCGGACATGCTGCTGCTGCCGGACCCGGCCACCGCGTTCGTCGACCCGTTCCGGGCGGAGAAGACGCTGGCGCTGAACTTCTTCATCCACGACCCGTTCACCCGCGAGGCCTACTCCCGCGACCCGCGCAACGTGGCCAAGAAGGCCGAGGCCTTCCTCGCCGCCAGCGGGATCGCCGACACCGCGTACTTCGGTCCAGAGGCGGAGTTCTACGTCTTCGACTCGGTCCGCTACGACACCAGGGCCAACGAGGGGTACTACCACATCGACTCGATCGAGGGTGCCTGGAACACCGGCGCCACCGGCGGGGCGGACGGGCCGAACCGGGGCTACAAGCCGGCCTACAAGGGCGGCTACTTCCCGGTGCCGCCGGTGGACCACCACGCCGACCTACGCGACGCGATGGTGCTGAACCTGCTCAAGGTCGGCGTCCAGGTCGAGCGCGCGCACCACGAGGTGGGCACGGCGGGCCAGGCGGAGATCAACTACCGGTTCTCCACCCTGCTGCACGCTGGCGACACGCTCCAGCTGTTCAAGTACGTCGTGAAGAACACCGCCTGGGCGACCGGCCGGACCGCGACCTTCATGCCCAAGCCGCTGTTCGGGGACAACGGCTCCGGCATGCACACCCACCAGAGCCTGTGGCTGCACGGCGAGCCGCTCTTCTACGACGAGACCGGGTACGCGCAGCTGTCCGACACGGCCCGCTGGTACATCGGCGGCCTGCTGCACCACGCCCCGTCGCTGCTGGCGTTCACCAACCCGACCGTCAACTCCTACCGCCGCCTGGTGCCCGGCTTCGAGGCCCCGGTCAACCTGGTCTACTCGCAGCGCAACCGGTCGGCCTGCACCCGGATCCCGGTGACCGGCAGCAACGCCAAGGCCAAGCGGGTGGAGTTCCGGGTGCCGGACCCGTCGTCAAACCCGTACCTGGCCTTCGCGGCCATGCTCATGGCCGGGCTGGACGGCATCAAGAACAAGATCGAGCCGCCAGATCCGATCGACAAGGATCTTTATGATCTGGCGCCGGACGAGTTCGCCGACGTCACCCAGGTGCCGGGCTCGCTCGGCGAGGTGCTCGACGCGCTCGAGGCCGACCACGACTACCTGCTCGACGGCGGGGTGTTCACCCCGGACCTCATCTCGACCTGGGTGGCGTGGAAGCGGGAGAACGAGATCGACCCGGTCCGCCTGCGCCCCACGCCGCACGAGTTCGCCCTGTACTTCGACTGCTAGGCCGGCAGGCGCCTTGACCTCCTAGAACGGCACTCACCGGGCCCGCCGGACACATCGGGGTACAAGCTCGCGAGCCGTCGACCGTCCCGCGTAGGGCGCGGTCGGCGGCTCGCTGCGGTCGCTGGCTTCCGCAATATGGCTTTCTGGTCAAAGGTACCGACCAGGTAGCCGCTGGCTCGGGATCAGATGCGCCGAGTGCGCCATGGGGCTCAACTCGACCGGCGTAGGCCATCCGCGGCTCGAAGGCTCCGCCCCGCGGTCGGCGCCACCATTGCCGAAGGCGCCGTAGGATCCGCGACATGAGACCCGTACGCGTCCCGTGGCCGAGGGTGGGCCGCATCGCACTGTGGACCCTGGCCGTCGTGACCACCCTGGCCGTGGTGCTCAGCGTCCTCGGCGTGTGGGCCGTACGCCGGTCCTTCCCGCAGTACGGCGGCACGCTCGCCCTGCCCGGCCTGTCCGCCCCGGTGACCGTGCACCGGGACCCGTACGGGATCCCGCACGTCTACGCGAAGACGGCCGAGGACCTGTTCCGGGCCCAGGGCTTCCTGCACGCCCAGGACCGGTTCTGGGAGATGGACTTCCGCCGCCACGTCACCGGCGGCCGGACCGCCGAGCTGTTCGGGGCCGACCAGGTGGAGACCGACGCGTACCTGCGCACCATGGGCTGGCGCCGGGTCGCCGAGCAGGAGCTGGCCAGGATCTCCACCGAGGCACGCGTGTTCCTGGCCGCGTACGCCGACGGGGTCAACAGCTGGCTCGACGAGCATGACGGCGGCGCGGCCAGCTTGGAGTACACGCTGCTCGGGCTGACCAACAGCGGCTACGAGATCGAGCCCTGGCATCCGGTGGACAGCCTGGCGTGGCTCAAGGCGATGGCGTGGGACCTGCGCAGCAACATGGAGAGCGAGATCACCCGGGCGGCGCTGCTCGGGCACGGGCTCTCACGCCAACAGGTGGACGAGCTCTATCCGGCGTACCCGTACGACCGGAACCTGCCGATCGTCACCGGGGGCACGGTGGTAGGCGGCGCGTTCGACCAGGCCGCGGCGGCGGCGAAGAGCGGCGGCGCCGGCGGGAGCGCAGGCGAAGGCACGGGCGCCAGCGCAGGCGATGGCACGGGCGGCAGCGCAGGCGAGAGCACAGGCGGCAGCGCGGGCGGGACGGCGGTGGCGGACGGCTACCGGTCCGCGGTGGCGGCCCTGGACCAGATGGCCCGCGGGCTTTCCCGGCTGCCGGCCATGCTCGGCGCCGGGGACGGCATCGGGTCAAACTCCTGGGTCCTCAGTGGACGGCACACGGTCAGCGGCAAGCCGATCCTCGCCAACGACCCGCACCTGAGCCCCAGCATGCCAGGCATCTGGTACCAGATGGGCCTGCACTGCGAGTGCGACTTCAACGTCGTCGGGTTCTCCTTCTCCGGCGTACCCGGCGTGGTGATCGGCCACAACGCCCGGGTGGCGTGGGGGTTCACCAACCTCGGCCCGGACGTCTCCGACCTCTACCTGGAGCGGGTCGAGGGTGACCGCTACCTCGTCGACGGGCAGTGGCACGAGATGGAGCGGCGGCAGGAGGTGCTGCGGGTCGCCGGAGGTGACCCGGTGACCATCACGGTACGCAGCACCCGGCACGGCCCGCTGCTGTCCGACGCGTCGGAGACGCTCCGCGAGATCGCGGCCAAGCCGCCGTCCACAGCGCCCGGCCAGGCGTCGGGCAGCGGGTACGGGATCGCCCTGCGCTGGACCGCGCTGGACCCGGGCCGCACGATCGAGGCGCTCTTCACGATCGACCGCGCGACCAGCTGGGCGCAGGCGCGGGCAGCGGCCGAGCTGTTCGAGGTGCCGGCGCAGAACATCGTCTACGCCGACATCGACGGCAACATCGGGTACCAGGCGCCGGGGCGCATCCCGATCCGGGGCAAGGGCGATGGCCGGTGGCCGGCCCCCGGCTGGGACTCGGCGTACGACTGGCGCGGCTACATCCCCTTCTCCGCGCTGCCCAGCGTCTACAACCCCGAACGCGGCTACCTGGTCACCGCCAACCAGGCGGTGGTCGGGCCGCAGTACCCGTACCTGATCTCCCACGACTGGGCGTACGGCACCCGCAGCCAGCGCATCCACGACCTGCTCGGAACGGCGCTGGCCGGTGGCGGCAAGCTCTCCGCGCCGGACGTGGCCCGGATGCAGCTCGACGCCCGCAACGGCATGGCGGCGGCGGTCGTGCCGGTGATCGCCGCGGCCCCGGTGTCCGGCACCGCGGCCAAGGCCGTGGAGCTGCTGCGCGGCTGGGACTACCAGCAGCCGGCCGACGGCGCCCGGGGCACTTCGGACGCGGCACGCTCGGCCGCGGCGGCGTACTACAACGCGTTCTGGCGGGCGCTGCTGGCCCGGCTCTTCGACGAGATCCCCGACGACTACGCGCCGGAGGGCAGCGACCGCTCGTTCGAGGTGGTCCGCACGCTGCTCGCCAACCCCGCCTCGCCGTGGTGGGACGACCGGCGAACCCCGTCAGTGGAGACCGCGGACCAGATCCTCAGCGCCGCCCTGACCGCCGCAGCGGACGAGCTGCGCAGGGCCCAGGGCGACGACCCGGCGGACTGGCGGTGGGGCCGGATGCACCTGTTGACGCTGGAGCACCAGACGTTCGGCAGCTCCGGGATCGGGCCGATCGAATGGCTGTTCAACCGGGGCCCGGCCGGCACGTCCGGCGGGCCCGCCATCGTCAACGCGAACGGCTGGCACGCGGGCGAGGGCTACCAGGTGAACGCGGTGCCCTCCATGCGCATGGTGGTGGACCTGTCCAACCTGGACGGTTCCCGGTGGGTGCAGCTGACCGGCAACTCCGGGCACGCGTTCCACCCGAACTACTGGGACCAGTTCGAGCTATGGCGCACCGGCCAGACCCTGCCGATGCGCTGGGACCGGGCGACCATCCAGGACGAGGCGGCCGAGACGCTCACCCTACGCCCCGCGCGCGGCTCCGGCTGGGCGTAGGGCCAGGGCGTCCTCGACCGCCCCGCCTGGCGGCTACCGCGCCACACCGAGGAAGACGCGGTCCACCACGGCCCGCGCCTGCCGCGCCGTGCGCAGGTAGCCGTCCACGAACGTGCCCGGGTCCCCACCCCCGCACAGCGCCACCACCCCGGCCAGCTCGGCGCCGTGCCGCGGCAGCTGGTCGCTGGGGCGGCCGCGGACCAGCATGAGCGCGTTGCGGACCTGGGAGGCCAGGCGCCAGGCCGCCGCCAGGGCCGCCACGTCGCCGGCCGCCAGCAGGCCGGCGCCGCACGCCGCGTCAAGTGCGTCAAGGGTACGAGTGGTACGCAGCCCGGCGACCGCGTGCGCGTGGCACAGCTGTAGCAGCTGCACCGTCCACTCCACATCGGACAGCCCGCCCCGGCCCAGCTTGGTGTGGGTCAGCGGGTCGGCGCCCCGCGGCAGCCGCTCGGTGTCGACCCGGGCCTTGATCCGCCGGATCTCGGTGACCTGGTCCCGGTCCAGCCCACCGGGCGGGTAGCGCACCGGGTCGGCGAGGGCCAGGAACCGGTCGGCCACGCCCCGGTCACCGGCCACGAAGCGGGCGCGGAGCAGGGCCTGCGCCTCCCACGTCCGAGCCCAGCGGGCGTAGTAGTGCGCGTACGCGGCGAGGCTGCGTACCAGCGGTCCTTGGCGACCCTCGGGCCGCAGGTCCGCGTCGACGGCGAGCGGCGGGTCTGGGGCCGGGGCCGCCAGCAGCCGCCGCAGCTCCTCGGCGACCGCGTGCGCCCTTGCCGACGCGGTGTCCTCCGCCATCCCGGCCGGTGGGTCGTACACGAAAAGCACGTCGGCGTCGGAGGCGTAGCTCATCTCGCCGCCGCCGAGGCGCCCCATCCCGATGATCGCGAACGGGACCGCCGCCCCGCCTCCGACCGCGCGCCCGGCCACATGCAGCGCTGCGGTGAGCGTCGCGTCGGTGACGTCGGCGAGGGCGGTGCCGAGCGCGGCCAGGTCGACCCGCGACTGTGGCGCGAGCCCTTCCGCGGCGCTGCTGAGCACGTCGGCGCCGGCGAGGCGGAACAGCTCGCGCCGGCGCAGCGCCCGCACCGCAGCGATTGCGGCCTCCCCGCCGCGGTCCGGCGGACCTGCCCCCGACCCCGGCCCCGACCTCGGCCCCAAGCCCGTAGCCGACCCCGAGCCCGTAGTCGAGCCTGCCGCATCCCCGTCGAGGTGCCGGACCGCCGCCGCCGCGAACCCCTCCCGCAGCGCAGCTGCGGCCCGCGGCACCAGCTCGGCGTCGTCGGCCAGCAGCCGCAGCGCCTCCGGGTCCCGCGCGAGCAGGTCCGTGGCGTAGCGGGACAGGCCGAGCAGCCGGGCCAGCCGCAGCGCCACCGGGCCCTCGTCCCGCAGCAGGCGCAGGTACCACGGGTTCGTGCCGAGCTTGTCCGAGACGTGCCGGTAGGCCAGCAGCCCCCGGTCCGGCTCGGGCGCGTCCGCGAGCTCCTCCAGCAGCACCGGTAGCAGCGTGCGCTGGATGGCCGAGCGCCGCGACACACCGCCGGTGAGCGCCTCGATGTGCCGCAGCGCGCCGGCCGGATCGGCGAAGCCGAGCGTGGCGAGCCGGGCCCGGGCGGCGTCCGGCGCCAGCCGCAGCGACTCGGCCGGCACCCTGGCGACCGCCTCCAGCAGCGGCCGGTAGAGCAGCTTGCCGTGCAGCCGCCGGACCTGGGCGGAGTGCGCGACCCAGTCGGCACGGAACGACTCGACCGCGTCGTGGCGGGGCTCGGACCGGTAGCCGAGCGCCTGGGCCAGCCAGCGCAGCGCCCGCGGGTCGGTCGGGACGGTGTGGTTGCGCCGCAGGCGCTGGAGCTGGAGCCGGTGCTCTACCGCGCGCAGGAACCGGTACGCCGCGACGAGCGCCTCGCCATCCTGCCGGCCGACATACCCACCGGCGACGAGGCTGCGGAGTGCATCCAACGTGGACGGTGAACGCAGCGTCTCATCGGTGCGGCCGTGCACCAGCTGGAGCAGCTGCACCGCGAACTCGATGTCGCGCAGCCCGCCCGGGCCGCGCTTGATCTCGCGGTCGCGCTCGGCCTTCGGGACCGCGTCCACGATGCGCCGGCGCATGGCGCGCACGTCGTCCACCGCCTCGGGCCGCTCCGCCGCGCGCCAGACCAGCGGTACCAGCTCGGCCAGCCACCGCCCGGCCAGCTCCCGGTCGCCGGCTGCCGGACGGGCCTTGAGCAGCGCCTGGAACTCCCAGGTCCGGGCCCACCTGCGGTAGTAGGCGAGGTGGCTGGCGAGGGTACGCACCAGCGGGCCACGGCTACCCTCGGGCCGCAGCGCGGCGTCCACCGGCCACGCCACCTGCGCGCAGACCTCCATCAGCCGGGTCGCGAGCGACGTGGCCGGGCCCAGGTCGGCGTCTTCCGCAGCCACGAAGATGACGTCCACATCGGACACGTAGTTCAGCTCCCGGCCGCCGCACTTGCCCATCGCCACCACGGCCAGCCGGGGCTGGGTGGGCAGGTCCGCGGCGGCCAGCCGGTACGCCGCGCGCAGGGTGCCGTCGGCGAGCACGGACAGGTCAGCCATGGTGTGCTCGATGTCGCGCTCGCCGGTCAGGTCCGCCGCGGCGATCCGTACCAGTGACCGCCGGTAGGCCCGGCGCAGGTCGGCCACTATGGACCCGCCGGTGCCGGACAGCCCGGCCACTGTGGACCCGCCGGTGCTGGGTAGCTCAGCCGCCTCGTCCAGGCGGTCCAGGCAGCGCCACTCCCCCGGCGTGGCCACCAGGTGGTCGCCGAGCGCGGTGGAGGCCCCGAGCACGGCGAGCAGCCGGCGCCGCACCACGCCATCGGCTCGCAGCACGGCGGCCGGGCCACCAACGGCCAGACCACCTGCGCCCCGGTCACCTGCGGCCTCCGTCAGGTCGCCGGCGGACGGGCCGCCAGCGGTTTCCGCCTGGTCGTGGGCGGCCTCCGCCTCGGCGAGCCGGTGCAGCTGGCGCAGGGCGAGGTCGGCGTCGGCGGTGGCGGCGAGCGCGTCGAGCACGGCCGGCGCGCCCGGGTCGGTGGGGAGCTGGCGAACCCCGTCCCACAGGCGCAGCTCGTCCGCCTCGAGCAGGCGGGCGGCGCGGGCGGGGTCGGTGAAGCCGTACCGGGCCAGCCGGGTCGGGGTGCCGGTCGGCCTGGTCATGTCACGGCCGTAGCAGCGGCAGTGACGGGCGGGGGCCCGGCTCCGCGAGCTCACCACGGGCCAGCGCGGCGAACCGCGCCGCGAACGGCTGCCACACCTCCTCGATGTCCGGCAGCACGGCCGCAGTCGCGGCGAGCAGGGCCTGCGGGTCCAGCCCCAGCTCGGCCAGCAGGCCCGGGTCGGCAGCGACCCACTCCTCGACCATGGCCAGGTCACACTCGATGTGGAACTGCATACCCCAGGCCCGTTCCCCGAGCCGGAACGCCTGGTGCGGGTAGCGCGTGGACGCGGCGAGCAGGACTGCTCCCAGGGGCAGCTCGGTGATCTCGTCGTGGTGCCATTGAAGCACGTCCGGGGTGAACGGCACCCGGGCGAACAGCGGGTCGTGGTCTGCCACATCCCGGCGGGCGACGAGCGCCGGCCCGATCTCCGGGCCGGCGGCGCTGCGCTGCACGGCGCCGTTGTGCGCGGTGGCGAGCAGCTGCCCGCCGAGGCAGATCCCGAGCGTCGGGACCCGGTGCCGCACCGCCTTGCGCAGCAGCGCCTCCACCGCCGGCAGCCACGGCGCGCCGGGAGCCCCGTCCAGCCCGGAGTACGCCTGCTGCGCCCCGCCGAGCACCACCAGTGCGGCGTACTCCTGCGGGGTGTCGGGCAGCGCCTCGCCCGCGTGTGCCCTGACGACGGCGAGGTCCAGCCCGGCTTCGGTCAGCCACTGCCCGAGCCGGCGGGCGTCGTCGGTCGGGTCGTTCTCGACCACCAGGGCGCGGTATGTGCTCACCCGTCGAGGCTAGCGACCGTCCCGGTCGCGCCCCTACAGACGTCGCGCCCAAGGAGACCGTCGCGCCCCGTCGACGTCGCGAGACGTAGCGGCCCCCATAGACTCGGCGGCGATGCCCGTCCCCCTACGCCCACCCGCGCTGCAGGCCGGCGACCTCGTCACGCTGGTGTCGCCGGCCGGCCCGACCAGCCCGGACCGGGTCGCCCGCGGCGTGGCGCTGCTGGAGAGCTGGGGGCTTCGGGTGGCGGTCGCGCCGCACGCGTACGCCCGCTCCGGCTTCTACGCGGGCAGCGACGCGCAGCGCCTGGCCGACCTGAACGCGGCCCTGGCGGACCCGGCCGTGCGCGGGGTGGTCTGCACCCGCGGCGGCTACGGCGCTCAGCGCATCGTCGATCGCCTGGACATGGCCGCGGTGCGGGCGGACCCCAAGGTGGTGGTGGGCTTCTCCGACATCACCGCGCTCCAGCTCGCGCTCTGGCGCGGGGCGCGGCTGGCCACCGTGCACGGCCCGGGAGCGGCCTGGCTGGACCGGCGGACCGGGCCGCCGTCGGTGGAGTCGCTGCGCGCGGCGGTCATGAGCGGCGAGCCGGTGGTGCTCGCCCGGGACCCGGCCGAGGAGACCGCGGTGGTGGCCGTGCCCGGTACGGCGTCCGGCATCCTGCTCGGCGGGAACCTCTGCCTCGTCGCCGCCTCGATAGGCACCCAGGACATGCCGGACCTGTCCGGTGCCATCCTGCTGCTGGAGGACATCGACGAGCCGCCGTACAAGGTCGACCGGATGCTGACCCAGCTGCGCCGGACCGGCGTGCTGCGCGGCCTGGCCGGCGTCGCGCTGGGACAGTTCACCAACTGCGCTGACGGCTGGCCGGTGCGCGTGACCGACGTGCTCGCCGACCGCCTCGGCGACCTGGGCGTGCCGGTGCTCGGCGGGCTCCGCGTGGGTCACGGGCCGGGCCAGCTGAGCGTGCCGCTCGGCGTCCCGGCCCGGCTGGACGCGGCCGCCGGCACGCTCACGGCGGCACCGGCCGTAGTGCCGGCCACATCGCCGCGCGGCGGGTGAGCGCGACCAGCCGTGGCGCCGGCCACAGACCGCGCCGTGGGCGAGCGCTACCGGCCGCGGCGCGCGAGGGTGTGTGACCGCGAGGGTGTGTGACCGCGAGGGTGTGTGACCGCGAGGGTGTGAAAGACCAGCATGCCGGGTACCCGCTGTAACGGGTTCCCTTCAGGAGGTGTGTTGTGGTCAGGATTCCCAGCGCGCACCGTCGCACGGAGCCGGACGGTCGCGACAACGACCGCGACGGCCTGGTCGACGAGCGCGATGAGCGCACGACCGACGAGGACCGTCCGGTCTTCGACGGCCGGCACCGTAGCTACCCAGGCGACGACGTCGACCGCGACGTCGACCGCGATATCACCGATCGGGACAGAGACGGTTACCCGGACTCGGACCGGGCCCGTTACGCGGACACCGACCGGGGCCGGGACATCGATGATGATCATGAAGTTATGGAGCGTGACCACGCGTCGGTTGCGCCGGTTAGCGAGATCGTCGACCGGGACACCGACGTGGTGGCCGTGCCACCCGCGCAGGTTGCCCGCCCGCGGGCGAGCGGCCTGGCCACCCTGAGCCTGATCTTCGGGCTCGCCGGGGCACTGCTCGTGCTCACCGGCCAGCTCACCGCTCTCGGCGTGGCCGCCGGGGTGCTCGGGCTGATCTTCGGGGTGGGCGGCCTGTCCGCAACCGGGCGGCCGCACGTGGCTGGCCGGCTCGACGCCACGCTCGGCATGCTCCTCTCGCTCGGCGCGGTGATCGTGGGCCTGCTCGCCATCAACGACATGCTGTCGTGGCTGAACACGGACACGAACTACGTGGCCCGCTTCAACGACTGGCTCGTTGACCGGCTGCCCTGGCTGGACCGGTTCTGACCGGTCATGGGGAGGGGGCCGGCGCTTCGCGCCGGCCCCCTCCCCATGTGCGTGCCGCTGGCTCGGTCAGATGCCCCGCACCGCTGCGGAGCGCGTGGCCGCGCCGGCGTCGGGCTGGTACTCCGGCAGGTCCAGGTCGTCCTCGAACTGGCTGCCGGTGAGCGCCCGGCGGGCCCCTACGGTCAGGGCCCAGCCCGCCGCCAGGCCGGCGGCGGCGGCGCCGAGGATCCAGCCCCATGACTTGCCCGGACGGTGCCCGGCGAGCGCCGCCATCGCGGCCTGCGCCCGGCGCCCCGCCTCGTCAGCCACGGAGCCGACCCGGCCGGATGCCTCGTCGGCCAGGTGCTGGGTACGCCGACCCATCCATCGGGCCTTGTCACCGGCGGTCTCGACCGACGACACGAGGGCGTCCCACGCGTCGGACGTGATCCGCTCGGCATCCTTCTTCTTGGTCCACTGTGTACCAAACATGGCTACCTCCCGGGGATGCCATCCGCTCTCATGTGCCCGGCCGGCGGGGACCGCAAACGGCGACGTGGAACTTCTTCCCCTCGATGGGGCCAGAGTGTCGCGCACGCGACGGGTCACAGCGCCTCGAGGTAGCGCCGTCGCTCGTACGGGGTCACCTCGCGGCGGTACTCCGCCCACTCAGCCCGCTTGTTCTTGAGGAAGAAGTCGAACACGTGCTCGCCGAGCACCTCGGGGACGAGCTCGGAGCGGCTCATCACCTCGATCGCCTCGGCCAGGTTCTCCGGCAGCGCCTCGTACCCGGCCGCGCGCCGCTCGGCGTCGGAGAGTGACCACACGTCGTCCTCGGCGCCGGGCGGTAGCTCGTACCCCTGCTCGATGCCCTTGAGACCGGCGCCGAGGAGGACCGCGAAGGCCAGGTACGGGTTGCACGCCGAGTCCAGCGAGCGCACCTCGACCCGGGCGGAGTTGGGCTTGCCGTAGGCGGGGACGCGCACCAGCGCGGAGCGGTTGAGGTGCCCCCAGCAGACGTACGCCGGCGCCTCGGTGATCCGGTCCGGCAGCGCCTGCGGGAACAGCCGCTTGTACGAGTTGACCCACTGGTTGGTCACCGCGGTGAACTCGCGTGCGTGGGTGAGCACGCCGGCGATGAACGCCCGGGCCACCTTGGACAGCTTCATCGGGTCGGCCGGGTCGTGGAACGCGTTGCGCTCCCCCTCGAACAGCGACAGGTGGGTGTGCATGCCGCTGCCCGGCTGGTCGGTGAAGGGCTTGGGCATGAACGTGGCGTACACCCCTTGGGAGAGCGCGACCTCCTTCACCACGTGCCGGAACGTCATGATGTTGTCCGCGGTCGCCAGCGCGTCGGCGTAGCGCAGGTCGATCTCCTGCTGCCCCGGGGCCACCTCGTGGTGGCTGAACTCGACCGAGATGCCGATGCGCTCCAGGGCGAGCACCGCCTGCCGCCGGAAGTCGCGCGCAACCGCGTGCGTGGTGTGGTCGAAGTAGCCGCCGGCGTCCACCGGGACCGGCACCCCGTCGTCGGCCGGAAGGCCCTCCAGCAGGAAGAACTCGATCTCCGGGTGGGTGTAGAAGGTGAAGCCGCGCCCGGCCGCCCGGGACAGGCCGCGCCGCAGCACGTGCCTGGGGTCGGCCCAGGACGGCGAGCCGTCGGGCAGGAGGATGTCGCAGAACATCCGGGCGCTCTCGCCGGAGCCGCCGCCCTCGAACGGGAACACCTGGAAGGTCGTCGGGTCCGGCATCGCCACCATGTCCGACTCGTAGACCCGGGCGAAGCCCTCGATCGCCGACCCGTCGAAGCCGATGCCCTCCTCGAACGCCGCCTCGAGCTCGGCCGGGGCGACCGAGACGCTCTTGAGGGTGCCCAGCACGTCGGTGAACCATAGCCGGACAAACCGGATGTCACGCTCCTCCAGCGTACGGAGCACGAACTCCTGCTGACGGTCCACGGCGCACCTCACCACAGAACGGAACCAACGCCCCATCCTGCGCCCTGTCCATTACGGCCGCGTTACGGGGGCACGCCAGCAGCCGGCGTCATCGGCACCGGGCTGCGCTGGACACTGCGGCGGCGCTCGTCGCTGGTGGCGGCGCCAACCGACGAGATCGACGCAAACCCGGCGGCCCTACAGCCCGAGAACTCTTCGTAGCCCTTGGTCAACCTCGGCCATAAGCCCCTCTGGGACGCTGGCGACCGGCCAGTCGAGCTCGTCCTTGTCGAGGGTGACGACTGCGGTCACGTTGACCACGGAGTCGCGCGGCAGGCCGGTGGCTACCGCGGGAAGGAAGACATTGCCAGGCATCGCCGCAAGACCTGTGTTCGACGTGATGACAACGGCGATGACGGTGGCCAGCTTACTGGCGTTGTATGGCGCGGCCTGGACGACAAGCACCGGGCGGCGCTTCCCAGGCCGGCTACCGCCCGCGTCACCCAGGTCAGCCCAGTGGATGTCACCCCGCTGGATCACCACTCATCCTCGTCCGCGGCCAGCCGGCGATGACCGGCGATGACCGCAGCGCGTGAGGACTCGTCAGCATCGGCGAGCGCAACGGCAGCGTCGATGCGCGCCGTGAGTGAGTGGGCCTCCAGCTCCTCCAGGTAGTGCTGCGCCGCGCGGGTGAAGAACTCCGAGCGGCTCATCCCGAGCGCGGCCGCGCTTCGTTCAGCCCGGTCGAAGGTATCGTCCGGGATAGAGATCGCAGTCTTCATACTCAGCAGTATAACCGAGTATAACGAACGCCAACAGCGTCCCGTCCATGAGTCGAGCCCTGCCTGACCGGCCCGGCGTCCCACCCGACAGGGTGCCTGCGGCCTTGGCGCCCGGTCGTGATCCAGCAGGCGCTGGTTTGGCGAGACCATGCGGAGCACGGGCACGAGCCGCAGCGTGGCGGCGGGAGACAGCTGGCACCCCGGGAGGAGGAAGATGGGGGTATGCCCACCCTGCGCCTCGCGCTCGCCCAGGTGGACCCGACCGTCGGTGACATCGACGGCAACGCCCGCCTGGTCCGGCAGTGGACCCGCCGTGCGGCCGCGGCCGGCGCCCAGCTGGTCGCCTTCCCGGAGATGGTGCTGACCGGCTACCCGGTGGAGGACCTGGTCTTCCGGGAGTCGTTCGTGGCCGCGTCCCGCGCCGCCCTCGCCCAGCTGGCCGAGGACCTGGCCGGCGACGGCCTCGGCGAGCTGCCCACGGTCGTCGGCTACCTCGACGCCGACTCCGCCGGTGCCCGCAACGCGCTGGCCGTGCTGCACGCCGGCCGGCCCGTGGCCACGTACTTCAAGCACCACCTGCCCAACTACGGCGTCTTCGACGAGGACCGCTACTTCGTGCCCGGGGACACGCTGAGCGTGGTCCGCATCGGCGGTGTGGACGTGGCCCTGACCATCTGCGAGGACCTGTGGCAGGAGGGCGGCCCGTTCGCGGTGGCCCGCGCGGCCCGGGTCGGGCTCGTGGTGAACATCAACGGCTCGCCGTACGAGCTGGCAAAGGACGACCTGCGGCTGGGGCTGGTGCGCCGGCGCTCGGCCGAGGCCGGCGCGACGGTGGCCTACGTCAACATGGTCGGCGGCCAGGACGAGCTGGTCTTCGACGGCGACTCGATGCTCGTGGCGGCCGACGGAGCGCTGCTGGCCCGAGCCCCGCAGTTCGCCGAGCGGCTGCTCGTGCACGACCTGGACCTGCCCGCCGCGGTGCCGGACGCCCCCGAGGGACGCCTCGGCCCGATGCGGGTGGCGCGGGTGCACGTCTGCGACCGCCTGCCGGCACCGGCCCCGCCGGTGGCCCAGGGCGGGTTCGCCGAGCGGTTGGCCGACGAGGCCGAGGTGTGGCAGGCGCTCGTGCTGGGGCTGCGCGACTACGTCGCCAAGAACGGCTTCCACTCGGTCGTGCTGGGTCTCTCCGGCGGCATCGACTCCAGCGTGGTGGCCGCGGTGGCGGTGGACGCGCTGGGCCCGGCCAGCGTGGTGGGCGTATCCATGCCCAGCCGGCACTCGTCCGAGCACTCCCAGCACGACGCCGCGGACCTGGCCAAGCGGACCGGCCTGGACTACCGGACCGAGCCGATCCAGCCGATGGTCGACGCGTTCCTCGCCAACATGTCGCTCTCCGGCGTGGCCGTGGAGAACCTCCAGGCCCGGGTGCGCGGTGTGGTCCTCATGGCACTGTCCAACCAGGAGGGTCACCTGGTGCTCACCACCGGCAACAAGAGCGAGCTGGCGGTGGGCTACTCCACGCTCTACGGCGACTCGGCCGGCGGCTTCAACCCGCTCAAGGACGTGCCCAAGACGCTGGTGTGGCAGCTGGCACGGTGGCGCAACGCCGCCGCCGCGCAGCGCGGCGAGACCCCGCCGATCCCGCAGAGCTCCATCACCAAGCCGCCCAGCGCCGAGCTGCGCCCGGACCAGCTGGACACCGACTCGCTGCCGGACTACCCGGTGCTCGACGAGATCCTCGCCGGGTACGTCGACGGCGACGCCGGCCGTGACGACCTGGTCGCGGCGGGGCACGACCCGGGCGTGGTCGACCGGGTGCTGCGCATGGTGGACCTGGCCGAGTACAAGCGCCGCCAGTCCGCGCCGGGCACGAAGATCTCCATCAAGGCGTTCGGGCGCGACCGCCGCCTGCCCATCACCAACCGGTACCAGGAACGGGCAGGGTAACCCACGCGGGCGAGCCAGCACCTACCATCGGCGGAATGCCCGCCTGGAGACTGGTCACCCTCGTCGCCGCCGCCCCGGTCGCCCTCGCCGTCGCCGGGTTCTTCCACCCGGACGACCTGACCGTGGACACCGCCCGGGAGTGGACCGCGCTGCACGTCGTACTCCTGCCGCTCTTCCCGCTCCTCGGCGGCGCCCTGGTGCTGCTGCTGCGCGGCATGGGCGGGGTGGTCCCTGCGGTCGCGAGGCTCGCCGCCTACGCCTACGCCGTGTTCTACACCGGCCTGGACGCGGTCGCCGGGGTCGGCGCCGGCCGGGTCGCCCAGACGGCCCAGGACGCGGCCGCAGGCGGTGCAGCGGCGGGCGGCGCGGGCCAGACCGCGGACGGCCTGGAGCCGGTCGAGCCGCAGCTGCACGCCCTTTTCGACATCGGCAACGCGCTGGGCATCGCCGGCTCGGCGTCGTTCGCCGTGGCGGCGGCCGCGACCGCGGTGGCCCTGCTCACCGGGTACGGCCGCGCCGCGCTCCCCGGCGGCCTGCTGCTGGTGCTGGCGAGCATCCCGTTCCTCTACAGCCACGTCTACTGGCCGGTGGGCGGGCTCACCATGCTGGCGCTGGCGCTCGCCCTCGGGCTGCTGGCCTGGGTCGTCGCGGCCGGGCGCGCCGACGCCCCTGTGACATCTTCCACTGGCACCTGAATGACCGGCCCGACCCGGCCCGGACGGTGTAACGATCCTGTTTGGCCCCGGGGACCGCAGCCAGCCGGCACGCGGCCTCGAGGGACGGAAGGAGCACACCATGTCCGCACCGGCCGAGGTGCCGTCACTCTACGGCGGCCCGCCCACCCGCCGGGTACGCACCCGGGACCTGCTCGCCGCCAAGGAGCGCGGCGAGCGGTGGGCCATGCTCACCTCGTACGACCAGTACACCGCCGCCATCTTCGACGAGGCCGGGATCCCCGTGCTGCTGGTCGGGGACTCCGCCGCCAACAACGTCTACGGCTACCCCACCACCATCCCGGTCACCGTGGAGGAGCTGCTCCCCCTGGTCCGCGCGGTGGTACGGGCCACCCGGCGCACCCTCGTCGTCGGCGACCTGCCGTTCGGCTCGTACGAGGAGGGGCCGACCCAGGCGCTGCGCACCGGCGTCCGCTTCCTCAAGGAGGGCGGCTGCCATGCGGTGAAGCTGGAGGGCGGCCGGCGCACCGCACCGCAGGTGGCGGCGCTGGCCAGCGCCGGCATCCCGGTGATGGCGCATGTCGGGTTCACCCCGCAGAGCGAGCACGCCATCGGCGGCTACCGGGTGCAGGGCCGCGGCGACGCCGCTGATGAGGTGCTCGCCGACGCGCAGGCGGTGGCCGGGGCCGGCGCGTTCGCGGTGGTCCTGGAGATGGTGCCGGGTGAGGTGGCCAAGCGGGTCACCCACGAGCTGGCGGTGCCGACGGTCGGCATCGGGGCGGGCCCGGACTGCGACGCCCAGGTGCTCGTCTGGCAGGACATGGCCGGCCTGCGCGGCGGCAAGGCGCCCCGGTTCGTCAAGCGCTACGCCGACCTGGCCGGGGTACTCACCGACGCCACCCGCCGCTATGCGCAGGAGGTGCGCGACGGGGTGTTCCCCGCCCCCGAGCACACGTTCCAGTAGTCCCAACCAGTAAACGCAAGCGGTGGCCCCGGCATACCAGGCACGCCGGGGCCACCGTCCTAGGTAGACACGGTCAGAACGTCAACGACGCCCCGTAGATGTTCTGGTCCAGGCCGCCCGCGTGCGGGCAGGTGTCCGGGCCGAACCCGCCGCCCGGCAGGGCCGCGCGGCACTGGAGCACGTCGAAACCGTCCACCCCGTCGACCGGGTAGCGCGGGTCGGTGCCGAGCACCGCGTCCCGCTGGTCGGTCCACACCACGAACAGCCGGTTACCGGCCGCCGAGGCGTAGTTGTAGTCACCGAAGAACGGCACGTCCCGGTTGCCGAACTGCTCGAGCGACGGCTGGGTGCCGGCGGTCGAGACCCGTACCACCGCGAAGCTCGCGCCCCCGTTGGTCGACGACGCGACGAACGCGTGCACGCCAGCGCCGGAGCTGGTCGAGCCGGGCGGGTTGGTGGCCGCCTTGCGGTTGCCGATCGGCACGGTCCTGAAGTCCGCGTTCAGCGGGCCGTCCAACCGGCTGTCCTGCCACATCACGTGCAGCCGGCCGGAGTCGGCGGTCACGTCCGGGAAGAACTGGTGCCCGACCGGCTGCGGGTCCACCCGTGCCGGGGGCGACCACGACGCCCCGCCGTTCGTCGTCGCGGTCAGGTAGACCGACGCCTGCGTGCCCACGCCCACGCCCGCGGTGCCGTACGTGGTGCCGGTCGGGACCGCGGAGCCCGGGACGGACGCGTCGAACACCAGGTACGCCCCGTCGGCGACACCGGATGACGTCGGGTCGGCGGTGATGCGTACCTGCGAGTTGGCGCGGAAGAAGACGTACCCGCTCTGGCAGGCCAGCGGGCCGTCACCGCAGTCGCGGGCAGAGGCCCGCGGCTCCGGGCTGGCGCACGAGCCCGGCCCGAGGTCGCTGGACATGCACGCGTCGTACTTGGCCTGGCCGTAGTCGGCCGGGGAGAACGTCCGGTCGCCCGGGTCCCAGGCCTGGAACTCGGCGACCACCGCCGGCTTGGTGAACGACCGGCCGCCGTCGGTGGACTTGGCGTAGACCGCCGCGTCCCGCTGGTCCTGGCCGCTGGCGAACTCGAACTGCCGCCAGGCGACGTAGACCGAGCCGTTACGGGTCACCGCGATGTCGCAGAACTGGCTGCCGTGGACCGACTCGGACAGCTTCTGCTGGCGGAACGTGCGCCCGCCGTCCGAGGACGTGGCCAGCCACACGCCGTTGTTGGCGCCGCTGGCGGTGAACCGCGCCCAGCACATGTAGACGTTGCCCTCGTACGGGCTGTCCACGCCCCGGTCGACCTCGAGCTGGACCTTGTCCTCGAAGTGCCCGAGGAAGATCGGGGACGGGGTGCCCCGGGAGACGAGCGTGGTGAACTCGTACGTCGGCGCCAGGCCGGTCAGCCAGGTGTACCGCGCCACCCAGATCGAGCCGTTGGCCGGCCGGGCCCGGTTGAACGCGATGCCGCCGTAGTAGAGGTGCCCGTCGTTGTCCCACGCCTGCACCGGGTCGCCGGCCGCGAGTGCCAGGCCGTGCAGCGGCGAGGCCAGGCCCGCCGGTGAGGTGTCCGTGCTGTAGCCGGGCACGAGGCTGTTGGTCCAGCTCGCGCCAGCGTTGGCGGAGTAGTAGAACCCGGCCCACGAGTCACCCGCCGTGGCCACCGGGCAGTAGTCGTTAGCCCCGGCGACCATGAGTGACGGGTTGTGCGACGCCACCGCGGTCGAGGGCTCGTTCTGCTGTCGGTTGTTCGTGGAGCACGACGCGAGCGTCGCGTCGGTGCCGCCGTCGTACCGGACGTATGTTCGGTCGCTGACCTTGACATCGTCCGGCAACGCCTGCGCAGGTGCCGCGACCAGCAGCGCGCCCATCAGGCTCGCGGCCGCCGCGCCCGGCAGGAGCAGACGGAGTCTCACGTCACCACCTCCTCGATCGGCGGACCCCGCTGTCCACCAGATGAGGGAGGGTATGTCCGATCGTGTACAGGGGGCAACCGACCGCGGGGAGGACCTTACCCTGGGCTACCGGTCAAGCTGGGCCGTGAGCACCTGCCGGGCCTGGGCCAGGGACGGCCCGTACCAGGTGAGCATGCGGCCGGACACCAGCGCGCAGCGCACCCCGGGAAACGCCTCCGGACCATCGGTCGCGGTGAACGCGTACGGCTCGTCGGGCAGCACCATAAGGTCCGGCCGGCGGGCCCGGATCTCGTCCAGGGACGGGCGCGGGTAGCGCTGGGGGTCGTCGCCGTAGAGGTTCGTCACGCCCAGGCGCCGCAGCACGTCACCGGCGAACGTGTCGGAGCCGAGAACCACCCACGGCCGGCGCCACACCGGGACCACCGCGCGGCCGCCGTACCCGGGCTCGGGAAAGGGCGGCGCGGCCCAGGCGGCCTCGGCGGCGGCCAGCCACGGCGGCAGTGGGCACCCCAGCATCTCGCCCAGCTCCCGCAGGGCCGCGAACGCGCCGTCGAGCGTGCGCGGGTAGCAGACCCATACAGGTACGCCGGCAGCCCGCAGCGCCGCCACGTCCTCGCGCCGGTTCTCCTCCACGTTGGCGAGCACCAGATCCGGCCGCAGCGCCAGGACCCGCTCGACGGACGGGTACTTGCTGCCACCGACGCGGGCGACGTCGAGGCCGGGCGGGTGCGTGCAGTAGTCGGTCGCGCCGACCAGCACCTGCGGCGCGGTGGCGGCGACCGCCTCGGTCAGCGACGGTACGAGCGAGACGACCCGCCTCGTCACAGGTCGGTGACCCGGATGCCGGCGTGCGCCTTGTAGCGCCGGTTGATGGCGATGAGGTTGGCGGTGAGCGCCTCCACCGGACCGGCGTTGCGCAGCCGGCCGGCCGCGATGCCGCGCATGCCGTCGATGCGCCCGGCCAGCGCCTGCACCGTGGCGACGGCCTGCGGGTCGTCTCCGAGCACCAGCACGTCCAGGTCGACGCGCGCCACCTGCGGGTCGGCCAGCAGGGACGCGCTGACGTGGTGGAACGCCGCGCACACCCGGGAGCCGGGCAGCAGGGCGGCGGCCTGCTCGGCGGCGCTGCCCTCGGGGACGGCGAGCGCGTAGGGGCCCCTCTTGTCGAAGCCGAGCGGGTTGACGCAGTCGACCACGATCCGGCCGGTGAGGGCGTCGCGCAGGCCCGCGACGGTCTCCGCGTGCCCGTCCCACGGCACGGCGACGATCACGACATCAGCCCCGGCGCACACCTCCTCGTTGCCGCCGCCGGAGACCCCGCCCCGCACCCCGGGCATGGCGGCGAACTCCGCGGCGGCCTGGGCGCCGCGCGGCGCCGAGCGCGAGCCGATGCGCACCCGCTGCCCGGCCCGCGCCAGCCGGTACGCCAGCCCCCGCCCCTGGTCGCCGGTGCCGCCCAGGATGCTCACGGTCAGGCCGGAGACGTCCGGCAGGGAGATCGCGTCAAGGCCCATAGCGGTCATCCTCGCAAACATGTCGGGGGTACGTGGCAGGCTGAGGCCGCCAAGGAGGTGGTACGCATGTCCGTGCCCGCACGGGTCAGCCTGGTCACCCTGGGGGTCGCCGACGTCGACCGGTCCACCGCGTTCTACCAGGCGCTCGGCTGGCCGCTCTCGTCCTCGTCGGTGCCGGGTGAGGTGAGCTTCTTCCGCACCGCGGGCGGCCTGCTCGCGGTCTTCTCAGCCGCCGAGCTGGCCGAGGACGCCAACCTGGCGGACGCACCGCCGGTGACCGGGTTCCGCGGCGTCGCCCTCGCCATCAACGTGGAGAGCCCAGCCGAGGTGGACGCGGCCATTGAGGCTGCGGCCGCCGCCGGTGGCACTGTGCTCAAGCCGGGCATGGTGGTGTCCTGGGGTGGCTACTCCGGCTACTTCGCCGACCCCGACGGGCACGCCTGGGAGGTCGCGCACAACCCCGGCTGGCCGATCGGCGCCGATGGGCGCCCCACGCTGCCCTAGGCGCCTTCTCCAAGCTGCACCGCCGCCCAAGCTATCACGGCCGCGACCGCCGCCGAGTACGGTGCGATCGTGCTGCACTACGACCGCGACTACGACCTCATGGCCGAGGTAGGTGGCCCTCAGTGCGAATGGGTCGCACCGGCTGGGACCCTGGTCTAGGGGCCGGTCTCGATGCGCCGGAAGAGGACCCGGCGCTGGGCCGGGTCGGCCTCGACCAGGCGCACCCGCACGCGTTCGCCTAGTGTCAGGTCGCCGTCGCAGCGGGCCCGTACCGGCGGGTCGTCCACTGCGACCGTGCCGCCGGAGCGCGGGGGGTCGGCCACGTCCAGCACTGCCGCGTCGAACTCCGCACCGACCCGGCCGGCGAGCAGCACCGCCTCGGTCAGCTCCACCGCGCCCCGCTCCGCGGCCGAGGTGACCCGGTCGGTCACCGCCATCACCTCGGGCAGCTTCGGCAGGGCCAGCCGGGCCCACTCCGGCACCTCCCGGCCCTCGTAGAGCGCCAGCGCCACCTCGGTGGCGTACCGGTCCGCCAGCCGCCGCAGCGGGGCGGTGACGTGGGCGTACGGGGCAGCCACCGCGCCGTGCGCCGGATCGGCCGGGGCCGGGCCGTCGAACGCGGTGTAGCCCGCCCCGCGCATCAGCTCGGCCGCCTGGTCCAGCAGCGCCGCCACCGCCGGCCGGGCCGGGTCGAGCGTGGCGAGGAGCTCGCCCACCGACGCGTCCGGGGGCCAGTCGATGCGCAGTGAGCGGGCGGCCGCGCGCAGCCGCCGTACCGCCTCCGGACGCGGGGCCGGCATCGTGCGCAGCAGGCCCACGCCGCCGTCAAGCATGAGCTGGGCGGCCACCATCCCGGTCAGCAACGAGACCTGGGCGTTGTACTCCTCGACCGGCTCAGGGGCGCGCAGCACCAGCCGCCAGCCCGGCCCGCCGTCGTCCCCGTCCGCCTCCACCTCCTGCTCGGGCAAGGCAAGGTTGACCGCACCACGGGACAGCCCCCGGGCGACGAGCAGCCGGCCCAGCTCGGGCAGCAGGGCGACCGGTTCGGCGGTCCGCCCGGCGTCGACATCCGCCTGCACGCCGGCGTAGTCGAGCTTGGCGCGGCTGCGTACCCTCGCCCGCTCGACATGCACCGCCGTCGTGCCGCCGTCGGCGTCGAGGTCGACCGTCCACACCACCGCGGCCCGCTCCACACCGGGCAGCAGGCTCGCCGCGCCCTCGCTGAGGGTCTCCGGGTGCAGCGGCACCTTGCCGTCCGGCAGGTACACGGTCTGCCCGCGCCGCCACGTCTCCGCCTCCAGCTCCCCGCCGGGGCGCACGAACGACGCCACGTCCGCGATCGCGTAGTGGACGCGGTACCCACGGCCCCTGGGGAGCAGGCACATGGCCTGGTCCAGGTCGCGGGAGGTCGCCGGGTCGATGGTGACGAACGCGATGTCCGTGCGGTCGACCTGCGGCAGCCGCACGGCCCGCGCCGCCTCCTGCGCCTCCCGCGCCGCCGCGGGCGGGAAGCCCGTCGACAGCCCCAGCTCGCGCCGCAGCTCACTGAAGTCAATGCGCGGGGCTCGTACCCGTCGGGTCAGCACCCGTCATTCCTACCAGTGCCGCCGCAACCCGCAAGCGGCGCTCACCTCCCGCGGCTGCTCCGGGTAGTACGCGCACGGGCGGCGCCGGCCTGCGTGGTCACCTCGGCCGCCGGTGCCGTTGCCGCCCGTTCGCCGACAGCGGCCGACGCGCCGGCCGCGCGGGCGGGCGCCCGCTTCGCCGCGGTGGTCTTCTTAGCCGCGGTGGTCTTCTTAACGGCCATCCCGGTGGTCTTCTTCGTGGCTGTCGTCTTGGTAGCCGCTCTCCTCGCGGCGCTGGCCCCGGTCGCCGATGCCTGGACGGTGCTGCTCGCAGCGGTCGACCTCTTCGCGGCGGCCGTAGTCCTCTTCGCCGGCGTCGCCTTCTTCGCCGCAGCGGACCTCGTCGCCGCAGCGGTCTTCTTGGCGGTCGCAGTCTTCTTAGCCGCAGCAGTCTTCGCAGTCGTGACGGTCTTCTTAGGGGCCACCTTCTTTGGGGCCGCGACCTTCGTGGTCGCGGTGGCCTTCTTGGCAGCGGTCGACTTGGCTGTGGTCTTCTTCGCCGCGGTCGTCTTGGTCGCCGCGGTGGTCTTGCTCGCCGCAGCCGTCTTCTTGCTCGCCGCTGGCCTCGCCGTCGTCTTCTTCGCCGCCGCGGGCTTCGTCGCGGTCGCCTGGGTCGTCGTCTTCTTGGCCGGCGCCGTGGCGGTCTTCTTCGCGGCAGTCGCGGTGGCCTTCTTCGCCGCTGTCGACCTCGTGGTGGTCCTCTTCGCCGCACCCGTTTCCGCGGCCTTCTTCGCCGGCGCTTTCTTGGCGCTGACGGCGGCGGTTGTGGATGTCGTGGCGGCCTTCCTCGCCGCCGTGCCGGTCGCGCGTTTCGCGGTCGAACCGGCTGTGGCCTTCTTCGCTACGGCCATGTTCTCCTCCTCCTTGACCCCCAAGGCCTTAGCCAGTGCCGTCGGCCCACACCGACGCGCGGCACTCAGGCCTCCTCGCCCGACCAGCGGGCATCCTCCGCGTCCCACGCCTCGTTGCGCTCGCGCACGGTCTGCAGCGCACGCTCCGCCTCAGCCGCAGTCGGGTACGGCCCCAGCCGGTGCATGGCGGCACACGCCTCGGACGCCGTCTCCACGCGGCTGTGCCGCAGGCACCAGAAGTACCCGTCACTGGTCGCGCTGTTGCTCATGACAACACTGTGCACCCCAATTCGATCGAGCGCTAGCAAATCGCGCAGAAAGCTGGAGCGGATCCACAGTAGACCTGGCTGTCGCCGCCCGGCGGATGGGCCGGTGGGGCACCCGCCATTCCTCGTAAAGCCATTGCGCGCCAACGGAGCTGCCAAAGCATCGCGCAGTGCGTGTGCCCTTCAAAACCGCCGGGTCTTCGCGGCGGCTGGCGAAAACTGCTCATCCGGTCGGGACCGCTTCCGCCATCACCGGCTCCTCCACTGTGGCCACTGTCAGAGTGCGGCTGCCCGGCCGGTAGGCCGGACGGTGGCTCAACCGGACGACGACGATCACGTGATGGAAGCTGCTAGGCGTCCGGAAAAGGTCCGAACCGGGGGCCGGCCCGGCCTAATTAGGTCGCCGGACAGCTCATCCCCCGTGACACTCGGAACATGCTGCGCGCCGCCCTGCCGGCCCGGCCTGAGGCTCGCCGGATCCTCGCCGGGACGTTGCTGTCGGCGGTCGGCCGCGGGATGACCCTGCCCTTCCTCTTCATCTACCTGCACCAGGTGCGTGGGCTGTCCGCCACCACCGTCGGTCTCGTGGTGGGCTGGATCGGCGTGGTCAGCCTGGCCCTGTCCCCCGGCGCCGGCACGCTGATCGACCGCTTCGGGGCCCGCCGGGTCATGCTGCCCTGCCTGCTCGTCGAGGCGACCGGAGTGCTGTCCCTCGCGGTCGTCGACAGCGCGGGGAAGGCGTTCGCCACGGCCACCGCGGTCGCCGTCGGCGGCTCCGCGCTGTGGTCCGGGCAGAGCACCATCCTCGCCTCGCTGACCGGCGAGGACGAGCGCCAGCGCGTGTTCGGTCTGCAGTTCACCCTCGTCAACCTCGGCATCGGGATCGGTGGGCTGATCGGCGGCGCGCTCGTCCGCGTCGAGCGTCCGGGCACGTTCCAGCTGCTCTACGTCCTCGACGCGGTCGGGTACCTGGTCCCGTTGGCGATCCTGCTCTCCATGCCCGCCGTCGGGCGCCGCCTGGTCGAGCCGTCCATCACCGACGCGGACCGGCCCGCTCCGGGGTACGGGCAGGTCCTGCGCGACCGGCCGTTCCGCCGCCTGTTCGTCTTCGGCCTGGTGCTGACGACGTGCGGCTATGCGCAGATCGAGATCGGCTTCACCGCGTTCGCCACCACGGTGTCCGAGGTGAGCCCGCGGGTCATCGGCTGGGCGCTGGCCGGGAACACGTTCACCATCGTGCTCGCGCAGCTCTTCGTGATCAGGTTTCTCCAGGGCCGAAGCCGTACCCTCGCGCTGGCCGGGGTGGGTGTTCTCTTCGCTGCGGCCTGGCTGGTGCTGGGCCTGACCGGCCTGGGCGGCTGGGCGGCGCCCGCAGTCGCCGCCATGGGCGTCGTCGCCTGCGCCATGGTCTTCGCCCTCGGCGAGACCCTGCTCTCCCCGGTCATGCCCGCGCTGACCAACGCGCTGGCACCCGACGAGCTGCGCGGGCGCTACAACGCAGCGGGCTCGATGGTCTGGGGCATCAGCGCGATCGCCGGCCCGGTCACCGCCGGCCCGCTCATCGGCACCGGTCACGGCGGCCTCTGGGTGGTACTCGTGGTCGCCGGCAGCCTGGCCGCCTCCGGAGTAGCACTCTCCTTGCGACCGCTGCTCACCCCACAGCAGGACGGCCGCCGGCCCGCGCCGACGCCAGTGCCCGTGGCCCTAGCGGAAGCTCGCGCGGCAGAGCCGGAACCCGCATAGGCCGAGCCTTCCAGCCGCTACTCCGGCGGTACGCGCCGGTCCCGCTTGGTCTGGCTGCGGCGGCGTTTGGCCTCCAGGCGCGCCTCCACCGCGCCGCGGCTGGGCCGGGTCGGTCGGCGGGGCCGCTGGGGCGGCGCGATGGCCGCGGTGAGCAGAGCCACCAGCCTCGCCTCGGCGGCTCGCCGGTTGAGCAGCTGCGACCGGTGCTCCGATGCGGTGACACTGAGCACGCCGTCGGCCAGCCGGTAGGCGAGCCGGTGCAGCGCCCGCGCCTTCAGGTGCTCTGGCAGCGCCGAGGTGGCGGCCAGGTCGAAGCGCAGCTCGACCCGGGAGTCGGCGGTGTTGACCGACTGTCCACCCGGTCCGCTGGAGCGGCTGAACCGCCAGGACAGCTCGGCCCGCGGCACCGTGACTGCAGCTGTCACGCGCAGGCCGTCCTCCACGGGGTCCATGATGTCCCGGTAGGCCGCGCTCCGCCCGCCGGTCTGCGCAACCGCGGAACACCGTTCACAGCGCCGGGCTTGCCGGCGCCTGCCACGGCTGGACCCACGGCGTGCTGGGCCAGCCCTCCGCCGCGGCCAGCGACGAGAAGGCGGTCGCACCGTCCACGCTTTCGCGGATCCGGGCCGGCGTGAGCACCGGCGCATTGTCCGTGTGGTTCCGGGTTCGTGAGTAAGGAGGCGCGGTCCTGGCCGGACCGCGTACCCATCAGATCCTCTCCGGCGCATGATCTGCGCGTTTCCCCAGCTTCTCTGCGGTTTGTGCCGTTCTGACGTTGATCGGTTTTGATGTCTGAGTGGAGGGCGACTCCTTATGGAGGCGGTCACGTGCTCAGTGACCGCCTGCTACTAGGAGGTACAGCTTGTGAAGCCACCCCGAGCGGCGCGGCCCCGGTCACCGGACCGCCCACAGCACACACTCAAACCAGCCAGCCGGATCCGCGTGGCCGGGCTCGCTCTCGTCCTTCTGGGCACGGCCGTGGCGGTGCCGGCGTTCGGCTGGCTCGGTGGCGGCCGCGTCGCGCAGGACCGTCCGCTACCGCAGTCGGTGCAGGGGCTCGACCCACCGTGCATACGGATCCTCGACGACACCGAGTGGGTCTTCGACCCCTGCATCCCGGAGGGCGAGCCGCTCCCACCTGATGTGATCGAGGCACTGGAGCAGGTGCGCTGGGAGCGGGCCTGCCTGTCGCCGAGCCCGACTGACAGCGGCAGCCCGAGCCCCACCTGGACACCGAGCCCGAGTCCCACTTGGACACCCAGCCCGACCTGGACAACGAGCCCCAGCCCGACCGGCACTGTGCCGTCACCCACAATGACCGGCACGGCCACGACGGCTGGCGGCACGGTGGGCGGGCACGAGCCGGTGCCGGTGGCCCAGACGCTGTCCCCGACCGCGACCAGCTCACCAACGCCTACCCTGTCGCCGACCGCGACCGCGTCGCCGACGCAGACCACATCGCCGTCGCCGACCGGCTCCCCGAGCCCGCGGCCCTGCCCGAGCGAGACCGAGCCGAGCCCGACGCCGACAGACCCGACGCCGGATCCGACCCTGACGGATCCGACGCCGAGCCCTACTCCGACAGACCCCGACCCGTCCCCCACGCCGCCCAGCGACTGCCCGACCGAGCCGGCCGGTGCAGGTGTGCAAGACGAGCAGGAGGACAAGGTACGCGAGGCCCGAGGCGATCGTATCGACTGCCGGAACCCGAACAACATCCCCGACCGGGCCAACCCGGTGGTGCTCGTCGCGACCGGTGACTCGGTCACCTCAGCGCACCACCAGTGGGGCTTCGGCACCGGGCTGTGCAACCGCACCTCGGCCGACTTCCGCGGCCTCACCGGTAACCACGCGAAGTTCAGCTATGTTGGCCGGTACTTCGACAACCTCAACCCCAACGTGGTGGAGTACTACAACTTCGCCCGGACCGGGTTCAGTACCGGCGAGATGCGCACGTCGGCCGCGAACAACCCGGACGGGTGCGGCAACAACTGGGGCCGTGCCTTCCCTCCGGTGGCGCTGGCCGACGCAGTGGTGCGTAAGGCCAAGGCGGACAACCGCAAGGCGTACTTCGTGACCACAGGCGGGGTGAACAACACCAACTGGACCACGGTCTTGCCCAGCTCGTCAAGTGCCGGGGCATGGAGTTCATGCAGCAGACCGTCATCCCGCGCAGCAGCTTCAGCTGGAACGCGATCGGCGGCCGGGCCGGCATCGTGACCAACGGTGGCGGTTGCACGCTGCGGGTGCGCCGCCTCAACCCGTTCGCGATGGACTTCTTCCACCGGATCGGGGTGCCGCGCTACGACGGTCCCAACGAGATGGCTGGGATCACCGCGGACGCCACCCGCATCGTCAACACGATGATCGCCGCCGGGGCGGACAAGATCGTGTGGATGCTCTACTACGACATCAACCCGGCCAATGTGGACGTCGCCAACTTCGGCTGGCTCTTCGTACGGGACAACGCTCCACCCTGGGTGGTTGGGTTGCTGCCGCCACGCATCAACCCCAACCTGCAGCCACTCATCGACCCGATGTGGGTGGGGGCGGTCCGCAACCTGGTCAACGCGTTGAACGCGGCGATCGTCGCGGGCATCCCGGCCAACCCGAAGGTACGGGCTCAGGCGGCTCCGTTCCTGCTGGGCGGTGACATCCAGAACACCGCGGTCGGCGGCTCGCCGCACCCGAGCGCAGCGGGGCACACCCGGCTGTCGCAGACGCTGGACGTCGCCTTCCGCGCTATCTGACCTAACTCCTCCACCAACCGGCCGGTGGCCGTCCACTCCCAGGGCGGCCACCGGTCGTAGGCATCACGGCTCCGGGCCGCGCGACCGCGGAGCCCTGCTCACGGCGCTGGTCCTGCCGGCGCCTGCCATGGCTGGACCCACGGCGTGCTGGGCCAGCCCTCCGCTGCGGCCAGCAACGAGAAGGCGGTCGCACCGTCCACGCTTTCGCGGATGATGTCGGCGTGGCCCCCATGGCGGGCCGTCTCCTCGATCAGGTGGAGCAGGACCCAGCGGACCGACCACGCCTCGACATCCGCGGGGAACCAGGGCACCCCTCGTGGGACCGGCACCCGTTGGCTCAGATCGGCGACCTCGGCGACGGCCGCCTCCGTGTCCTTGCCCACCTGCTCGTAAGCCTCCAAGACGCTCGCCAGCGTCTCGTGCGGCTCGAGCCGGAAGTTGGCGGCGTAGTCGGACTCGTAGTCGCGCTGGAGAACCCGCGCCATCCAGCTCCGCTCCATGTCGGCCGCGTGCTTGACCAGACCCCCGACGCTCAGGGAGCTCGCGGTCGGTGTCGCCCGGGCCTGCTCGTCGGTGAGCCCGTACGCCGTGGTGCGGAGCATGTAGCGCTGCTGGGCGAGGTAGGCGAGCAGGCCCTCCCGCTCGTCAGCGACCGGAGGAACTAGTCCGGGCATGTGTCTCACCTCATCGGAAGAGGCTTCACTGACGACTGGATCCTCCCACCGCCCTACGACACTCTTCGCCGGCTGCGGCACCTCCCACATGGCGGGCCACGGTAGCCGGGCCGACCTGAGCACCGGCGCATTGTCCGTGTGGCTCCGGTTTCGTGGACAAGGAGGCGCCGACAAGTCCACCGGAGCTTTGAGGGGCGAGATGGGCGCGCCGCAGCGGCATCGGCACCCCGACCCGCCGCGGCTGGTCGTGGACCCGCGCCGGACCAAGGTCGCCCGCGATGAACGGGCGGTGCGACAGCTCCGCACCGCCGTCACGCTCGCCACCCGACGTCTCCTCAGGCGACGTCGCCATTGATGTGTCGCTGCACCCACTCGTAGGCCAGGTCGCCGAACTGCGCGCCGAACTCGAGGGACCGCTCGACCGTCTTCGTGAAGTGCACCCCGCCCCACACCCGGCTGGTGGCGCACTCGTGAATGAGCTCGTCCCAGGTGGGATAGTGCAGCTCGGCGTCGCTGGCCGGGGTGAGCCCCGGCTCCACCAGCGTCGAGCCGGCCCGGACGGTGTACCTCAGCTGCAGGACGTGACGGGTCGACCAGGTCGAAAGCGGTGTTGAGTGGAGCTTTACGGGACCTGCCGGTACAGGTGCTGGCCCGGCTGCGCTCGGCAGGGGCGGTCCGCTCGGTCGCGCGTTCTTTCAGCGCGAGCCACCGAGCCCCCGGTCCAGGCCGGCCCGGCGCAGCGCATCGGCGAGCGCGCCGCCACCTCCGCTGGGGCCGCGGTCCGGCCGGGGCCGCCCGCCGCCGCCCGCCCCGCGCCCGCCGCCCCGGCGGTCGCCACCGTCGCGGCGGTCACCACCGGACCTCGACCGCCGCTCGCCCCCAGCCTCCGCCGGGTCCTCCAGGCGCAGCGTGAGCGAGATGCGCTTGCGCGGCAGGTCCACCTCGAGCACCCGGACCCGGACGATGTCACCGGGCTTGACCACATCCCGCGGGTCCTTGACAAAGGTGTGCGACATCGCGGACACGTGCACCAGGCCGTCCTGGTGCACGCCGACGTCGACGAACGCCCCGAACGCCGCCACGTTGGTCACCACACCCTCAAGAACCATTCCGGGTACGAGGTCCGCCAGGCTCTCCACGCCCTCGGCGAAGCTGGCCGTACGGAACGCCGGGCGCGGGTCCCGACCCGGCTTCTCCAGCTCGGCCAGGATGTCGGTGACGGTCGGCAGGCCGAAGGTGTCGTCGACGAAGTCGGCCGGCCGCAGCTTGCGCAGCACCGCCGTGTTGCCGATCAGCGACGGCAGCTCGGTGCCGGCCGCGGTGAGGATCCGGCGCACCACCGGGTACGCCTCCGGGTGCACGCCGGACGCGTCGAGCGGGTCGGCGCCGCCAGGGATGCGCAGGAAGCCCGCGCACTGCTCGAACGCCTTGGGCCCCAGCCGCGGCACGTCCTTGAGCCCGCGCCGCGAGCGGAACGGGCCGTTCGCATCCCGGTGGGTGACGATGTTGCCGGCCAGCCCCTCCCCGATGCCCGACACCCGGCTGAGCAGCGGCGCCGAGGCCGTGTTCACGTCCACGCCCACCGCGTTCACGCAGTCCTCCACGACCGCGTCCAGGGAGCGGGCAAGCTTCGTCTCCGCCAGGTCATGCTGGTACTGCCCGACGCCGATCGACCGTGGGTCGATCTTGACCAGCTCGGCCAGCGGGTCCTGCAGGCGCCGCGCGATGGAGACCGCGCCCCGCAGCGACACGTCCAGCTCGGGCAGCTCCCGGGAGGCGTACGCCGAGGCCGAGTAGACCGAGGCGCCCGCCTCGGAGACCATGACCTTGGTGAGGTTGAGCTGCGGGTGGCGCCGGACCAGGTCGGCGACGAGCCGGTCGGTCTCCCGGGAGGCGGTGCCGTTGCCGATCGCGACCAGCTCCACCGCGTGCGCCTTGGCCAGCCGGGCCAGCACCGCGATCGACTCGTCCCAGCGCCGGGCCGGCTCGTGCGGGTAGATGGTCGCCGTCGCCACCACCTTGCCGGTCGCGTCGACCACCGCCACCTTCACCCCGGTCCGCAGCCCAGGGTCCAGGCCCATGGTGGCCCGCGTCCCGGCCGGCGCGGCGAGCAGCAGGTCGCGCAGGTTCGCCGCGAAGACCCGTACCGCCTCGTCCTCTGCCGCGAGCCACAGGCGCGTGCGCAGGTCAACCGCGAGGTGTACGACGATGCGGGTGCGCCAGGCCCAGCGCACGGTCTCGGCCAGCCAGCGGTCGGCCGGCCGGCCCCGGTCGGCGACGCCGAAGCGGTGCGCGACCGCCACCTCGTACCCGCTGGGGCCGGCGGCTGGCGCCGCTGGCGCATCTGTCTCCGGCTCGGGGTCGAACGTCAGGTCCAGGACCTCCTCCTTCTCCCCCCGGAAGAGCGCCAGGATCCGGTGCGAGGGCAGCGTGGTGAACCCCTCGGCGAAGTCGAAGTAGTCGGCGAACTTCGCGCCGCTGTCCTGCCGGCCCTCCCGTACCTTCGACACCAGGCGGCCCTGCGTCCACATCCGCTCGCGTAGCGCGCCGATCAGGTCGGCGTCCTCGGCGAAGCGCTCCACCAGGATGGCCCGGGCCCCGTCGAGCGCGGCCGCGGCGTCGGCGACACCCCGGTCTGCGTCGACGTACCCGGCGGCCGTCGCGGCCGGGTCCAGGGTGGGGTCGGTGAGCAGCGCGTCGGCCAGCGGCTCCAGGCCGGCCTCCCGGGCGATCTGCGCCTTGGTCCGCCGCTTGGGCTTGTACGGCAGGTAGATGTCCTCCAGCCGGGCCTTGGAGTCGGCCGCCATGATCTGCGCCTCGAGCGCCTCGTCCAGCTTGCCCTGGCTGCGGATCGACTCCAGTACGGCGGTGCGCCGCTCCTCCAGCTCGCGCAGGTAGCGCAGCCGGGTCTCCAGCGTGCGCAGCTGCGCGTCGTCGAGCGCGCCGGTCGCCTCCTTGCGGTAGCGCGCGATGAACGGCACGGTCGACCCGCCGTCGAGCAGCTCGACCGCCGACGTGACCTGCCGCTCGGTGACGCCGAGCTCCTCGGCGATCCGGGCGTTGACAGACGTCGCCACAGTCCCCCCTCGTGATGGTCCGGGATACGTCACGGCCCGCAGCCAGGTGAGCTACGTGGGCCGTGATGCATTGTGCCGGTCACCCGCGCTCCGCCGCGCCCGGCCACGCCCATAGGCGAGTCCTCGGCGGACAACACGCCCAGTCACCCTGCCTACCTGCGCACCTGATGGAGGTGGTCCCACAGCTCGGCCGTCCGGCGCTTTCAGGCGGTGGCAGAAACCGTTCCAGGATCTGGCAGGCCGGTGGGGACGGCGGGCGGCAGCGCGCCGTAGCAGGCGGTCGCGATAGGAGCCAGCAGCTCCTGAAGCCGCCCGACGGCGGCCGGGTCGAGCGCCTGCCACGGCTGCGCCGCCGACCGGTCCGTGGAGAGCTCGATCTCGCCGTACTCCTGCACCCCGGCCGGCGTCGGGCGCCTGTCGCGGTCGAGCCAGCCGCGCTCGACGAGCCGCTGCTCGGCGGCGTGCCACTCCTCGTCGCTCCACCCGCGGTACGGCTGGAGAGCCTCGCGGGGCATATCGAACGCGGCCCGCCAGGCCAGCGACTCACAGCCACCCACCTGGGCGGCGACCAGCGCTGCGTTGTGCCCGTCCCCGCGGTGCTCGCGGAGCACGGTAGTCGCGTGCCAGAGCCGCGCCAGCGGCTCGCTGGGTCGGGGCAGGGCGGCGTTGGCCGCACCCAGCACCCGCCCCGCCAGGTCCAGCCGGTCCACCGCCGCCTCCAGCAGCTCCGCAGCCTCCGCAACCTGGTCCTGGGTGACCGGAGCCTGGTCCGCAGCACCGTCCACCTCCGGCCCGGCGCCGTTGAGCAGGCGCGACAGCGCCGCCACCACACCAGCCAGCCGCGCCTGGAGCACCTGCTCGGGAGGCAGCTGCTGCCACGCGCTGGGGATCGCCTTGGCCACCAGGCCCGGAGCGAAGCCGTAGAACGCGGCGACGACCGGAGCGGCGGGCACGGGTCCCAGCGGGGCGGACCGGCCGGCGAAGTAGCTGCGCCAGCCGCCGCGCAGGCCCGCCGCCTCGTACGCCGCCCGGGCCTCGGGGGAGAAGTACGTGATCTCGTGCACCGGCTCGAACAGCGTCCACATGCGACGGGCCAGCTGGGCCGGGCTCTCGCTCATCGCCACCTCCCACACGACGGTGTGCTCAGGTCTCCCTCACCGTAGCCGTGGGCCGGGTGCGCTCCGGCGCTGGGGCACCGGCCGGGCCGGCGGCGCGCAGCGCGGCGAGCGCCCACGCCAGGTCCAGGATCGCGAAGGCGGTGTGGTAGCCGACCGCCCGCCGGTTGGGGCGTACCAGCTCGGCAACGTGGGCGGCGGCGAGCATGAGCGTGGTGACCGACATGGTGCGCAGGCTCTCGGCCAGCCGCTGCGGGTCGCCGCGCGACCCGCGCATGGCCAGGGCCACGCCGGCCGCGTGGCCGATGTCGAACAGCGCCAGCTCACGCTGGTACCACGCGGCGGCACGGTCGTCGAGCTCGCGGCGGGCGCGGTCCGGGGACAGCAGCAGGGCCAGCCCCCAGACCCCGAACGTCGCGGCGCCGGTGACGGCGAGCACGGTACGTTGCTCGGCGCGCAGCCACCGGGCGACGCGGGCCAGCGCGGGACGCCCCGCCTGCGGAGCGCGGCCCGCCTCCGGAAGGCGCCCCCGCCCCGAAAGACGCTCCGGCTCCGGGAGGCGCCCCGACCCAACCACCGTTGACATAGCTACTACCGGACCAGCGGCAGTACGGCGGCGAGCACGACGATGAGGTTCACCGCACTGAACACGTAGATCGAGCCGACGTGGGTGAGCTTTGCGGCCGGCTTGTCCAGCAGCACGGTGCCGTCGAAGCCGCGCCCCGGCCACAGCCGCCACGCCAGCCGCAGGAAGTAGGCCAGCCAGCCGGCCAGCACCAGCGTGCCCGCCGCGGTCCATCCCCAGGCCAGCTCGCCGGTCTGGGCGTACCAGAGCCAGGCGCCGACCGACAGCAGCTGTGCCAGCCAGGCCACGACGAGGCTGGCCTTCAGCCCGAACACGACCGGGGTGGTACGCCGGCCGCCGGCCGCGTCGTTGTCCACGTCCCGCACGTCCTGTGTGATGCCCTCGCCCACGCCCATGAAGAGGGCGACGAAGGCGAGGAACGGCAGCGCGTCCCGCCAGGTGCCGGACTTCATCGCCAGCGTGCACAGCGCGAACATCAACGCCCAGATGACCGGCCAGAAGACCTGGAGTACGACCGGCCGGCCAGCCAGCCGGATCGGCGGGAAGTTGTACGCCACGTTGAGCACCAGCACGATCAGCAGCAGCAGCACCGCCGGCCACGGCAGCAGCAGGGCGAGCAGGACGCTCGCCGCGACCAGCACGGCACCGGCGATGTTGAGGTCGCGCGGGCTGATCCGGCCGCGCTGGACCGGGCGCAGCTGCCGGGACGGCTCGCTGCTGGCGGCGTCCACCTCGACGTCGTTGGAGTCGTTGAAGAAGTTGGCGGCGGCGTGGAACAGCACGGCGATGCTCAGCATGGCGACCACGTTGCGCACCGGCGCCGGGCCGTCGTAGACCGCGGCCATCATGGCCGCCGGTGCCAGCAGGTCGAACCAGAGCCGGGTGGTGGGCCGGGCCGAGCCCAGCACGCCCAGCAGCCGCGCCACCGGGCCCACGCCGGTCACCAGGCTGGGCCGGATGGCCGTACCGGTGCCGACAGCCTCCTGGGTCAGCTCGCTCATCTCAGCCCTTCGCGTCGTGGCCAGGCACCCCGGTCGTCCGGGTGCCGGCGGTGGTGGGGGTGGTAGGGGCGGTGGCGTCGTCAAGCGGGCGCAGCAGCACCCGGGTGAAGAGCCGGTTGGCGGTCAGCTCGGCGATCTCCAGGCCGGCGCCGGCGCACAGCGCGGGCAGCTCCGGCATGAGCGGGCGGCGCAGCCACAGGTCGCCGGATATCCGTGCGGCCCGCAGGGAACGGGCCCGGACGGCGCGCAGCGTGCCGATGAAGGCCCGGGAGACCACCTCGACGGTGGTCGACACGAAGCTGCTGCGGCCGCGGATGATCAGCGCGACAGCACCGTCCGGCGTGACCACGCGGCGGAACTCGCGCAGCGCGCCAGCCACGTCCGGCAGGGTGTCGAGCACCCACGCGCACATCACCGCGTCGAACGACCCGTCCGGGAACGGCGTGTCGGTCATGTCCCCGAGCACGAACCGCGGCTGCGGCCGTAGCCGCGCCGTCTTGCGCTGCGCGATCTCCAGGAAAGCCGGGGACAGGTCGAGCCCCACCAGCTCCGTACGGGGCCGGGCCCGCCCGACCACGGCCAGCCAGTGCCCGGACCCGGTGCCCGCGTCGAGGATCCGCTCGGCGCCGGACAGCGTGGTGACCATCCACCGTTCCAGGCCGGGCTGGACCCAGTGCCACAGCTTCGGGATGAGCCAGGCGTAGACCGGGGCGATCGGGTCGAACAGCCCCTGCCGGCCGGCGGGCTGGTCCGCCGGCGATGTCGACGTCGTCGACGACCCCGCCGGTGGTGGCGTCGAGGTCGGCTGCGGCGGCCGGTGGTCCGTACTCGGAACGGTCATGCGACCACAGATAGCGGCCGGCGGCGGCCGGCGGCGGGCGACCGTCGGGTCGGCGAACCCGACCGCCGGTGGACCTTCAGCAATCTGAAGGTCGGTGGCCGGCGGTCCGACCGCGGCGCGGCCACCGCCCTAGCATCGCCGCTGGTATCCGGGCTGACATGGCATGCCGCAGCACCGCGAGGCTCCGGTCCGGCGTGTCGGGGGTGGATGACGAGATGAGCCGTGTCCTCACTGAGGAGCTGCGGACCGCGGGCGCCGGGTGGCCCGCCACCGTGGCCCGCGCTGGCGCGTACCCAGCGCGCGGGCCGCTGGACTGGCTGGACGACCCGCGATCCGACCGCGGGCTGCACTTTCTGGTCGGGCGCGAGTGGCGCCGGTTCGGCTACCCCGAGCTGGCGCGGCAGGTGCACGCCGCAGCCGCGCGGCTGGTGGCCTGGGGCCTGCGCCGCGACGACGTGGTCGCCCTGGTGCTGCCGAACGGGCCGGAGTTCCCGACCGCCTTCACCGCGGTCCTGCTGGCGGGCGGGACGCCGTGCCCGCTGGCGGTCCCGGAGTCGTTCCGGTCCGGCGCGTACGGCGAGCACCTCGCTGCCGTCCTGCGGGTGGCGCGGCCCGCGTTCGTGCTGACCACCGCCGAGCTGTTGCCGACCGTCGCCGCCGCGGTCGCCGAAGGCGGCCTGACCATCCCGGTACGCGAGCTCGCGCTGGACGGGGACGGGGCGGCCGGGTCACCGGCGCCCAGCCGGCCCCGGGCCCGGCTGGCCCTGCTCCAGTTCACGTCCGGCTCCACCGGTGCGCCCCGCGGTGTCGAGGTGAGCTGGGACAACCTCGAGGCCAACCTGGCCATGATGCGGTCCTGGACGGCCGACGCCGGCGCCGGCGGGGTGGCGACCTGGCTGCCGTTCTTCCATGACATGGGGCTCATCGGCACGCTGCTGGGGCCGATGGCCTTCCAGTACGACCTGCGCGTGCTGCGCCCCGACCAGTTCCTGCGCTCCCCCATGCAGTGGCTGGAGTGCTTCCATGACGGCCGCAGCGCGGCCAGCGTCTGCCCCTGCTTCGGCTTCGCCTACCTCGCCCGGCGGGTACGGCCCGAGCAGGTGGCCGGGCTGGACCTGTCGGGCTGGCGGGTGGCGATCGTGGGCGCCGACCGGATCCAGCCGGGCGTGCTCGCCGACGTCAACCGGCTGCTGGCACCGACCGGCTTCCAGCCGGGCACGGTGGCTCCCGCGTACGGGCTGGCCGAGGCGACCCTGCTCGTCACCGGTGCGCGGGTCGGCCGCCCGCCGTACGCCGTACGCATCGACTGGTCCACGCTGCGCTTCGGCTCGCCGGTGCCGGTGCTGGAACGCGCGCTGGCGCACCAGGTGCCCGGCGGGTCCGGCGGCGACGAGTCGCGCGGCTGGGTGGTCAACTGCGGCCGGCCCCATCCGGGCACCGATGTGTCCATAGTGGACGAAAATGGCGTGCGCGTGCCGGACGGGCACCTGGGCGAGATCGTGGTGACCGGGGCGTCCGTGGCGACGGGCTACCGCACCGTGGCCCCTGCCGGGGCGCCCGGGCAGGCCGGGCAGCAGGCGTTCCAGGACGGCCGGCTGCGCACCGGCGACGCCGGCTTCACCATCGACGGCGAGCTGTACGTCATCGGCCGGATCGCGCACAGCGTCAAGGTGCGCGGGCGCAACCTGTACGTCGAGGACGTGGAGGCCGCTGTCGCCACCGCCTGCCCGCTGCCCGCTCATGCGTACGTGGTGCTCGGTGGCGTCGGGGAGGACGGCCCGGTGCTCGCCGCCGTGGCCGAGACCGGACAGCCCGACCAGCTTGTGGCGCTGTGCGAGCAGCTGTGGCAGCTGGGCGGTGAGGAGGTCGACGCGGTGGTCTACCGGGTGCCGCGCGGAGCCATCCGCCGCACGTCCAGCGGGAAGCCGCGCCGTGCCTGGCTGTGGTGGCGGCTGGTCGCCGGCGACCTCGGTGCCGAGGCAGTGCACCGCATCCCCGCGACAAAGGCACAGCGGTGACCGCGCTCGCAGAAGGGACCGCGCTCGCGGACAGCGCCGCGGCGGCAGCGCCCGCGCCAACCGGACCCGCCGCGCCAACCGGGCTGGTCGAGCCGGCTGGGACCGCGCAGATGGGCTTTCGCAGCCGCGTCCGGCAGGTGATCGCCGACCAGGTGGCGCCGCTGGTCGGGCCGGCCGAGCGGGACCGCCGGTTCCCCCGGGAGGCGGTCGAGGCGTTCGGGGCCGCCGGGCTGTTCGCGCAGCGGTGGGCCGGCGGTGGCCACGGCGACCTGCGCCGGTGCGTCACGCTCGCCGAGGAGCTGGGCCTGGCCGGCCTGGGTGGGGTCGGCGTCGGGCTGAGCCTGCACCTGGAGGCCGCCTCCGGGCTGCTGGTGCGCTTCGCGCGCACGCCGTACACCCGCGCCGTCCGCGACCAGGCCCTGGCCGGGCGGGCGGTGCTCTGCCTGGCCACATCGGAGCAGCACGCCGGGTCGGACCTGACCGCGGTGGCCACGCAGCTGCGCCCGGCCGGCGACGGCTGGAGCGTGCAGGGCACCAAGTGGTTCGTCTCCCCCGGCAGCCAGGCGGACTTCGCGCTCATCCTGTGCCGGGCCGAGGAGGGTCCGGCGATCGTCGTCGTCCCCCGCAGCGCGCTGGTTGTCCACAAGCGACTGGAGACCACCGGCCTGCGCAGCCTGGAGACGGTACGGCTCACCGTGGACGCCCAGGTCCCGGATGAGGCGGTCCTGGTCCGCCCCGGGCTGGGCCTGGAGGCGGTCACCTGGGGCCTCATCCACGAGCGGCTCGCCCTCGCCGCCCAGGTGCTGGGCGGAGCAGCGCTGGCGGTGTCGCTGGCGGCGACCCGGCTCCGCCGGCGCGAGCAGTTCGGCGTACCCCTCTTCGAGCACCAGGCGCTGCGGCTGCGGCTCGCCGAGCTGAGCGCGCAGGTCACCCTGGCCCGGCACGGCGTGTACGGCCTCGCCGGCGGCCTCGGCGCCCGGCGGGCGGGCCGCCAGCGGCCCGGCCCTCAGCAGCCAGACCCTCAGCAGCCCGGCGGCCAGCCGGAGGACGGCGCGGCACGCGACCCGGAGACCAGTGCCGGGCCGGTGTCCATGCGGGACGTCGCCGGGGCCAAGGCGGTCGTCGCCAAGCTGGCCCAGGAGGTGACCGCGGAGTGCGCGCACATGTTCGGCGGCACCGGCTACCTGGAGGATGAGACGCCCTTCCCCCGGCTGCTGCGCGACGTCCGGGTGGCCCGGCTGGGCGCAGGCAGCGACGAGATGATGTGGGAGCTGGTCGCCACCGGGCTGAACAGCGACGACGAGCTCTACGACCGGTGGGTCCACCAGTGATCAGGATCCTCGTGGCGGGCCTCACCGGGCAGCTCGGCCACGGCCTGGCCAGCCGCGCCGCAGCCGCCGGGGTCGAGCTGGTGCCGGTGGTACGGCCGGTCGGCCGGTGGTCGGCGGGCACCCGGGTACGCCGGACCTTCCCGCAGCTGCCGGAGCTGGCCGAGGCTGCCGTCGCGGGCGACGTGACCCAGCCGCACTGGGGGCTGGAGCCCGAGCAGCTGGACCGGCTGGCGTCCGATGTGGACCTGGTCCTCAACGTGGCCGCCGAGACGAACTGGGCGGCGCCGGCCCGCCGGCTGCACCAGGTGAACGTCGTCGGCGCGCTGCACGGGCTCACGCTCGCCCGGCGGCTGCGCGAGCGCCACCCCCGCTGCGGCGCGTACGTCCACGCCAGCTCGGTCTTTGTCGCCGGCGGGCGGGTCGGTGTGGTGCCGGAGGTGCCGTTCGGGCCGGACTCCCGGCGCACCGAGTACGAGCACAGCAAGTGGCTCGCCGAGCACTACCTCCTGCGCCGGGTCGCCGAACCAGGAGCCGCGTCCGGGTCCAACGGCCACCGCGGCCCGCAGGTGGCCGTGGGCATCGCCCGCATCGGCGGCCTGCTCGGCGACGCCACCACCGGCCACACCGCAAAGCTCAGCTCGCTCTACCAGCTCGCCGCGGCCCGGCACCGCCGCTGGCCCTGGGTGCCCGTCACCAGCCAGGGCAGGGTCGACATGCTGCCGCGGGACCGGGCGGCCGACGCCCTGGTCCACTTTGCCCTGGGCGTGCTGCGGCTGGCTGACCCGCGGCCCCAGATCGCCCATGTCTGCGCCGGCGAGCACGCGCCCACGCTGCGCTCGGTGCTGGCCGCCTTCGCCGACCTGGACCCGCACCGGGTGCATGCGCCGCTGCGCGCGGTGCCGGCACCGGAGCAGCCGCTGCTGTGGCTGTCGACCGAGCTGCCCCGGCTGCAGCGGCTGGCGCCGACCGCGACCAACGCCGTGACCGGGCTGCGCTACCTGTGCCTGAACCGGGTGTTCGAGCGGGACCGGCTGGCCCGCTTCCTGCCCGGCGACCCGCCAGCGGTCACCGCCGAGCTGATCGCGCGGCTCGCCTTCGACCTGGCCGCGCCGGCCTCCCGGCCGCGCGCGCTGGACCGGCCGTTTGCGAGGTACGCATGAGCGCCGTCAGCGACGGACGCACGGGCGGCGTCCACGAGGGACACCTGGGCAGCGGCCCCATGCGCGTGCTGGTGGTCGGCGGCACCGGCGTGCTCGGCGCGGCGGTCGTCGCCGACCTGACCCGGCACGGGCACGAGGTGCGGGTGCTCTCCCGCCACGCGCCTGCCGGTGCATCCTCCTCCACCGGCGCCGCCTCAGCTGCGGCAGCGGAGTGGGTCGCCGGCGCGGAGTGGGTCGCCGGCGACGTACGCCGGCCCGGCTTCGGGCTCCCTCCGGCCGACGCCGCGCGCCTGTCCGAGCAGACCACCCACGTGGTGTCCTGCTTCGGGTCGGTGGCCGTGTCCGAAGGCCCGCGCACAGCGGTCGACCTGCACCTGCGCGGCACGCAGCGGCTCATCGAGTTCGCCCGTGGCTGCCCCCGCCTGAAGGCGGTGGTGCACGTGTCGTCGGTTCTCGTCTTCGGCCGCTGCCCGGGCATCGTCGGCAACGCGGACCTCCAGGTCGGCCAGGCTTTCCGCAACTGGTACGAGTACGGCAAGTTCCTCGCCGAGACGGCCTGGCAGGAGGCGGACGGCGTACCCGCCCGGATCCTGCGGCTGGGCCCGGTGCTGGGCGCCGACGGTCCGGTCGCGCCGAGCACCCGGTCCGGCATCCTCACCGCCCTGCCGGCCGCCCTCTCCGGCCTGCCGCTGCCGATCACCGGGCGCGGCGACTTCCCGTGCTACGTCACGGACAGCACGGCCGCCGCGCAGGTGGTCCGGGCGGCGCTGGAGCACGAGCCGGTCGGCGGCACCTGGACCTGGTACGACCCTGCCGCGCCGACGCTGAACGCCACGCTCACCGCATTGTGCAGCGCCTGGGGCGTCATCCCCCGCATCGTGGCGGCCCCCGGGCTGGTCTCCGCCGTACGGCTCGCGGCGCCGGTGCTCGGGCTGTCGCGGGAGGTGTGCGACTACCTGACGCCATGGCCCCGGCTCGCCGCCGGCATCCTGGACGAGCTGCCGGTACCGCTGCCGGCGAGCCCGCCGCGGTACGTCGAACGCACGGGTGAGCTGCTGCGCGCCCACAGCCTCGGGCTGGTGGCCGCATGACGCGGCCCACGCCCGGGTCCACTGTGGCCGGACCCGCAGCTGGCTGGGCCGACCTGGCCAGCCTGGACACGGATCCGCACCCGGTCTTCACGACCTACTCGGCCGGCAACTTCGCCGAGGTCGCTCCGGACCGGCTCTCGCCGATGTCCTGGTCGCTGGTCGGGCCCCCGGTGGAGCGCGGCATGCGCAACGTGGCCGGCCGGCTGTTCCCCCGGGCGAGGTGGGCCACTGGCTCGCACTTCGTGTTCGTCGGGTACTTCAGCTGCCGGCCGTACCACAACCTGTCCGGGTTCTGCCAGCTCGCGTACGGCGTACCAGGGCTGGACCCGGCCCTGGTGACGCGCAGCTACTTCGAGGACGCGCCGGTGCCGGAGCCGCCGGGCGGGCGGCCGTACCGTGGCGGTGCCGCCGTGCTGCCGCAGCTCGCTCGGGAGCTGCTGCTCACCCGGCGCCGGGTCGGCGCGCTCACCGAGCAGGTCCCGCAGCTGGAGGCGGCCCTCGCCGAGGCGCGTCCCGGCCGGAAGGGGGCGCCCGGCCTGCCGGCGGGCGGTGGCTCGCTGGCCCTCGGGCGGCTGCTGCCCGGCGCGGTGCGGCTGCTGGACCGCGTGTGGGAGACCCACTACGCCAGCACCATGCTGATCCTGCCGTTGCTGGCGGTGCAGGACGGCGTGGCGCGCCGGTTCGTGCCGTACTGGCGCGAGCTGGAGCCGCTGGTGAACCGGCCCGACTCGCTGGTCTGGCAGCGCCTGGCCGACCTGGGTGCGGCGGTGCCGGAGGCGACCAGCTTCCTGCACCGGCAGTTCTACGAGGTCGCCGACGACCAGGAGCCCTGGGACAGGTACGTGGGCGCGCTCGGGCCGCCGGTCGCCGGCGCCGAGACGGACGGCCTGCTACCCGAGGACCCGTGGGCGCTGGTACCGCTGAGCCGGACGCTGCAGCTGCCCCGCCTGTCGGCGGTCGTACGCATCGCGATGGAGCAGCGCGAGCACACCAAGTCGCTGGCGATGCGGACGCTGCACGTGATGCGGCTCGTGGTGCGCGCGGTCGCGGCGCGTCGCGGCCTGGCCGACGGCGACTGGCCGTACCTCTCCCTCAACGAGCTGCTCGACGAGTCGATGCCCGCCGCGCAGCTGCACCGGTACGCCCGGTCCCGGGCGGAGGAGTGCGCCCAGGCGATCGACCGGCCGATGCCGGACCTGTTCAACACGGCGCAGGACGGACCGGGTACGGGTGCTCCCGAGCCCGCCAGCACCCGCGCCGGTGTGGGCATCTGTCCCGGCCAGGTGACCGGGACGGTGGTCGTACCCGGCGCGGACGGCCGCTACGAACCGGGCCCCGACGCCAACGGGGGGCGTCGGATCCTCGTATGCGAGCGCGCCGACGTGCAGATCCAGACCGTCCTGCCGCACATCGACGCGCTGGTCACCGCGCGCGGCAGCGCGCTGTCCCATGTGGCGATCCTGCTGCGTGAGCACGGTCTACCCAGCGTCATCGGTCACCCGCTCGCCCGGGACCTGCGCCCGGGGCAGGAGGTCTATGTGGACGGTACGACAGGGGAGGTGAGACTCCTTGCCTGACAACGGCAACGAGGAGCTCTACGCTGTGCTGGAACAGATCTACGCGCAGATCAAGGGCCGGCGCCGCCGGCTGTGGCCGCACGACCGGCTCGCCGACGACCTCGGCATCGACTCGGTCTCCGGGCTGGAGCTGATGGTGGCCGCCGAGGACGAGTTCGGCGTCGAGCTCTTCGACGACCCTCGGGTACGCCGGCTGGCGACAGTGGCGGACCTCGCCGCGCTCATCGCCCGGTGCCAGACCGACCAGGCCGGGACCGGGTCCACACCGGACGAGATTGCGCCGGCCCCTGCGGGAGCGGTGGCTGGTGGCGCGGTGGCTGGTGGCACGACTCCGGGTGGCGCGGCGGCCGACTATCCGGCTCCCGTGGGAGCGGTGGCTGGTGGCGTGGCGCAGCCGGCGCCGGCACGGTGGTAGCGCCGGTCGCCGGCCACACCGGCCGGGCCACCCGCGCGGCCCTAGCGCCCGCGGCGGTACCGCAGCGCGACCCGATCGTGCTCGACCTCGACGAGCCCGGTGCCGGATCGGTACGCCTGTCCGGCGGGAAGGCGGCCGGCCTGCACGCCCTGCGCGCGGCCGGCCTGCCCTGTCCCGGCGGTGTGGTGGTGACCACGTCGGCGTACCGGCTGGCCGGCGCCTGTCCCGAGACGCCCGTCCCCGACCTGCCCACGGAGCTGGTCACCCAGCTCGACGCGCTGGTGCGGGACACGCTCGCCGCCGAGGCGACCAGGCTGGGCGGTGACGGCACCTTCGCGGTGCGCTCCTCCGCCCCCGGCGAGGACGGCCAGCACCGCTCGTACGCCGGCCTGCACGCGACCTTCCTCGGCGTCCCGGCCGGCGGTGTGCCCCAGGCGGTACGCGACTGCTGGGCGTCCCTGTGGTCGCAGCGCGCGCAGGACTACCGGGCCGCCGGGGGCCCAGTAGGGGCGGCAGAGGACGCGGCCCGGCCAGCAGAGGACACGGCCAGGGTGTCCAGGGGCACGGCCGGGGCGGCCAGGGGCGCAGCCGGGGCGGCCAGGGGCACGGCCGGGGCGGCCAGGGGTCCGGCAGGGCCGGATCCGCAGGCATCGCCGCGGCTTCCCGGGCTGGTGGGTGCCGCGGAAGAGATGGCGGTGGTGGTCCAGCCACTGCTGCCGGCCGCGGCGGCCGCCGTTGTGTTCACCAGCGACCCGGTCGGCGACCCGGACACGCTACGGGTGGAGCTGACTGCCGGACTGGGCGACCGTCTGGTGGCCGGAGAGGTCGACGCCGACAGCTACCAGCTCGACCGGGTCAGCCTGCGGGTCAACGCCTGCGAGCTGGCGTCCAATGAGGACAGTACACCCGGCGGCGCGACGCCGGCGCCCGTCGGCGCGGCCCACGTACGCGCCTTGGCGGAGCTGTGCCTGCGGGCCGAGCGCAGCCTGGACCGCGGGCCGCTCGACATCGAGAGCGCCTACGTCGCCGGGTACGGGTGGCTGCTCCTCCAGGCCCGCCCGATCACCACGCTCGCCCCCACATAGCCATCGGCCAGGTAGCGATACCACTCACCGGTACGCCCGTACGCAGATGTGGTTCTGCCCCCGCTCAGCCACCTCAGCGCGAACCCTGTCGCGGTGCCGGTGACCCCGGCCCACCGTCAGCTGCGCCCAGTTTGTCCCGCTCCACCGTTCCCCCCTTCCGGAAGATCGCGATCGCATACAGCAGATGTGCAGTGCGACTACACATCGGGCGCCACAATCGCGATCTTGGCAATGGTGCCGCCGACCCGCAGGGGATAAGTCCCAAAATCACCCTCTCCCCCAGCACTCACCCTCCAGCACCCGCCGCCCCGGAAGAGATCTAGAAGAGCTAGGCCGGCATAGGGTGCACAACTCTTCTAGATCTTGTTCGCACGCACAGGGCGCGGAGAGGTTGTCGGCGGGATGCGGTGTCTGGGCGGGTTGGAGCGTTGGACGGGGGGCCTCCAACGGCCCGGCTACAGCTCGCTGCGGTGCAGCAGCCAGGCGCCGTCCGGGAACCGGCTGACCGCCTGCTGGCGGGTGAGGTTGGCGACCGCGCTGCTGACCGAGGGCCCGCTGGCACCCACCAGGTTGCCGAGCAGCCCGTTGGTCAGGCGCAGCGGCACCACCACGCCCTCCGTGCCCACGCTGCCGAGCTGGTCGGCGAGGTGCCAGAGCAGCGCGAGGATCTTGCGCTCGAGGCCGACCATGTGGGAGATCGCCAGCTGTAGCGAGAGCCGGTGGGCCCGCTGGCCGACGCGGAACATGAGGTTGCGGGTCACTACGGGCCAGCGGGCGGCCTGCGCGAAGAAGCCGGCGTCCAGGACGGCCACCCGCGTCTCCACGAGCGCCACCAGGCGCTCGGCCGCCGCCTCGTCCACCCCGCCGTCCTCGCCCGGGCAGTAGACGTCGCCGCAGCTGAGCAGGCCCACCGAGGTCGACCCGTACGCGGTGACCGAGTGCGCGAGCACCCCGCTCAGCACAAGCAGGCTGACCGGCTCCGGCTCGCGGCTGCGTACGATGTCCGCCGCGTCGTCAGCGGCGTTGCCGGTCCACAGCTGGGCGGCCAGCGCCAGGGCCGCGTGCTCCTGCTGCGGGCGGGCCAGGCCCCGGGCCAGGTCCGGGTCGGCCTCCAGCACGCGCACCAGCGGCGGCGTGACCCTGGGGGCCAGTCGCTGGGCCAGTGGCGACGTGGTCATCTCAGCGTTCCTTGTCTGATGAGATCTGCCGTCGGGGAATTATGCGCTCGCTGGAACTGGGGGTGTATCGGGAACCTGTCTGCGCCGCCCGGGCGCGCGGTCCCGGGCCACTGGCTATCCGTCGCGCACGCCCACCCGCTCGTGGAGGCGTCGCAGGACCCGGGGCGCCCACCAGTTGCGCTCCCCGAGCAGCTGCATGAAGGCCGGCACCAGGATCCCGCGGATGACCACGGCGTCGACCAGCACCGACAGGCACAGGCCCACACCGAGCAGCTTGAGCACGGAGACCCCGGAGGTGGCGAGCAGCCCCAGCACCACCCCGATGAGCAGGGCGGCGGCGCTGACCAGGGCCCCGGTGCGGGCCAGCCCGGCCACGACCGCGCGGGTGTTGTCGCCGGTGTGCAGGTACTCCTCCCGGATCCGGGCGAGCACGAACACCTCGTAGTCCATGGACAGGCCGAACGCCACGCAGAACATCAGCAGCGGGACGGTCACGTCCAGGTAGCCGGGCGTCACGAAGTCGCCGACCAGCCCGCGCAGGTGCCCGTCCTGGAAGACGTAGACCATGGCGCCGAACGTGGCGGTGAGGCTGAGCAGGTTGAGCAGCAGCGCCTTGGCGGGTACGACCACGCTGCCAGTGAAGAGGAACAACAGGGTGAACGTGGTGACCCCGATGAGCCCGAGCGCCACCGGCAGCCGGGTGGCGACCGCGTCCCGGGTGTCGGCGAACACCGCCGCGAGCCCCCCGACGTGCCGGTCACCCGGGGCCGGCACCTCCCGCAGGGCGCGTACCAGGCGCTCCCCTTCGCTGGAGAATGGCTCGGCCTCGGTCACCACCCGCAGCCGGGTGGCGTCCGGCCGGGTGAACAGCTGCGGCACCGGCAGGTCCGCCGTCCGCACGCCGCCGGTGTAGGTCCCGGTCCCGGCGTCGACCCGGGTCACGTTGGCCACAGTGGACAGCCGCCGGGCGTACTCGGCGACCTGCGGCTGGCTCGCCGCCGTGTCCAGGCCGGTGAGCACCACGTTCAGCACCATGATCTCGCCGAGGTCGAACTCGTCACCGACCTCCTCGGCGACGACGTGGGCGTTGGCGTCGGGCGGCAGCACCCGGTGGTCGGTGAGGCCGAACTTGGCGTGCCCGAACGGCAGCGCCAGGAGCAGCAGGACGGTCACGGTAGGCAGCGCCACCAGCAGCGGGCGGCGCACGATCCAGCTGGCCAGCGCCGCCCACAGCTGGCCCGACTGCGCCCCGGTCCGCGGCTCGCCCAGCCCGAGCCGGCGCCGTAGCGGGGTGACCACATCCACGGCGTCGACCCAGCGGCCCCACAGCGTGAGCATGGCGGGCAGCACGGTGACCGCGGCCAGGCTCGCCGCCATGACCACGGGGATCGCGGCGTACGCCAGGGAGCTGAGGAAGTAGACCGGGAAGACCAGCAGCGCGGCCAGGCACAGCGCCACGGTCGCGGCGGAGAAGACAACGGTACGCCCGGCCGTGCGCACGCTGGCCCGGATGGCCTCGTCCTGGCGGCCGGTGCGGGCCAGCTCCTCCCGGAACCGGGTCACCACGAACAGGCTGTAGTCAACGGCGAGTCCGAACCCCAGCACGGTCACCAGGTTGAGCGCGAAGACCGACACCTCGGTCACCTCTACCAGCACCCGCAGCACGGCGAGCGTGACCACCACGGAGATCACGCCGACCACGAACGGCAGCAGCGCGGCGACCGGCGTACGGAAGACCAGCAGCAGGATGAGCAGCGTGATCGGTGCCCCGAGCAGCTCGGCGCGGACCAGGTCCTCGTCGCTGCGGCGCTGCAGCTCGACGTTGGCCTGGGCCTCACCGGTGACCCGTATCTCGAACCCGCCCCAGCCGCCGGTCAGCGTGGGCACCAGGTCCGCGGCGGCCCGCTGCGCGCGGTCCTCGTCCCCGGCCAGGCGGACCAGGACCAGCGCGGAGAGCCGGTCGCCGGAGCGCAGGACCGGGTCGCCGGTGCTCCAGTACGAGTCGACGAAGGCCACCCCCGGCAGGGTCGCGACGTGCTCGGTGAACGCCCGCCCGCGCTGGGCGGTCCGGGGACCGTCCACCGACTCCGTGCCACGCAGCAGCAGGACGAGGTTGGGGGTGCCGGCCATGAAGTGGTCGTTGAGCAGCTGCTCAGCAAGGACCGACTCGGCCGAGCGCGGGGTGTACCCGGCGTTGGAGAGCCGCTCGGTGACGTCGGCGCCGTAGCCACCGGCGAGTACCAGGAACACAGCCGTACCGAGCAGCACCAGCCAGGCCCGCCGCCGGTCGGCGGAGGGCTGCTTCCGGTGCCGCCAGCGGTCCGCAGGCGGCGCGCCCGGCACGGGCTCCGGCGAGTGGCCGGGCGGCCGCCGGTGCCGGACGACCGTCTCGGTCACGGTCACGACAGCGGGGTCACGCGGAACTCCGAAGGATCACGGAGGGCAACATACCTGCCCGGTCACGCCGTCCCCGGTACGGGCTCCCTCCGGTCGATCAGGACGGCCGGGTCCAGCCGCGGCGTGGGAAATCCGGGCTGGCCGTAGCCGATGCGCAGGATGAGCTGCGGTGTGCCGTACCGCGCCAGCGCCAGCCGCAGCTGCTCACGGGCTGCGGCGACCTCGATCGGCTGGGACAGCATGGACACGGCCAACCCGAGGTCCGTGGCGGTCAGTAACACGCGCTGTAGTGCCTGGCCGGCGATGAGCTGGTCGCGCGGGTGGTCTCCGGCGGTGCCGAGCACGCCGACGAGGGGCTCGGGCTCGAAGTCCCGGCCGGGCGCCCGCGGGGACTGGCCCATCCGCCGCTGCGGCAGCAGGTCCTGCGGCTCCGGGCTGGGCCCGCCGGCGGCCGCCGGCACCCCGTCCGGCCAGGTCTCGTCGGGCCGGGTCCACGCCGCAAGCTCGGCCTGGTAGCGGTCGTCGCGCTCGAGCACCCGGTTGGCGGCCTGGGCGATCTCGGCCAGGGCCGCGACCGGGCCGAGCCCGATCAGCAGCTCCAGCCAGCCGCCCTCGGCCACAGCGGCCTCCACGAGCCGGGTGCGCAGGTCCGCGGAGACCGGCTCGGGCCAGAACGGCGCCCGGTTGCTGTGCCGCCGCGGGACGGCTGCGTACAGGCGCTGCTCGGCGGCGCTCGGCGGGCGGGGCGGCGCCGGCTCGAGCCGTACCATCAGCTCCGGGTCCGTCCGGTCGGGGCGCAGCATCACCTGGGCCGGCCGGCCCAGCGCTGCCAGGGCCAGGCGGGCGTTGAAGGCGGCGGCCCCGCAGGCCAGCCGCAGCGCCCACCCGGACGGGTCGGCGACGGGAAGGGCGCGTGTCCGGTCAGCGAGCACCTCAACCGCCCCGCCCCGCAGGCGGAACCGCCATGGCTGGGTGTTGTGCATGGACGGGGCTCGCCCGCCGGCCACCGCAGCGGCGTGCAGCGCCGCCTCGGAGTATCCCTCGATCGTCATGACCGTGCCTCCTTTGCCATGCCCTCGCGGCCTTCGCTCCGCTCGGTGCGCCCGGTCACGGCAGGTACCCTCCCCGCCGTGGCGGGCACCACGGCGACCGGGCATGGAGCGTGGTCGACGGCGCCGTGGCTGACCGAGCCGAGGACCATCCGCACCGCGGCGGACCGGCCGCGGTTGCCGACCACGACCAGACGAGCGCCGCTGGCGGCGCGCAGCAGTCCCTGCAGCGCGGTGCCGGCGAAGATGGCCCGCCGCACCGCGACCTGCGGGTACCGGCGGCGCCACGGCTCTAGCTCGTCGTGCAGGAGCGCCAGGTCCGCTGGCTCCGCGGCCAGGTGTGGCTCGTCCGTGGCGTCATCGAGCCACAGGTCGCCCGCGGTGTGGGCGCCGACGTGCACCGCAGCCACCGGCCGGCGATGCGCCGCCGCGTAGCAGAACCCGTACTCCAGGGCGGCCCGGGCCGGCTCCGAGCCGTCCACGCCGATCACCACGTTCCCGGTGAACGGGCCCTCGACCGGGGTCACCGTCGGGCGGACCACGACGACCGGGCCGCTCGCGTGGGTCACCACCTGGTGCGTGGTGGACCGGCGCTCGGCCCAGCCGAGCTGCTCCGGTGCCCCGACCACGAGCAGGTCGGCGTGCTCGGCGGCGCGCAGCAACGTCGCGCCGACCCGTCCACTCTGGACCACCAGGTCCACCCGTTGCTCGCCCAGCCGCTGCCGGGCCGCTGCCACCGCCCGGCTGAGGGCGGGCGCGGCCAGCTCGAGGGTACGCATCGGCACGCCTCGGCCAGCTTGTCCGAGCAGGGAGTCCGGCGGGCAGACGTACCAGACGGACAGCCGGCCACCGGTGACCGCCGCCTCGGCCACCGCCCAGGCCAGCGTCTGCCAGCCTCCGGTGCCGCCGAACCCGACCACGATCTGCTGCCCGGACAGCGTCCCCGCGGCGGAGGCGGATGCGGCCGAACGAAGCGGGCCGGTGCCGTGTGCGGGAAGGTGCCCCGACCGCGCCGGGTGCGCGAGGATGTCCGCCTGGGGCGGGGCGGCGGATGCGGTGGCCATGACGGCTCCTTCGTACGGGGAACGTACGTACACCGTGCCCGTCAGCGCGCCGCAGGCGCAGGGCCAGAAGTCCTGACCGCCCGGGCAGTCAAGCCCGGCGGCCGCGCCGGGGCTATACCGGCACGCACCACTCCAGCACCGTCCCGGTGCTCGGACCGGGCCTGACCGCGAAGGTGCCGCCGAGCCGCTCCGCGCGCTCGCGCATGTTCACCAGCCCACCGCGCTCGGCGCCGGGTGGGATGCCGATGCCGTCGTCGGTGACGGTCAGGGCCAGCCGGCCGTTGCCGACGTCGATGCCGACCTGCACCGCCTTGGCCCGGGCGTGGCGGGCCACGTTGGAGACCGCCTCCCGCACCACGGCGAGCAGGTCCGGTCGTACCTCGTGCGGCACCGCGCTGTCGACCGGGCCGGACAGGGCGAGCACGGGCCGGAACCCGAGCGTCGCCTGGGCCGACTCGACGGTGTCCCGCAGCTGGGTGCGCAGCGCCGCCGTCACCGGCGTACGCAGCTCGAAGATGGCCGCCCGGATGTCTCGGATGGTGGCGTCCAGGTCGTCCACTGCGGCGTTCACCCGGCTGGCGGCCTCCGGGCGCATGGCCAGGGTGGCCGCGGTCTGCAGCTGCAGCCCGGTGGCGAAGAGCCGCTGGATCACCACGTCGTGCAGGTCGCGGGCGATGCGCTCGCGGTCCTCCAGGACCACCAGCTGCTCCCGCTCGTCCTGGGCGCGGGCCCGCTCCAGCGCCAGCGCCGCGTGGCCGGCGAACGTGGTCAGCAGCGACTGGTCCTCGTCGGCCGCGGAGGCCTGCCCGGGCGGCTGGGCCACCACCAGCAGGCCGTGCAGTGTGCCGTCGGCGGTGAGCGGGGCCACCAGCGCACCGCCGGTCATCACCGGCACCGGCCAGGCCGCCGCCTTGCCGAGGTTCTCCAGCAGGACCTGCTCGCCTCCGCCGTTGACCACGTCGCCGAACGCGGTCTCGGTGACCGGCAGTACGGCGCCCTGCAACCGCTCGGCTGCCGCGCCGTCGGCGGCCTCCACCACCTCCACGGTCAGCGCGTCGTTCTCCTCGTCGTGCAGCAGCACCAGCACGAGCTGGGCCTCGGCCACCTCACGGGCCCGCCGGGCCACCAGCCGGAGCGCCGCGGTCTGGCGTACCTGCCCCAGCAGGACGTTGGTGATCTCCGCGGTGGCGGCGAGCCAGCGCTCCCGCCGGTGGGAGATGGCGTAGAGCCGGGCGTTCTCCACCGCCACGCCGGCCGCCGCCGCCAGCGCGACAACGATCTCCTCGTCGTCCTCGGTGAACTGCCCCCCGCCCTGCTTCTCGGCCAGGTAGAGGTTGCCGAAGACCTGGTCCCGGATGCGCACCGGGGTGCCCAGGAAGGTATGCATCGGCGGGTGGTGCGCGGGGAAGCCGTACGAGCTGGGGTGTTTGGTGATGTCGGCCAGCCGCAGCGGACGAGGGTCCTCGATCAGCTGGCCCAGCACACCCCGGCCCCTGGGCAGCTGCCCGATCGCCGCCCGCTGCTCCTCGCTCATCCCCCAGGTGATGAAGGCAGCCAGCCCGCGGTCGTTGTCGAGCACGCCGAGCGCGCCGTAGCGGGCGCCGACCAGCCGGCACGCCGCCGCGACGATGCGCTCCAGGGTGGCGTGCAGGTCCAGGTCGGTGGCGATGGCGACCACCGCGTCGAGCAGCGCACGCAGCCGCTCCCGGCTGGCGACCACCTCGCCGACCCGGTCGAGCAGCTCCTGGAGCAGCTCGTCCAGGTGCACCCGCGACAGCGGGCCCAGCCCCAGGGCCGGCGCGCCCCATCGTTTCTCGTCAGGTGTTGAGGCTGGCACCGAGACCACGTCTCGATGCTAGCGGTCCCCCGGCCAGAAACAGCCAGACCAGGCGCCGCGGTCATCGGCCGTTCCGCACAGCGGCCTGCGCCGCACAGCCGGCCCGTACCGGCGGGTGTCCGGTCCGTCCGACCCGTCCAGGACGGGCCGCCTGGCCCTGGTGACGCAGATCCGCCGGTCGCAACACTGGCCTGGAACATCGGGCGGTGGCTGTCGCGCAGGCCCCCAGGAAGGCATGTCGGCTGGCTGAGGCGTGACCGGCTGCGCCGGCACTACAGACGGTCCGGAGGTCCGGGCCAGGCACGTGGAGGAAGTCTGATGATCACTGTACAGAACCTGCTCGCCGAGCACCCCTTCCTGGCCGGGTTGAACGAACGGCAGCTGGATCGGCTCTCCGCCTGGGCCCACCGCGCACCGCTGCATGCAGAGCGGCGCATCTTCGAGGAGGGCGGGCGGGCGGACCGGTTCTGGCTCATCCGCAGCGGGCTGGTGGAGCTGCACGCCGTCGTGCCCGGCCGGGGCCGCGTACCGGTGGAGACTCTGGGCCCCGGCAGCGTCCTGGGCTGGTCCTGGATGTTCCCGCCCTACCGCTGGCACTTTGGGGCGACGGCGGTCGAGCCGGCCCTGACCGTGGAGCTCAAGGCCGCGGGCGTGCGGCGGATCTGCACCGAGGACCCGGTCCTCGGCCTGGACCTGACCCGCCGGTTCATGGCCGTCGTTGTCGACCGGCTGCAGAACACCAGGCTACGCCTGGTCGACCTGCACGTAGCAGAGAAGGCGGACGGGCCTTGTGGCCCGCGGGTCGCGGCCAGCCGGCCCTGACGCCTGTGGCCTGCGCGCTCGTACGGTCGTGGTGGATGGAGTCGGGTCGGGAACTGGAGAAATGATGATCTCTGACGGTAGGGCCGAGGGCCTGCATTCCGCCGGTTTCCCGGACGGTTGTGCGCTCTCCCGTGCCCGTGGTCAGGTCGTCACCGCTCCAGCTCCCGCCACGTCGAACCGTGCATGCGGTTCTCCCGCACACGGCTCACCGACGCCGTTCACCGCCGGCATTCGGTTTCTCCCGCCAGGGCTTGCCGGCCCTGGGTGCGACAACGACTCCGTTGAGGTTGACCAGGCCGCACTGGTTCGGCGACAGGTAGGCGACCACGGCCATGCCGAAGCCTCGTCCGCGTCTGTGTCGCTTCCCGATGAACAGCGTCAACCGTTCCAGCGCATAGTTCCTGATCTTGTCGAAGCGGATGGTGGAGTGGCCGTAGCGGTAGTACTGTGCCCAGCCACGCAGGAACACGTTGATGTCCTGCACCACCGTTTCGACACTGAGCAGCAGCCTCGACCGGACCGTGAGCTCCCGGATCCGATCGCGGGCACGCTGCATCGCCTTGTTCGAGGGCCAGCGAGCCAGGAACATGACGCCGCGCTTGCCCCGCACGCCTCGCGACCGCACCCACTGGTGGCCGAAGCCGAGGAAGTCGAACCCCTCGCCCCCTTCCTCCAGGTGCACGATGCGGGTCTTGGCCTCCTTCGGCTGGAGGCCGAGGTCGGCCAGCAACACCCGAAGCCGCGCGAGAGCAGCCTCGGCCTGTTGCCGGGTAGCGCACATCACCAGCACGTCGTCGGCGAAGCGGACCAGTACCCCGTGTGCCCGACTGTCCCATGCCCGGTCGAGCCGGTGCAGGTACACGTTGCACATCAACGGACTGATCACGCCCCCTTGCGGGGTTCCGGTCACCGGATGCCGAACCACGCCCGCGTCCATCACCCCGGCGCGCAGGATCACCCGCAGGAGCCTGAGCACGGACTGGTCGGCGACGCGTTCCTCCACCGCTTGCATCAGCCGGTCTTTCGGGATCGCCTCGAAACAGCCGGCGATATCCGTCTCCACCACCCACCGGCGACCCCGCCAAGCCTCATCGATGACGACCTGAAGGGCGTCGTGCTGCCCGCGTCTCGGGCGGAACCCGAAGCTGCACGGCAGGAAGTCCGCCTCGAACACCGGCTCAAGCACGATCTTCAACGCGGCCTGCACGATCCGGTCCCGAACCGTGGGTATCGACAACGGCCGCTGTTCGTTGGTGCCCGGCTTCGGGATGAACACCCGACGCGCCGGCAACGGCCGGTACCTGCCTTCCCGCAGTTCGGTGGCCACCTCGTCCAGCAGCCGGGCCACCCCGTACTGCTCGACCTGGTCCAAGGTGGTGCGGTCGATGCCCGGCGCGCCATTGTTGCGGCGCACCGCGACCCACGCACGCCACAGGACGTCCCTGCGCAGGACCTTGTCCCACAACGCGTGGAACCGTCGCCCGGGACCGGCCTTGGCCGCCCGGTACAGCGTGTGTTGCAGGGCACGCACCTTGTCCACGGAAGAACGTTCCGCAGCGGCGGGACTAGCCGAAACCTCGGCACTCACCGGGCACCTCCAACTACCTCAACACGCATCGACGAAGTAGTGGCCCTTCCCTCACCGCCGGTTGTGTTGTCCGGTCGGCTCAACCGGTACTACGACCACCTCCGACGCCCTTCCGGCTGGCTTCCACTTCCCGGCTCATCACCGGTTATAGGTCGCCGCGCTCCAGCGATCGTGCGCAGCCCGCTGGGCCGGGGAGGGCCTCTCCAGTTCCCGCCGCCACTATCCGAACGTTCCGCGCCCCTTACGCCGGGGAGTCCTTCACGGCTGCCCGTCCAGGATCTTCACCGCTTCCATGGCCTTCGCCCTCCTCCTCCGGGCTCGGCACTCCCTCGCCCCACCCCACGGGCGGGTGCTGTAACGACGCGGCAGGCTTCACTTCACGTTACGGACCGTTCGGTTGCACGCCATCTCAGGCGTTCGACGCTGGGCTTCGACCCCGCCCGTCTCCAGACGAGACCGCCAGCCTGCTACCGGGCCACCTGGCTGCTACCCGGACCGGACCTCCACCGGCAAGCGACGACGAGCTTACGAGTCAGTCGTCAACCACTCACATGATCAACCACCTATCCCTACTGGACGCACAGGAGAAGCATCCATGAGACCGTGGCGAGTCCGTGAGGTGATGACGGCCGATGTCGTGGCCGTCGGCGAGGATGCGTCCTACCGGCAGATGGTCGATGCCCTGACCAAGCACAGGTTCAGCGCGGTACCGGTGGTCGACGCCGGGAACCGGGTCGTCGGGGTGGTGTCGGAGGCCGACCTGCTACGCAAGATCGAGTTTGTGGGTGGCGAGGCCGAGCCGCGCCTGTTCGAGGGGCGCCGGCGGCGCACGGCCCGGGCCAAGGCGACCAGTGACGTCGCCGGCGAGCTGATGAGCTGCCCCGCGGTGACGGTCGGGCCCGACACCACAGTCATCGAGGCGGCCCGGACCATGTCCAAGGAGCACGTCAAGCGGCTGCCGGTCGTGGACGAGGCGGGCCGGCTGGTCGGCATCGTCTCCCGGGGCGACCTGCTGCGGGTGCACCTGCGCCCGGACGAGGAGATCCGTTCCGAGGTCGCGCAGGAGGTGCTGCGCAAGGTGCTGTGGCTGGAGCCGGGCCAGGTGGGCGTGGCCGTCCAGGACGGCGTGACGACCCTCACCGGCGAGGTGGAGCGGCGCACCGACGCGCAGCTGGCGGTGCACCTGACCCATGCCGTCGCGGGCGTGGTCGACGTCGTGGACGAGCTGACCTACCGGTACGACGACACCGAGCTCTCCGAGGCGCGGGCGCTGCGTTCGTACCCGTTCAGTGTGCGTTAGCTTTCAGCGTGTGGTGGCGGCTCAGCCGGACCCGCCCTGGCCGCCCGGCCGTACCTCGGACACGTCCAGGATCTCGGCCAGGGACAGCCGCGGCGTGTGCGGCGGCCCGGGCTCGTCAGGGTCTGCGGCCCCCAGCCGCAGCACTATGTACGGGTAGCCCAGCCCGGACAGGATCCGCCGCAGCGCCTGGCGCGTGGCTGGCACCTCAACCACTGAGCTGAGCGGGAGCACCGACACGCCGAGCTCGGTGGCGGTCAGCCAGCACGCGGACAGCGCCTCACCCGCCCGGAGCCAGTCGCTCGGCTCGTCGCCCCGGCCGAACAGCAGCGCGTACGTCGCCGCCCGGTCATGCCCGGCACCCACCCGCAGGGTGCCGGCGTGGCCGAAGTCGCGCTCCGGCACATCGGTCTGCGGCACACTGCTCGGCAGGACCGGGTCGGGCACACCGGTCCCCTCCGCCCGCTGCCCACCCACCCAGTACGCAAGCTCGGCGCGCTGGTCGGGATCTGCCAGGCCGATCTCGTTGGCGTGCGCGGCGGCCACAGCCAGGTCGCTGAGCTGCTCCTCGGTGACCCGGTGCAGGTCCGTCCCCTCCGCGGCCGCGGCCCGGCGCACCGCGTCCAGCGCCGACGGCGGGAGCGGCTCGTCGACCAGCGGTCGCCGGTCCGTGCGGCGCATCCCGATGGTCTGGAACAACCGCATCGCCTCGGCCATGACGCCGGAGCGGTCGGTGACGGTGACCCGGGCCAGGTGGTCTGGGTCGGCGGGGTCCGGGAACCGGCTGACCGACGCTAGCCAGCCCTCGGCGGCGAGCGCTGTCCGTACGTGATGCAGGGCTGCGCCGCAGCTCATGACCAGCAGCCGGCCCTGGGGGTCGGCCGCTGGCAGCTGCCGGCTGCGCTCGGCGTAGAGGTCCAGCGCGGTCGGGTGTAGCCGCCAGCGCCACGGCTGCGTGTTGTGCACCGAGGGCGCGCTCACCGCCGCCGCGACGGCCTCGGCCAGGGCCGAGGCTGGCGAGCGGGACTCAACGGAACCACGGTCAGTCGTCATGCTGCGCGCCCCCTTTGACTCGCGTCACGTCCCCATCCTGCCTGCCGCGTCACGTCATGTCCCGGCGACCGGCCACAGACCGGGCCACAAGACACCAGGGCGGCGGGGCGGGGCACAGCATGGGCGAACACAGTGGACAGACCGGCGCCCGGCGCGGACATCGGCGGGCCGGTCGCGGGCTGGACACGGCGGGCCGGTCAAGGGTGGGTAACGGTCCCCGCGGTCGGGCAGGGTTGGGGGTGTCAGAGGCCTGGAGGGGGCCGGGGGCTGAGCCTGCCCGGGCTCAGCCCCCGGCTTACCCAATGCTGGAAACCAACGCTGCAGAACCCAGCCGCCAGACCACGACCTGTAGTGGTTGAGGCGCGGTCAGATGCTCCGGCCCCGCCAGGCTGCTATGTACTGCACGCTGTCGTGCACTAGCGCTGCGGTGCTACATCAGGTCGTCGAACTCGCCGTCCCGCACGCCTGCGATGAACGCGGCGATCTCTTCCCGGGTGTAGACGAGAGCCGGCCCGTTGGGGTCCCGGGAGTTGCGGACCGCAACGCCCGCGCCGGCAGGCAGGCTCGCCAGCTCGACGCAGTTGCCGCTGGGGTTGCTGCGCGTGCTCTTCCGCCATGCCACGACGGGCAGCTGCACGGCGGGTACGCCGTTGGGTATCTGCTGCATCCCATCTCCTGTGTTCGGGTGAATTTCTAGTCAAGGGCACGACTGTCTCCGGGACGCTCGCCGGCTGAACGCACTGCTGACACCGTCGCCCTATCGACCGGTAAGCATAGGGCCCGAACGCGTCTCGCGCTGCACGGCAATCTGCACGTGCATCGGCTCTTGCGCGTGGAACTTCCAGCGCGCATGATGATGAGCATGCGGGGGTACCGGCGTGTTTACACTTAGTGAGCAGAAAGTAGAAGATTGGGAGCAAAACGGGCCACCATCGTTGCAGCGGGCACTGACCGGGTCCGTCATGTAGTTGCCGGACACTCGGCTCGGCGCTGGCTAGGGAGTTCAGAATGGACCCCTTGACCCTGTCTGCCTGCATCGCCGCCGCCGCGGGTGTCGGCGGTGGATGGAGCTGGCGGCGCCGGGCCGGCCAGGCCGAGGCCGAGGTCGCCAAGCTCCGTGGGGAGCTGCAGGCGGCCCGGCACGCCGCGAGCCACGACCCGCTGACCGGGCTGCCCAACCGGCGAGCCTTCTACCAGATCGGCGCGGCGATGTTCACCGACCCCGCGCAGCACCCCCTCTTCGTCGTCGTGCTCGACCTCGACGACTTCAAGCAGATAAACGACAGCTTCGGCCATGCCGTCGGCGACGAGGTTCTGGTCGCCGTCGCTCGGCGGTTCGAGAGCTGCGCAGGTCCCAGCCTGGTGGCCCGGCTCGGCGGGGATGAGTTCGCCGGGCTCTTCAGCAGCCCCACCCGTGACTGCGGCTGGCTCGTCCCAGCCGCGGACCGGCTCGCCGAGGCCCTCGCCACTCCGATGCGGGTGGCGGACCGATACATGATTGTGACCGCTTCTGTTGGTCTCGCGCCGGCGACTGGCTGTGCCCACCTGTCCGAGGCGGTGCGCCAGGCCGATGCGGCCATGTACGACGCGAAGCACCGCCGCATCCGCAGCGCCTGCGCGGCGTCCCTCGCCCCTGCGGCCATCGAGGACTACCACCAGTCCCACCGCAACGGACGGCGACCGGTCCAGGAGCGAGCCCCGAGCCACGGCACCGATCCGGCAAAGTGGACCGTCCGGCATCTGGCCGCCCGGCGGAGGCCACCGCTGCAGCTGACCGACCTGGCACCAAATGCGAAACCGGAGGGTAAGGACGATGCCCGCACCCACCATTGACCCGAACAACCGCAACCCGGACCACGTGGCGCCGACCGACAGCTACCGGCGAGCCGATCCGGTGTGGGTCTACCGGGGAGGCACCTGGCGCGCCGGGGTGGTGGAGTCCGCGTCGGCGCGGGCGGCGACAGTCACCTACCGGCCCAGCGGCGCCCGCGGGACCGGCGTCGACACGCTCACCGCCGAGTACGTGCTCGCCCGCTTCGAGGTCGACCCCATGCTCGACCGCAACAGGTAAACCGCAACGGACGCTCATGGGGCGCCGTCCTGAGGCGCCCCCTACCAGCCGGCACCGGCCGGCTCCCACACCGAGCAGTCGTGCGCGAAGAGCACCCGACGCGGGTCGAACTGCGCGAGCCGCCGCAGCCACGACGGGTACGCCGGCACCGGCGGCGCCAGGCCGTCCCCCTCCGCCACCCGGGCCAGCTCGTCGACCGCGAACTGGGACGCGAAGTCGTGAGCCTGACCGGCGAGCACGACTGTGCCGTCCGGCCGCCGTACCACCAGTGACTGGTGGCCGTCGGTGTGTCCCGGCGTAGGCACCACCCACACCCCCGGCCAGACCTCGGCCTCACCGGCCAGCTCCTGGTACGCCACGCCGGGAAAGTCGACCAGCTCAGCAAAGGTGTACGACGCGCCGCGCGCCGCCGCCAGCTCCACGGCCTGTACGAGCACCGGCCGCCCGGCCAGCAGCGGGTTGCCTCCACAGTGGTCGAAGTGCAGGTGGCAGTTGACCACCACGGTGACCTCGTCGAGGCTCACTCCCGCGGCGGCCAGCGCGCCACCCAGCGGGCGCCGGTGCGGCCGGTAGTGCGCCTCCGTCGCCGGGCTGGCTGCGCCCAGACCGGTGTCGAAGAGCAGCAGCCCCTCATCCCGCCGGACCAGGTAGCCCAGCACCGGCTCCACCCGCGGCCGGCCGTCGGGCACCTCGCTCGCCGGGCGTACGAAGTAGCCGAGGT
>DASRIS010000130.1:0-9491 GCA_035649895.1 Micromonosporaceae bacterium | reverse complement strand
CGCCGCGTCGAGTACCACCCATCCGTGACGCTTGACTTCGATGGTGCGCGGTTCGAGGGCACGGCCATCGACTGGGGCGAGCTGCCGGCACCTGCAAACGCTTCTGACCCGCTGGCCGCGGCGCCCACGTGGTCCGGATAGGTCGCGTGCCGTTCAATACAGTTCGTGCGAGCTGTGACGGTATGCGCGCTCGCCCACGCGTCGGCCCCGGACGCCGACGTTCAGCGGCAGAGCAGTGCGCAGCGCCAAGGACGCGCTAAATCGTATCGGTCCACGAAGAAGTTCTATTCACCATCGCCCGCGGCGTTTGTGGATCGGCTAGTCCATCAGGAGAATTGACGAACAGATGGTTTGGCAGTCATGTGAGCGCGGAGGCGCGACGAGAATTAGTCTTTCTGCACTGATACTTCAACGCACTCTCATCGGCATGACCGGACGCCAGTGCTGAAGAAGGCTTTGCCTGGCTTGACGAGTTGGGCGGCAGGGTGGGTCCGTGGGTTAGGGCGCAGATCGGCGGGAGCGATCACTCGGCCGGCGGGGTGAACTGGCTCGTACGGGTCAGCCCCGCCGCTCGTCCCTTGGCAGCCACCACCAGCGCCATCTTCCGCGACGCCTCGTCGATCATCTCGTCGCCCAGCATGACCGCGCCCCGCGCCCCGCCCGCCGCCGACGTGAAGTACTCGTACGCATCCAGGATCAGCTCGGCGTGGTCGTAGTCGGCCTGGCTCGGCGCGTACACCTCGTTGGCCACCTCTATCTGGCCCGGGTGCAGCACCCACTTGCCGTCAAAGCCCAGCGCGGCCGACCGCCGCGCCACGTCGCGGAAGCCGGGCACGTCGCGGATCTGCAAGTATGGCCCGTCGATCGCCTGGAGGTCGTGCATACGCGCGGCCATCAGGATCCGCATCAGGATGTAGTGGTACGGGTCCCCCGGGTAGTACGGGATCAGCGCGCCCACCACGAGCGACTTCATGTTGAGCGAGGCCATGAAGTCGGCCGGACCGAAGATGACCGTCTCCACCCGCGGCGAAGCCGCCGCGATCTCGTCCACATTCACCAGGCCGGCCGCGTTCTCGATCTGCGCCTCGATGCCGATGCCGCCAACCGGCAGGCCGGTCGCCTTCTCGATCTGGGTGAGCGTGAGGTCCAGCCACTGGATGTGCGCCGCGGACTGCACCTTGGGCAGCATGACGCAGTCCAGCTCGCCGCCCGCGCCCTCCACCACCTCGACCACGTCCCGGTAGGTCCAGGGTGTGGTCAGGTCGTTGATCCGGACCACCCGTACCCGGTCGCCCCAGTCCCCCTCGGTCAGCGCGGCCACGACGTTCTTGCGCGCGTCGGGCTTGGCCAGCGGGGCGACCGAGTCCTCCAGGTCAAGGAAGACCTGGTCCGCAGGGAGGCTCCGGGCCTTGCCCAGCATCTTCGTGCTGGAGCCCGGCACAGCCAGGCAGGATCGACGGGGGCGGCCGGCAGCGCTCATGCCCGCACGGTAGCGTCACGCCGTGCCCGCCGAGAACGAGTCTGTGGAAGATCTCACCGCCAGCCGTACCGTCGTGGTCACCGGCGCCAGCTCCGGCATCGGGCTCGCCGCCGCGGAGGAGCTGGCGCGGCGCGGTCACCAGGTCGCCCTCGTCGGGCGGGACAAGGACCGCCTCGACACAGCCCTTTCCCTGGTACGCCAGGCCGCCAGCGGCCCTGCGCCGGCCGCCTTCCAGGCGGACTTCGCCGTGCTCGACGAGGTCCGTGCGCTGGCCGAACGGCTCGCTGCGGCGTACCCCCGCATCGACGTGCTCGCCAACAACGCGGGGGCGCTCATCCCGCGACGGGTGACCACTGTGGACGGCTTCGAGGCGACGATCCAGACCAACCACCTGGCGTCGTTCCTGCTGACCCACCTGCTGCGCGAGCGCCTAGTCGGCGGGCGGGTGGTGAACACCTCGTCGCAGCTGCACCGGGGCCTGCTCGACCCGGACGACCTGTCCCTGGCCCGGCGCCGCTACCTGCCGCTGCTCATGTACGCCTCGTCCAAGCAGGCGAACATCCTCTTCACCGCCGAGGCCGCCCGCCGCTGGCCGGACACGCTGTCGACCGCGTTCGCCCCCGGTACGGTGCGCACCCGCTTCGGCAATGACAGCTGGAGCATCGGCCCCTTCTTCCGGGTGGCGTTCTGGCTGCGCACCCCGGCCAAGGGGGCGGAGACGCTGGTGTGGCTCGCCGAGGCGCCCGCCGGCGAGCTGGTCAACGGCGGCTACTACGCCGACCGGAGGCTGCGCCGGGCCCGCAGTCAGGCCACCGACCCGGCCCTCGCCGCCCGGCTGTGGGACGCGAGCCTCGCCGCGGTCGGTCTCACCTGACGCGCCAGGCCTGAGCGCCTCACCCGACAGCTTGACGCGCCCACCCGACGCGCAAGCCAGCCGCCCGTGTCGCGCGGGCACGGTGTGCCGAGCGCGGACCCGCCCACCGCCGTACGGACGCGTCCTGAGCTGTCCTTCCATACCGGTGGATGCACGTCACGGCCGGTCTAAGCTGTTGCTGGCAGACCCGGCAACCGGTCACCGACCGGTGCCGCTCTTAGAAAGTTCTCTGGAGGGGCCATGACGGAGATGCAGAGGTACCTCGCCGAGGAGGTCGCAGAGGACCTCGCTGACGGCATCATCACGCGGAGGGAAGCGGTACGTCGCTTGGGCCTGCTCGGCGTGACTGGCGCGACGGCGGCCGGCCTCCTGACGGCAGTGGCAACCGGCAAGGCGGCGACCGCCGGGCCGCAGGCCCCGGCCGGTCAGCTCAGCACCGATGACTCGACGGAGACGTCCTGGGCGCCAGTCCCGCGTGAGTCGATCACATTCGCGGGGCCCCGTGGGCCGCTGATGGCGGCCTGGGCAGCCGCCGCCAAGCCGCGCGGCGGCGTGCTGGTCATCCACGAGAACCGCGGGCTGACCGAGCACATCCGTACGGTCGCCGGTCGGCTCGCCGCCAGCGGGTACTCCGCCCTGGCGCTGGACCTGCTCTCCGAGGAGGGCGGCACCGGATCGTTCCCGGACGAGGCCGCGGTGGCGGCCGCTCTTGCCCAGATCCCACCGGAACGCTTCGTCGAGGACATGAAGGCCAGCGTGACCGAGCTCCGGCGTCGCGTGAGCGGCAAGAAGCTCGCCGCTATCGGGTTCTGCTTCGGCGGCGGCATGGTCTGGCGCCTGCTCGCCTCCAGAGAGCCACGTCTCGTCGCGGCCGCACCGTTCTACGGGCCGTTCCCGGAGGGCGGCAGCCTCGCGGGCAACCGCGCGGCGGTGCTCGGGGTCTACGGCGGGCTCGACTCACGCATCAACGCAACCCTGCCTGCCGCCAAGGCGGCGCTGGAGGCGGCCGGGCTGACGCACGAGCTTCTCATGTTCACCGAGGCCAACCACGCGTTCTTCAACGACACCGGGACGCGCTTCAACCCGCATGCCGCGACAGAGGTCTGGCGCCGGGCGCTGAACTGGTTCGACACCACCGGTGAGGACGGCTAGACACCCACTGGCTCATCCCACCGACGCGTCGGAGGCGGTCGCTGCGGGAACGGTACGGCCCGCAGCGCTCCGCGCCGCGCCGAACACCACCACCGCCACCCCGACCAGCAACAGCGCCAGCCCGCCGAGCGCCGCCGGTCGGGCCGTCTGGCCGAGCCAGAGGTAGGCGATGAGCGTTGCGCCGGGCACCTCGAGCAGGACCAGGATGCTCACCGTGGTGGCGGGGACCCGCCGCAGCGCGAACATGAACATCGAGTGGCCCAGCAGCTGCGCGCCGATGGTCAGCCCGAGGATCGCGAGCCAGGCGGTCATCGTGAACCCGGTCAACGGCACCCCTGCGGCCAGGCACACGCCGCCCAGCAGGAGCGCGCAGACCGCGTAGCAGATCGTCGTGTACGAGGTCGTGCTGGTGGTGGCGCGGGCCCGCTCGCCGAAGGCGGTGTAGGCCGCGGCACCCGCGCCGCCGGCCACGGCGAGCAGGTCGCCGGCCACGGCCCGCAGCGACACCTCGAAGTCCGCGCCGGTGGCCACTATCGCGCCCAGGACCGCGAGCGCGATCCCGCACCAGGTGGCCGCGGACAGCCGCCGGCCCTGCGCCCGCGCGATCAGCCCCTGCCACACCGGCTGCGTCGCGCCGAGGGCGGTCGCCGCCGCAGCGGTGGTGAGCTTTGCCGCCGGCAGCCACGCCACGAAGTGCGCCGCCAGCGCCACCCCGGCCAGCATGCAGAACAGGCCCTCCCGCCGGGCCGGGCCGAGAACGAGTGCGCGCAGCTCACCCCGCCGGCGGACCAGTGCGTACGGCGACAGCGCACCAGCGGCCAGCGCAGTGCGCCAGAAACCGATGGCGAGTGCCGGGGCGGCCGCGAACGCGACTATCGGCGCCGACGACGAGACCGCGCACACCGCGACGATGATCGCGGCGCCGGTCGTTGCATCGGGTAAGCGAGCCGTTACAGCTGCGCGTTGGGGTGTGGGGGTATCTGTGCCTATCACTCGACCGTAGGCCAGCAGGCCGATGTCTCCCTAATGATCAACTTCCTACGCTCCTGCGGGCTGTGCGAAAAGCGCCGCCGACCTCCCCAGACGAAGGCAGGCATCGTCCGATGCAGCACCGCCACTATCGCGCGGTCCTCTTCGACTTCTTCGGCACCCTCACCCAGGCCGTGCAGCGGGGCCGGGCACACACAAAGATTGCCCGCTCGCTCGGCTGCGACCCGGCCGCCTTCATCGACGTCCTCGACCGTACGTTCTACCTACGCGCGCAGGGGCGGCTCGGCACCGCCGAGGCGACCCTGCGCTGGGTCTGCGCCCAGCTGGACGTGCACCCGAGCGACGAGCAGCTACGGCGGGCGTGCGCGGCGCGCGTCGACGCCGTACGCACCGACACCCGGCTACGGCCCGACGCCGTCAACGCGCTGTGGGCGCTGCGCCGGCGCGGGGTCTCCACCGCCGTGGTCAGCGACTGCGGGCACGAGCTGCCGGCATTCCTGCCGGAGCTACCGGTCTACCCGCTGCTCGACCGGACCGTGTTCTCGGTCCACGTCGGCGAGTGCAAGCCGCACCCGGCGATGTACCTGACCGCCTGCGCCGAGCTGGACGTCCCCCCAGCACAGTGCCTGTACGTCGGCGACGGCGGCAGCGGTGAGCTGTCCGGCGCCGCCGAGGCGGGCATGACCGTGCTCCGGATGGACCCCCCGGACCTGGCTCACCACCTGGTGTTCCAGACCGACCTGCGCTGGCACGGGCCGGCCGTGCGGTCACTGCTGCAGGTGGTCACGTACCTGGACCAGCTGGAGAGCAGCGTGGCCGCCCTGGTGCCGCGGCCCCACGGGTCGCACCGGCAACCGATCCTCGTCTGACTGCCGCAGGGCAGGCGGTCCTTGGCTGACCGCGCGCCGGAGGTCCCACCGGCGCGCGGTCCCTATACACCGCCTACGCTTGGTCGATGGAGCCGCTGGCGCCGTACCACGGCCAGGCGCTCGCCGCGCTGGTTGCCCGGGCGGTCGCGGACCGGCTGGCTGGCCGGCCGGTGGACGGGCGGCCGCCGGCATCCGCCGTGCTGCGTGCGCTCGGCGCCTCGTTCGTGACCCTGGAGCTGGCCGGCGCGCTGCGCGGCTGCATCGGCACGCTCGAGGCTTCCCGGCCGCTCTACGTAGACGCGGTCCGCAACGCCCTGCGGGCGATGGTCGACCCGCGCCTGCCCCCGGTCGTCGCCGACGAGTGGCCAGAGCTGGACATCTCCGTTACGGTGCTGAGCGCCCCGCAGGCCCTCCCAGCGGACAGCCGGGACCGCCTGGTGGCCGCGCTGCGCCCCGGTGTGGACGGGCTGGTCCTCAGCGACGGCAGGCAGCGGGCCACGTTCCTGCCAGCGGTCTGGCACAAGCTCGCCGACCCGGACCGGTTCGTCGAGGCGCTGCTGGACAAGGGCGGCTGGAACCCGCGCGGCTGGCCGGAGGGGATCCGGGCGCAGCGGTACACCGCGGCCGAGTTCACCGACCGGGCGCCCCGCAAACTCCTCGGCTGAGGCACGATGCTCGTATGACGCACCCCTTGGTCGAAGAGGTCATGAAGAAGGCGGCCATAGCCTGGGTCACGGTGGCCGGCGGCCCGGCGTACGGGGTGTGGTGCCTGGGTCTGGACGGAGCCCTCTACGTGGTCAGCGGCCCCGGCGAGCAGCCCGCCCCGGGGCTGGCCACGGCCGACGCGGCCCTGGTGACCGCACGCGGTGACCACGGCGGCCAGATCGTCAGCTGGCCGGTCGGGGTGGAGCGGGTGTTCCCCGGCACCGACGAGTGGGACTCGGTCGCCCCGCAGCTGGCCGGCAAGCGGCTCAACGCACCTGGCACGGCCGACGCGCTGGTGGCCCGGTGGGCGGCCGAGTGCGCGGTCAGCCGGCTCACCCCGGCCGGCCCCGATGTCCGGGCCGGTGCGGGGCTGCCGGACGAGTCCGGCGCCGCGCCACCCCGGCCCACCCCGGCCGCCCGGCGCACCCGCCGGCCGTTCCGCCTGCACCGGGTACGCCGCCCGCGCTAGTGGCTGTGCGACCGCCGCTCCGTTCAGCCGAACTGGACATCGGAGGAGCTCAGGTACGCCAGCAGCAGGACCAACGCGTGGTGGCCGTCATCGTACGACCGGACGCGCTGCGCAGCCGGCGCGCTGAGCGCCTACTGGCAGAGGCCGACCAGCTCCACCAGCTCCACCAGCTCCTCGCCGAAGCCAGAACCACGCCGTTGACCAGCTCGGGCGGGCTACGAGCGGACCGGGCCGAGGAGCTGGTCGCAGACGTACGCACCGGGCGCCAGACGCGGTAACAAATGGTGGACGCCTTCGACGCCGACGTGCTCGTCTATGCCGCCGTACCAGGTCGCCACCCGGGTCGCCGGGTCGCCGCACTGTTCACCGCCGAGCCCCGCGGACGGGACCAACCCGCCGACGGCATCGGCTCGGTGCTGCTTTGTTCATCACCAACAACCGAAAGGGCTTCCCCAACACGATCACCGAGGTCGGGGTGGCCTACCCAGACCAGCTACCAGAACCCGACTGACTGCCCGCCCCGAGCGACACGAGCGTGCCGATCGACAGCGTCGGCCACTCGATCGCAAGCTACCGTCGCTTCAGAAGCCGCTGCGCGAGGGTCTGGCGCAGGTCGTCGGGTAGCCCGTCGGTCTCGAGCAGCTTGGGCAGCAGCTGCGGCTCGGTCAGGTACGCCCGGAACGCCTGCGCGATCGTCGCCCCGTGCGCTGGACGGTCCTGCACGGTTACCGGGTCGCCGGCCCACACCTGGCCCGGCTCCAGCACGCGCAGGTACGCGCCCGGACGGTTCGCCCGGGTGAAGGTCCTCACCCAGCGCGGCTCGCCCATCCTGCGCTGGAACGTTACGCCCGGGATGCGGCCGAACGTCGGCTGGAGGACCAGCCGTGGACCGATGTGCCAGCGCTCGCCGATGACCGCGCCGTTGACGTCGACCTCCTCGGTCGTCAGGTTCTCGCCGAAGAGCCCGTTGGCCAGCCGGCGGCAAAGCCGCGCCTGCCACCAGTCGTAGTCCTCCCGCGCGTACGCGTAGACGGCCCGGTCGTCGCCGCCGTGGTGCTCGATGTCGAAGATATGGTCACCGACCAGGCCGCTATGCAGCCCGGTCGTCCTGGGCCCCGGCGCCCGCACGGTGACCAGGCGGTCAACCGGCCGCTTGTTGATACCCGTGACGCCGACGCCCTTGGCCGGGTTGGGCTCCGGCACCGCCAGGTTGACCGAGACAATCCTGCCCACGCCCAGCAACCTAACCGCCCTGGCCACCGCACGCCGCGCAGTTTCCCGCCATCCGCCCAGGCACGGGCGCTTGTGGGTGGGGACCGCTCGGCCGCTCACTGCGCGGGTGGGACAGGGACGGCGACCACGGTGAGGCCGTCGATGCCGGAGAAGTCGGCCGGGTTGCAGGTAAAGACAGGAAGCCTGTTCGCGACTGCGGTGGCCGCGATCATGGCGTCGTAGGCACGAGCCGCGGGCTTTCGTCCCGCCTTGCGCAGGGACGCTGCGACCCGGCCGAACGCGCGGGCCGCGGCCGCGTCGAAGGGCAGCGGGTCGAAGTCGGCCTCGGCCTGCTGCACGTGGGTCTGGCGGGCGGCGCGTTCGGCGTCGTCGGTGGACACGAGCGGCCCCATGGACAGCTCAGCGAGCGTGACCGCGGTGATGAGTGGCTCAGCGGGAAGGCTGGCCGGGTCCGTCATGCGCGACAACATGATCACGGTGCTGGTGTCGAGGATGCCGCGCAGGTGCGTGACCGTCGCATCGCTCACAGCGTCGCGTCCAGGACACCGTCGATGTCGGCCCGCAGCAGCACCGGGTCGACAGCCGGAAGCTGCCGCCACCGCTGCAACAGCACACCGGCGGGCAGCGGTCGGCGGGGCAGCGGTCGAAGCTCCGCGATAGGCTCGCCGTCACGGGTAACGATCAACGCTTCCCCGGCGGCGACGCGGGTGAGGATCTCGCCCCCGTGGTTGCGCAGGTCGCGGACTGCTACTTCGGCCATACGCCAAATGTATCACCGGTGAGACAGGCATCGTCCTGTCCACTCGACACGGTCTGCGCCGCGACGGAACTGACCTCGACAGCCAGAACCGTAGCCCGGGTACGGCGTGCCTTTCTAGATCAACCTAATGCTTGAGATCACAAAGCACCCACGGGAACGGCAGGAGAGCCCCTTTATCTGTACTTCGTCCTGGACGAAGACCGAGCAACAAGGTAGCCCCCGACGACCGCACTCGTCGTCGCCAAAATTCCGACTGCGGCAAACAACAAGTCGCTGCCTGACGGTTGCGAAAAGCTGACGAGCAATCCTACAAGTAGTGCCGTAATTGGGGTTACACTTGTTTTCGCAAGAACCTCCAGCTTCCCCCGCCCTCGTGCCAGTTCCTCGCGCGATTGCCCACTGGCTGACGTGTGTTGCAGCCGGTGTTGGCGCCTGGAGGTCACTGCGGCATACAGCAGCTCAGCAGCAAACCTTAGGCGGACGATACCAGACGGAACCGAGCTGGATATCTGGTCCCACTCGGCCCTGAGCGCGCCGCCCATCGTTCGGGGAGCTATCGCAAAAGCGATTCGCGCCAACCCGTCTGCGAAACGACCCAGGAGTCCCCCGAGTTCGCCGAACAAGAGCCCTGCAAGAATTCCAGAGGTGATTCCTACTAGCGCCTGCATAACTTCGCCTTCACCGTCAGGAGACCTGTGGGCGTCCGCCCACGAATAGCGGCTCTTCGCAGTTGGCTGGATTGTGTATCGAGTTGCGTACGCGCGGTGAGTCTCGGTAGTCACGTGGGGTAGTGGGTAGCGGCGGCGTGTCCAGGGGTAGGTGTGCGCCCGCCGTTCTTGATGATCTTCGTTTTCACCAGCGTCACTACCCAGCATCACCGCTCCCGCTACGCCGCCTCCCGCTCCACCCGCCCCGAATGGCTACCCACCGTTACGGCCATCCCATCACTATCAGTTGCT
>DASRIS010000129.1:0-34621 GCA_035649895.1 Micromonosporaceae bacterium | reverse complement strand
GACCATGGTCCGGCGCCGCCCCCCGCGCTTTCGCCGGCCCCGGCGCTCCTGCCAGCTCCGGCGGTTCCGCCGGCTCCGGTGCCGGCTCAGGCCGCCGCTCTGTGGTCTGTGCTGGCGGTCATCTCCGCCGGTGGGGTCGCCGGGGCGCTCGCCCGGTACGCCCTGGGCGTGGCATTCCCATACTCGCCGGGCGGGCTCCCGTGGAGCACGTTCGGGATCAACGTCTCCGGTTGCCTGCTCATCGGCGTACTGATGGCGCTGGTCAGCGATGCGCGGCGGCTCCATCCGCTGCTGCGCCCGTTCCTCGGCACCGGCCTGCTCGGCGGTTACACCACCTTCTCCAGCTACATTGTCGAGATCCAGCACCTGGTCGCCGCAGGTGCCACCAGGACCGCGCTGGCCTACCTCGCGGGCACGCTGATCAGTGCGCTGGCCGCGGTGTACGCCGGGACCGCCCTTACCAGGCTGGCTGTCCGCGGCGCCCGACGCCGACGCCTGGCTGTCCGCGGCCGCCTGGCCGGTCGCGGCCGTGCGGACGTCCGGTGACCGTGCTGCTGGTCGCGCTCGGCGCAGCGGTCGGAGCGCCGATGCGCTACCTGATCGACCGGGCCGTCCAGGCGCGCCACAGCTCGCCGCTCCCGTGGGGGACCTTCATGGTCAACATGGTGGGGTCGCTCCTGCTCGGGCTGCTCGCCACCGCCAGCCTGCACACCCCCGCCCCGGTGCTGGCCGCGGCCGGAACCGGGTTGTGCGGCGCGCTGACCACGTACTCGACGTTCGGCTACGAGACGGTCCAGCTGGTGCAGCGCGGTGCGGGACTGTCCGCCCTGATCAACGTGGCCGCTAGCGTCATCGTGGGCTTGGGCGCCGCCGGTCTGGGTGCCGCCCTCGCGCACGGCCTGGCCACCTGAGCAGGACGACGGATGGGCTTTTTGGGTACGGCCGCATAGTCCGATAGCGCTTGGTCCGATAGCAGCTCGCCGGACGCGGTGACCGCTGTTCTGGCATCTTCTGCTTGATCGGCATGAAGAACTGGTCGAAGTGGCAGCAGGCTCCGCACCCGCCGGGACTGGACAGCTGATGTGGCTGGCGGTTGCTGATCGATAACGTTACCGGCCTCCGATTCCCTCATGAGGAGGCAGACGCCGATGAACAACAGCGACGAGGATGCCTCTGGGGCGCATTTCGTCAACCTCACCTACTGCCTGTGGCTACCGGCCGGGAAAGACGAGTTCGGCTTCGACCTGTTCGACGATGCGCCGCTGAGCCGGACGGCGCTGTACCGCCGGCAGGTCGCGTCGGAGGACACCATCTCCGCTCATTTCGAGCATATGGCGAAGCGGCTGCGGACGAACAACGTGCTCGCCTCCATGGAGACCTCCGGCTCGTTCGCGCCCATGGACGGGGAGCTGGGGCTCCGGAAGATCCATTTCGGCTTCACCTACCACCACAACTATGACTTCGGCGGCTATCTCTGCACTGGGCCGATCCACGGCAACGCGCTGTTCCTCTCCAACGGCGTGTACCTGTGGTCGTTCCGCATGCCGCTCAAGGACCCGGTCATCGGCGAGCCGGGCCGGCACCTCAAGGAGATCTTCCGGAGCTTCCTTCGCGACGACTTCGTCAGCCGCCACATCGGCAGCATATTCAGCTTCGGATGGAACCCGGGCAGCGCCGACGGCGGGCTACGCAGCTACTCGGGAGTGCTCACCTACTATCAGCTGGACCTCCTCTTCAACGGAGTATTTGACCAGTCGGCGCACCCCCATCTCGCGCTCGGTGAGCGACCGCCTTCCCAGGCGCGACACATCGAGGACGAGACGAGGCGGATCGAGGACGAGGCGAAGGAGTGCTACGACGTCGAGTACCTCGTCAGGTCGTTCTCGCTCTGCGTGCTGGGCAACGAGTACACACCCCTCTTCGACCAGCGGAAGAGCTATACGCTCCGGCGTACCCACGGGGACCAGAGTGCCCATGTGGACACCTCGCTGAGCCTCACCGAACGCACCATCCCGGCGGACCAGGAGGATGAGCTCCACCGGAGGGAGATCTTCCTGTCGCGGCTGTCGTTCGCCGCGATGGAGCAGTTCCTGCGGGTCGCGATCTCGTTCGGGCTGGTCTACTACAAGACGGGGCTGGACCACATCCGGGCGGAGCTGATCAGCCAGAGCATGGAGCGGCGCAAGAACCAGACCTCCGGTGAGCTCCGCCGGCCGTCCCTGAGCAGCAAGGCGCTCACGCTCGCCGACATGGAGGCCTACTACGCCCTGCTCGCCGGCAAGGTGCCGACGTTGAGCTTCGTCAGGGACCTCGTCAAAGGCATGAGTGAGGTCTCCCGGCCGACGAACGGCGCACCGGTGGAAGCGGACGGCGCGCTGCGGGTAGCCAACGGTGTCAGGGGCGCGGTGGAGTGGAGGTTCAGCCAGGAGACGCTGAAGGAGGCGAGAACCCAGTTCGAGCGGCAGGTCAACGTGATCACGGCGGATCTGGCGGCCATCCAGTCGAGCCTGGACGCGGTGCGTAGCGAGCTCATGCTCCTGGAGCTGACCGAGGCCCGGAAGCTCTCCGAGATCGCCGCGGAGACGCCGCGCAGCGACATTGAGGCCGGGGTGGTGAGCGGCGCTCCGCTCAAGCTCGACAGCGAGATGGAGAAGCGCTTCACCCTCCTGCTCACCTTCTCCGCCGCGGTCATCGCGGTGCTCGAGGTTCTCACCAGCGTCGGGCTGGTGCTCAGCGACAAGGCGTTCCAGGGCGGTTTCGATCCCCGCCAGGGCGACCAGCAGCTGATGGTCGGCTACTGGCTGCTCTTCCCGGTGGTCGTCATCGGTGGGGTGTGGTACGGCTGGACCCGGCTCAATGCGGCCAGGGAGCGCCGGAACCGCCAAGTGCCGGAGGCCGGACCGCGGGGTGGCGAGAAGCTGGAGACCCATGTCTTCGACTACTCGTCCCTCTCCCACCGCATCGGCAAGAGGTCCCCCGGGTCGGCTGAGCTCATGCGGAAGATCCAGGCCGAGATGGTCGACATCGAAGATCCGAGCAAGGAGCCGCAACGGGCGGCCCGCTTCTCCACCTTCCACGAGATCCCGTCGGGCGGCATCGAGCGCATCAAGTACTCGCTGGAGAGCCAGGAGACCGCGAGCAGGCTCACGTACATCCTGCATGTCGAGTTCGACCGGCGGATCAACGCTGAGCGGGACGAGCGGCTCCTCGACATCCGCCTTGTCGTCCGGCGACCGCTCAACGCCCCAGAGGTCGAGATCGCGGCGAACAGCCGGCACGTCATCGGAAAGGCGGTGGAGAGGCTGCTCAGCAGCGACATGTCAGAAGCTGACATGCGTGTCTATACCAGGCAGCACTTCGGCTGGGAGTGGCCGCTGGCCCCGGGTGCCAGCATGTAGCGGCGGGGGCTGTACGCGGGTGGGCGGGCGCGCCGGGCAGGGGCAGGTTCCGCGCAGACGAGCGAAGAATAGGGGTATGGCTGTGTCCTTCCTGGCCGCGCTCCGCCGGCCCCGCGCCGAGCGCACCAGCCGGCGGGTGCTGGTCCGGCATGGCGGTGCGACGGTGGCCGACTCCACCCGGGGCTGGCGGGTGCGCGAGTGGCCGCGCCGTGCTGCGTACTACCTCCCGCGGGAGGACGTGTCCGGCCGGCTCACGCCCTCGGCGCGCCGGACGACCTGCCCGTACAAGGGCGTCGCGTCCTACTGGGACCTGCACGCCGGCGACGCCGTGGTCCGCGACGCGGCCTGGTCGTATGAGGACCCGAAGCCTGGGTACGCCGAGCTTCGTGGGATGGTCGCGTTCTACCCGTCCAAGGTGGACAAGCTGACGGTGGGTGGTGCTGGGTGAGCAACACCGAGACCGAGCCGCGGGAGGCGGTCTGCGGCGCCACGGGGACCGCCGTTGCGCCAGCGCGCGAGCTGCTGCCAGGGCGCGAGGTGGTCCTCGGCGGCCCGCGGGGCATGGCGGTGACGCGTACCCTGCCGAACCGGACCCGCCGCATGGTCGGCGGGTGGTGCTTCCTCGACCACTTTGGACCGCAGGAGGTGGCCGGCGGTCCGGGCATGCGGGTGCCGCCGCATCCGCACACCGGGCTGCAGACGGTGACCTGGCTGGTCGACGGCGAGGTGCTGCACCGGGACAGCCTGGGCAGCCGGCAGCTGGTACGGCCCGGCCAGCTGAACGTGATGACCGCCGGGCACGGGATCTCCCACTCCGAGGAGTCGCCGCCGGACCGCTCGCCGGTGCTGCACGGCGTGCAGCTGTGGGCGGCGATGCCGGACCCGGCCCGGCACGGCCCGTCGGGCTTCGACCACCATCCCGAACTGCCGGTGCTGGCCGACGGTGGGGTACGGGTCACGGTGATGGTCGGTGAGGTGGCCGGAGCGACCTCGCCGGCCCGCAGCTTCACCGCTGGTCGGCGCTGAGCTCCAGCTCGCGCCTGGCGCGGTGGCGCGCCTGCCGCTGCGGCCCGACTTCGAGTACGCGGTGCTCGTGCTCTCCGGCCGGGTGGAGGTCGAGGAGGTGGCCCTGGACCCTGGCCCACTGCTTTATCTCGGCGCACACCGCCGCGACCTGGCACTGCGGGCTGCCGTGGGCACCCGGGCGCTGCTCCTGGGCGGTGAGCCGTTCGCGGAGCAGATCGTCATGTGGTGGAACTTTGTCGGCCGGGACCACGACGAGATCGTGCGTGCGCGCGAGGACTGGGCGACCGGGCGGCGGTTCGGCACGGTCCACGGGTACGACGGGCAACCGCTGCCGGCGCCGCCGATGCCCGCCACGCGGCTGCGTCCACGCGGCCGCGTACGTTGAGTGCACCGTGCGTCGCCGGCGCGGCTGGCCGCATTGCCAGCAGCGCGCCTGAGGCCTGCGGGCGGCTGGAGCCCGCTGCTGGTTGGCTAGGCCCCCTCCACTGCCCGGGCCGCGCGGAGGGGGCCTTCTCCGTTTACTAGGTCAGGCCACCTGCCGCTCCTTAGCCGGGACGGCGGCGTCCTCGGCCTTGGCCTGCTCGGCACCCTGCATCATCGCCCCGGCGGCGAAGGTGTACATACGGGTCCAGGCCCGCTCCACCTCCGGAGTCCAGGCGTCGCCAGCGAACCTGCTCAACGTGGAGAGCAGGACGCTGCCGACAGCCGAGTAGTGCTCCATCTCGGCGCCGTACCGCACGTGGTTGCGGCCCATGGTGGTCAGCGCGGGCATCAGCTGTTCCGGGCGATCGTAGTGCGTGACGAGCGCGATGATCGCCTTGAGCAGCTTCTCCCGTTGCGCATCCATGACCGCCGGGAACAGGCCACGTACGGTGGGGTACTCGGCGAACAGCTGGTCGTAGAAGGAAGCAACCAGCTCGTTCGCGACGGGAGCGACGAGACCTAGGCTCTCCTGAAGCAGCCGATGGTCCTCGATCCGCTCGGCATTGATATCCCTCTCCATTGTCGCCTCCCCGACATCAACGACGGTGACGAAACGAGCGCTCCTCCTGGCCGGAGTGGCGCTCGTCACTGTGAGAATAGGATCCACAACCTCTGGTAACAAGGCCGCGAGCTAGATTCGGGCGAGGAGGCACACTTCTCCGAAAGTGCACGGTGCAACTTGCATGAGCGACAAGTGTCACGCGACCCGTCTGCGGCGTGCCGATCGCCGTACAGTCCGCCGGTGCACCGCGGCCAGCGCCCGAGCGGTCTGCGCCTCCTCGACCGCGGTGGCCGCCTCCTCGGCGAGTGCCCGCGCGGCGACCTCTGCCACGTCCGCCTCCCGGCGCGCCGTACGTTCGGCCGCTGCGGCGAGGCGGTAGGCCCGCTGGGTCCGGTGCTCCTCGGCGCGGGCCTGCATCAGCTCGTGGTCGGCCCGCTCCCGCGCCGCGTCCCAGCCACCGGCCCGGCGCCACACCTCCCGCAGCTCCTCTACTGAAAGGTCGCCACGGCGGAACGCGGCCAGCGCCGCCCGGGACACGTCCTGGGTGAGCGGAGAGGCGGTGGCCTCGGGCGGCGGCAGGTCCGCCACCTCCCGGCGGGCCGCAGCGTGTGCCTGCTGGGCGCTGTCGTGCACCTGCCAGGCGGCCTCCCGCGCCTGCTGGGCCTGTGCATAGCTGGCTCGCGCCGCCTCGGCGGCGGCCTGCGCCTGGGCCGACTTGGTGACCGCCGCTGCGGCCTGCCAGCTGAGCTCCTGGACGTGTGCGAGCAGGCGCGCGTACTCACCCGGGGCCAGGCGCGGTATGGCGGCTGCCCGCCGGTTGACCGCCCACGCCACCAGGCCCACCATCGCGAGCACGACCACGGCGCAGCCCAGCAGCGTCGCCCAGCCGGCCAGCAGGGCACCGTAGTCAAGGTCCAGCCTGGGCGGGCGCGCGGCGAGGACGGCGGGCGCGGCGAGGACAGCCGGCGCGGCGGGGTGCGGGGGCGCCGCGAGGTTCAGAGGCGCGGTCACGGCAGGGGCTCCCAGGGTCAGCCCGTTCAGCGTACGAGCTCCGGTGCGAGCCTACGGGCAGCGACCTGTTCGTAACACCCCGCTCATCGACCTATATGTATCAGGTCAGCCCCGCGAGTCCGGGTCAACGCCTTCCGCCGGGTCGCGTACCTCGTGCATGGCCAGCTCCTCGGCGCTGGCGCCGCCGCCTGACGCGCCCATGTCCGTGGCGATCGCGTCCCGTTCCTCGTCCGGGTGGGCGCCCTGGTCCGGCTCGACCAACCGCCCGACCCGACCTCCGGTCACCGGGTCCGCGCCCATCCGCTCATACATCGACACCGGCGAGCCCAGATGGGGATCCACCGGCTCCTCGTCGAGCAGCTCCGCGTCGCCCGGCCAGGCGCCGTCCGGGGTCACGTCCGGCTCCTCCCGGATGAGCCGGGCCGCCAGTGGCTCGCCGCGCCGCTGCTCCTCGGCGGTGGTGCCGAAGTCCTCGACCGCGACCGGGCCGTCCTCCCGCTCGGCCGGCAGCGCCGCCGGGTCCCGGCCATCGGCGATCCGGGGCGAGTCGTCGTCGAAGGCCGTGGAGTCGTCGTCGGCGTACTCGGGGATTCCCTCCGCCGCCGGGTCGGAGACCGGCCGGGGGTAGGCGTCGTCGCTACGCATGCCCACGTCGTACCCATGATCGGCGATGCTGACACCGTGCCCGGTGCTGCGTGGCCTGGCCAGGTGGGGAAAGATCTGCGCATGCACCCCGATGCGCTCGCCGCGAGCGGGCCCCCGCCGGTGGCCGCGCTGCGGGCGCGCCCGGGCGAAGAGGTGCTGCACGTCCTTCTCATCGAAGACGACGAGGACGACGCGTTCCTGGTGCAGGAGCTGCTGGCCGAGGCGGACGCGCGGATCGCGCTGCGCGCGGTGCCGAGCCTGCGGGCGGCCCGCGAGGCGCTGGACGGCATCGAGGTCCACTGCGTCCTGCTGGACCTGGGCCTGCCCGACGCCAGCGGCCTGTCCGGCCTGCGGGAGCTGCGGCGCATCGCCAGCCACGTCGCGGTCTGCGTGCTCACCGGGCTCGACGACGAGCACCTGGGCATCGCGGCGCTCTCCGAGGGGGCGCAGGACTACCTCACCAAGGGCAAGGTGGACGGGGTCGGGCTGACCCGCGCGGTCCGCTACGCGGTGGAGCGCAAGCGCGCCGACGAGAGCGCGCGGGCCCTGCGCGAGGCGGAGCTGCGCCAGGCCGAGTCGGCGCGGCTGGAGCGGGGACTGCTCCCGCAGCCGCTGATGCGCGACGCCCCGGCCGAGCTGGAGCTGCTGTACCGGCCGGGCCGCCACCGGGCCCTGCTCGGTGGCGACTTCATCGACGCGGTCCAGGTCGGCCCGGCCAGGGTGCAGCTGCTGGTGGGGGACGTCGCCGGGCACGGGGTGGAGGCGGCGGCGCTCGGCGTCTCGCTGCGGGTCGCCTGGCGGGCGCTGGTGCTCGGTGAGGTGCCCGACGCTGCGATCCTGCCGTCGCTGCAGAAGGTGCTGGAGAGCGAGCGCCGCTCGGAGGAGCAGTTCGCCACGGTCGCCATGGTCACCGTCGCGCTGGACGAGGGCGTCGCCTGGGTCCGCCTGGCCGGTCACCCGCCGCCGCTGGTCGTGGCCGAAGGCCAGGTCGAGCCGTGCGACGCGCGGCCGGGCGCGGTGCTCGGGGCGGTCGACAGCACCGTGTACGACGCAACGCAGCTGTCCCTGGCGAGCGGGGCATGGACCCTGCTGATCTATACCGACGGGCTGATCGAGGGGTACGCGGGAGAGGGGGAGCGGTTGGGTGTGGAAGGGCTGTGTGACCTGCTCCGGTCCAGGGAGGCGGACGAGATCGGGCCGGCCGAGCTGCCCGGCTGGTTGGTCGAGCGGGCGACATCGCTGAACGGCGGGCCGCTCGCCGACGACGTGGCGATCCTGCTGCTGCACGTCGGACGGTCGGCGCACACCAGGCGGGGGGTCGCCGCATGAGGGCCGGGATGAGCGCCTGGTCGCTGCGTACCCGGATCACCGTGCTGTGCGCGGCGGTGGGTCTCGCGCTCGGCCTGCTCGCAGTCGCCGGTCTGACCGTCGCGGTGACCAACCGGAACCAGATCGACCGGCTGCTGACCGAGACCGGTCCGCTGCGCACCGATGTCGAGCGGCTGCGCGCCGCCCTGGTGGACCAGGAGAGCGCGGTGCGCGGCTATGTGGTCAGTGGTGACGAAGCCGACCTGGAACCGTACCGGCTGGGGGTTGCCGAAGAAGCCCGCCTGGTGCGGGATATGGAGCGGCTGCTCATCGATGAGCCGGCTGCGCTTGGACGGCTGCGGGCACTGCGGCAGGAGGCCGAAGGCTGGCGCCGCGATATCGCCGAGCCGGCGATCCAGGCGGTCCGTTCGGGAGGACCGCAGCCCGGGCAGCGGCTGGTCGACCCGTCCGCCCGGCAGCGGTTCGAGGCGGTCCGTGCTGCTCTGGGCCAGCTTCAGGGGTCCGTCGTCCAGCTGCGTGCCGAGGCGGCAGGCACCGCCCGCGGTACGGGAAACGCCCTGCTCGCCCTGCTGGCCACCGCCGTGGTCGTGGTCCTCGGCGCCGGCATCGCCCTTCAGATACTGCTCAGCCGCATGGTCATCGGTCCGGTCACCGCACTCGCCCAGCAGGTCCGCCATCTTGGCCAGGGTGACTACGAGCACCGGATCGCCCTGGTCGGCCCGCCGGAGGTGGCGCTGCTGGGCCGGGACATCGACGTGGTACGCAGGCGGATCGCGTCGGACCTGGCCGAGGTACGGCGTGCCCGGATCGCGCTGGAGGACGCCAACCGGCAGCTCGAGCTGCAGGCCGAGGAGCTGCTGCGGTCCAACCGGGACCTGGAGCAGTTCGCCTACGTCGCCTCGCACGACCTGCAGGAGCCGCTGCGCAAGGTGGCCAGCTTCTGCCAGCTGCTCCAGCGCCGCTACGCAGGGCAGCTCGACGACAAGGCGGACCAGTACATCGCGTTTGCGGTGTCCGGCGCCCAGCGGATGCAGCGGCTCATCAACGACCTGCTCTCGTTCTCCCGGATCGGGCGGATGACGTCCGGCTTCACCGACGTCGACCTGAACCGGCTGGCCGAGGAGGCGGTGAGCCAGCTCGACGCCACCCGGGAGGGCAGCGGCGCCGAGGTTACCTGGGACGAGCTGCCGGTGGTCCGCGGCGAGGAGCAGCTGCTGCTGCGCCTGCTGACCAACCTCGTCGGTAACTCGGTGAAGTTCGCCCGGCAGGACCAGCCGGCTCGGATACACCTGTCGGTGTCCCCTGCCGTGAGAAGCGCTGAGGCCGAGACCGCCGAGGCCGGGGCCACCGATCCGCCTCAGGTCACCGAGTGGGAGCTCGCCTGTACGGACAATGGCATCGGCATCGCGCCCGAGTTCGCGGACAAGGTCTTTGTGATCTTCCAGCGGCTGCACCCGAGGGACGCGTACCCGGGGACCGGCATCGGCCTGGCGATCGCCAAGAAAATCGTCGAGTACCACGGCGGGCGGATCTGGTTGGACACGAGCTACCGTGACGGGGCCCGGATCAGGTTCACCCTGCCTGCGGTCGTGCCTGAGCCGGCCGGCCCCCAGGCCGGCGAAGCGCAGCTCGAGGAGGCTGTCCCGTGACTGAGCCCATCACCGGTGGCCAGCCCATCGAGGTGCTGTTGGTGGAGGACGACCCCGGCGACGTGCTGATGACGCAGGAGGCGTTCGAGGAGCACAAGGTGCGCAACCGGTTGTCGGTCGTCTCTGACGGCGTGGACGCCCTGGCGTACCTGCGCAAGGAGGAGCCGTTCACCGACGCGGTACGGCCGGACCTGATCCTGCTCGACCTGAACCTGCCCCGCCGGGACGGGCGCGAGGTGCTCGCCGAGATCAAGAGCGACCCGAAGCTCTGCCAGATCCCGGTGGTGGTGCTCACCACATCCCAGGCTGACGAGGACGTCCTGCGCAGCTACCGGCTGCACGCCAACGCATACGTGACAAAGCCGGTCGACTTTGAGCAGTTCATCGGCGTGGTCCGGCGGATCGACGAGTTCTTCGTCAGCGTGGTGAAGCTGCCGCCGCGTGGCTCGGCCGGGGGTGTCGGCGGAGCGGGCCCCGAACCCGCCGGCTGAGCTACGGGACGGGCGTGACCGGGTCCTGGAACGCAGTGGGGCCACCGACGCCTGCGATCGGCTGTGGCGAGCCGAACAGCCCGACCAGCCCGGAGACCCACAGCTGCCGGTACACCTGCTCGGTCGGGTTGATCACGGTGAGCGCGACGCCGCTGGCCGCCGCGGCGTGGTAGCTCGCGACCAGGCTGCCGATCCCCACGCTGTCGATGAAGGTGACCAACCACAGGTTGATCCGGATCTGGCGGGGAGCGCTACGGACGAGCGCCCGGTTGGTCGCCTCCGTAAGCTCGTGCGCGCTGCTGAGGTCGATCTCACCGCGGGGGCAGATCTCCAGCGCGCCGTCGACATGACGGCTTGTTGTGATCGACAGACTCACCGTGTCGTCCTCCGCAAAACTCGCTCCGGGAAGGCCGCCACCCGGGATGCCCGGTGCCAGAACACTGAAACGTGGCATTCGACCCCGAGACGGTACCACGCCCCGGCCGCTTTCCAGCCAGCTTGATCAACAGCGTGGCGGCGCTTGCTGGGCAGGAGGTTTGCGACGCGGGTGGTGGGGAACCGGACTTGGCATGGAGGCCGGACAGCTGTTCGGCGGCCGGTACCGGCTGGTCAGCCGCCTGGGCACAGGCGGCATGTCGGTCGTCTGGTGCGCCCAGGATGAGGTGTTGGCGCGCGAGGTCGCCGTGAAGGTGCTCGCGCCGAAGCTGGCGGCCGACGCCGGCCTGCTGGAGCGGATCCGCATCGAGGCGCGCTCAGCGGCCCGGCTGCGCCACCCCAACATCGTCGACATCCACGACTACGGCGAGGCCTCTGTCAACGGCGGGCCGCCCCTGCCGTACGTCGTGATGGAGCTGGTGGAGGGGCGTTCCCTGGCGAACCTGCTCACCGCCGGCCCGCTGCCGTGGCGCCTGGCGGTGGTCGTCGGCGCCCAGGTGGCGACCGCGCTGGCCGTGGCGCATGCCCGGCGCGTGGTGCACCGGGACGTCACTCCGGGCAATGTGATGCTCACCTCTGACGGGGTCAAGCTGGTGGACTTCGGCATCTCGGCGAGCGCCGGCGACGCCGAGGCCGGCCCGCCGGGACACGTGCTGGGCACCCCGGCATACCTGGCGCCGGAGCGGCTGGCGGGTGGCCCGGTCCTACCGGCGACCGACGTCTACGCCCTCGGCCTGCTGCTCTACAAGTCCCTCACCGGGCGGCTGCCGTGGCAGTCCGCCACCACCACCCAGATGCTCAAGGCCCACCTGTACGCCGAGCCGGCGCCACTGCCGGCGATCCCCGGCCTCCCCGCCGAGGTTGTCACGCTGTGCCAGCGCTGCCTGGCGAAGGCGCCCGAGGACCGGCCGGACAGCGCCGAGGTGGCACGCGCCCTGGCGGCAGCGGTGGACCTGCCGGTGACCGCGCTGGCCCTGCCCGCCGAGCTGACCGCGCTGGTCACGGCGGGTGTAGGCCGGCCTGGGCCGCTGCGGCGGCTGGCCCGTGCGGTGGCCGGGACCGTGGCGCTGTCCCGCCAGACAGTGGTCACCGACGGGGCGACACTGCGCCCGGCCCGCCAACCGCTCGCCGTAGTGTCGGCCGTGGTAGGCCTGCTGCTGGTCAGCGGGCTGATGGGCGGCTCCCTGCGCGGCGCGGGGGCGCCGGACGGGACCGCGGCCAGTGGCGCCCAGCTGGTGGGCGCCGGCTTTGCCGCGCGCGAGGTCCAGTGCCAGGTGCGGTACGAGGTCCGCCGGGATGCGGCGGGCAGCTTCGCCACGGGCGTGACCGTGCACAACGCCGACACGGCGACGGTCGAGGGGTGGCGGCTGGAGTTCAGCTTCCCCGCCGACCAGCGTGTGGTGCGCCCGTGGACGGGCGGGTGGCGGCAGTCCGGCCGTACCGTCACGGTCGAGGGCGAGGCGCTGGCCGCGGGCGGGTCGGTGACGACCGGCTTTGACGGCGCGTACCGCGGGACGAACCCGCTGCCGACGCAGTTCCACCTCAACGGCAGCGCCTGCGAGCCGACGCTGGTGTGGGCCGCGCCGGCCAACCCCGCCGGGGGCAGCGCCGGTGGTGGCGCCGAGGTCAAGCCGCCGAGGGAGCCGAAGCCACCGAAGGACGCCGGCAGCTCCGGGCCTGGCGGGGACGACGACCGCGGCGGCGAAGGCGGCGGCGACAGCTACCGCAGCGGCGGCCAGGGCAACGGTCGCGGCTGAGCATCGACGACCGGGATTCGAGTCAAGCCCCCGGGGGTACGGCATAGCCAGACTGTGCGATGCGTAACCCGTTCGCATCGCCGCTGGAGGAGGTGCCATGACCGATTCCTTGGCCGCGGTACGGGTCGACATCGATGGCCCGCTGACCGATATGTGGCGTACGGTGCTGCTCGTCGCACCGAAGCTGCTCGCTTTCCTGGCCATCCTGCTCATCGGGTGGCTGGTCGCCACTGGCCTGCGCAACGTGGTGAACCAGGTGCTCGAGCGGGTCGGCTTCGACCGGGCCGTGGAGCGTGGCGGCATCGGCCGGGCGCTGCAACGTACCAGGTACGACGCCAGCGACATCCTGGCCAAGCTGGTCTACTACGCGGTCCTGCTGTTCACCCTGCAGCTCGCGTTCGGGGTGTGGGGGCCGAACCCGATCAGCGACCTGGTCGAGGGCGTGGTGGCCTGGCTGCCGAAGGCCGCCGTGGCGATCATCATCATCGTCGTGGCCGCCGCCATCGCCAGTGCCGTTCGCGACCTGGTGACCGGCGCGCTCGGCGGGCTGTCCTACGGGCGCCTGCTGGCGAACCTGGCGGCCTGGTTCATCATCGGGCTCGGCGCGATCGCCGCGCTCAACCAGGTCGGCATCGCCACCACGGTGACCACGCCGGTCCTCATCGCGGTGCTCGCCTCGATCGCCGGGATCCTCATCGTGGGCGTCGGCGGCGGCCTTGTCCGGCCGATGCAGCAGCGGTGGGACCGCTGGCTGGGCCGGCTGGAGGTCGAGTCCGAGGCGATCCGGGAACAGGCCCGCGCGTACGCGGCCGGCCGCCGCGACAGCGAGCGGGCGGCGCAGCAGGCCCAGGTCCAGCAGGCTCCGGTGATGGCCGGTGCCGGCGCGCCCGGGCAGGCGTACCCCGCGGGCGGGCCTGGATCGGCGTACCCCGCCGGCGCCCAGCCGGCGGCGATGCCGACGGGTCGGCCGGAGTACCCGCAGCAGGTACCCGCGGACTACCCGGATGACGCCGACCGCACCCGGCAGATCCCGGTGCCTGGGCAGTCGGACCCGACCACATACGCCAGCCAGACCGCGACGGGCTCGGAGGCGACCCAGGTGGTGCCGCAGCCGCAGCCGCCACAACCGCAGCAGGGAGACTGGCCGACATCGCCGCGAGAGCGGTAAGCCGGCCCTGAAGGACAGGAAAGATCCGGAAGACAGCACAGTACGGAGGAGCCCCGGCGGTCAATGGCTGCCGGGGCTCAGCCATCTGCTCGCGTGGCTGCCGCAGCCGCAGCGCCGCTGCTGTGTCCCGCGTGGCCGGTGCGTCGCCGGGTGACGCTGTCGTGTCCCAGGCGGCGGTCAGGCGGCCAGGCGGCCCCCGGCGGTCAGGCGCTCCCAGGTGGTCAGGCCGCCCCCGGCGGTCAGGCGGCTCCCAGGTGGTCAGGCAGCGGGGGCCGGCCCGGGCTCGGTATGCAGGTGCAGCCAGCACACGGCGAGCAGGCGGGTCAGCACCCAGTCGGGCGCGTGCCAGCCGGTGCCGGGCGCGGTCCAGCCGCGTTCCTGTGCGAGGTCGCGCACGCCGGCGGCGTAACCGGCGAGGGTGACCGGGGTGAGCGGGCGCAGGTCGCCCAGCAGGCTGTCGCGGACCTCGGCGGCGTGCTGGTCAACGGCGGCCAGCAGCCCCGGTCGGGCCCGGGCGGCGGCCAGGCCCGGCCCGCCCACTGTCTCCATCAGCATCGCCAGCGCGGCCCTGGCATGGCGAAGAGCCGTCATGGCGCAAGAAGGTACGGCCCGTAGGCCGGGGCCGCGTCAGCCGATCGGTCTGGGTAGATACCTACGGTCAGGCCGGCCCGCTGCTCAGGTGACCGCGGCGAACCGCTCGACGAGCTCGGTACGCCCGGCCACGATCAGCACGTCATCAGCCTGCAGCGTGGTCGACGGCTGGGCGTAGACGAAGTCCTCCCCGGTGCGCTTGACGCCTACGACTGTCACGCCGTACTTGGACCGCAGGGCCGACTCGCCGAGAGTGCGGCCCACCCCCTCCCCGGGCGCCCTGGTCTTTGCGATCGCGAAGCCGTCGTCGAACTCGATAAAGTCGAGCATCCGGCTGGTGATCAGATGGGCCACCCGCTCGCCCATCACCGACTCCGGGAAGATCACATGGTTGGCGCCCACGGAGCGCAGGATCCGCCCGTGCTTGGCGCTGGTCGCCTTGGCCCAGATCTCCCGCAGGCCCACCTCGTGCAGGGCGAGCACGGTCAACACGCTGGCCTCCACGTCGGTGCCGATGCCCACCACCGCCCGGCGGAACTCGGGCACGCCCAGCTGGCGCAGCACCTGCTCGTCGGTCGCGTCCGCCTGCACCACGTGGGTGAGCGTGTCCGCGAGCTGCTGCACCAGCTTGGGGTCCTCGTCGATGCCGAGGACGTCGTGCCCGAGCCGCACCAGCGACGCGGCCACCTGGCCGCCGAAGCGGCCCAGCCCGATCACCACTACGTCGTCTGCCGGCCGCGCCGGCCTGCCGTTGCTAGCCAACGATCGGTTGCTCCTCCGGGTAGCGGTAGCGCCGGGGCCGCTCGGCCAGGGCCATCGCGGACGCGACGGCGACCGTACCGACCCTTCCCACGAACATCAGCATGACGAGTACGACCTGGGCGGCTGGCGGGAGGGTGGCCGTGACGCCGGTGCTCAGGCCCACGGTGGCAAAGGCGGAGGTCGTCTCGAACAGCGCCCGGTCCAGTGGCAGGTCGGTGAGCAGGAGCAGGAGCAGGGTGCCGACGGCCACCACCGCCACGCCGAGCAGCGCGACGCTGACCGCCTGCCGCTGGGCGCTCTCGGCGATCCGGCGCCGCCCGACCACCACGTCGCTCTCGGCCCGCACCTCCGACCAGATGACGTACGCGAGCAGGAAGAACGTGGTGACCTTGATGCCGCCGGCCGTGCCGGCGCTGCCGCCGCCGATGAACATCAGCACATCGGTGACGGCCACCGTCTCGGTCTGCATCTGCGCATAGTCCACGCTGTTGAACCCGGCCGTGCGGGGCATCGCGCTCTGGAACAGCGCGGCCAGGGTCTTGTCCGCGACGCCCAGCGGGCCCAGCGTGCCCGCATTCGTCCACTCGAAGGCCAGGACCGCGACGAACCCCACGGCGAGCAGGACCACGGTGCCCATGACGGTCAGCCGGGTGTGCACCGTCCAGGTCGCTGGCCGGCGCAGCTCGCGCAGCAGCTCGAAGAGGACCGGGAAGCCCAGGCTCGCCACCACGACGGCGGCGATGAGCGGTAGGCAGACCCACCAGTCGCCGACGAACCGGACCATGTTGTCGGAGTAGAGCGCGAAGCCGGCGTCGTTGAAGGCCGAGACGGCGTGGAAGACGCCGTGCCAGACCGCCTTGCCGAACGGGTACCGGTAGCCCAGCCAGAACCGCGCGGTGAGCGCCACCGCGACGACCGTCTCGCAGACCAGCAGGGTGAGCGCGACCCGCCCGAGGATGCCGCGGACGCTGCCCAGGGTGACCGAGCGGTTCTCCGCCTGCGCCATCAGCCGTCGGGACAGCCCCAGCCGGCGCGAGACCAGCAGGCCGAGCATGGTGGCGAGGGTCACGATGCCGAGGCCGCCCACCTGGATCTCGCCGAGGATCACCGCCTGCCCGAAGGAGGACCAGTAGGTCGGGGTGTCCACGATGCTCAGGCCGGTGACGCAGACCGCGGACGTGGTGGTGAACAGCGCGGTCAGCAGCGGTGCCCCGCCCGGGCCCTGCCGGGAGACGGGCAGCATCAGCAGCACGGTGCCGGCCGAGATGGCGATGAGGAACGCGATCGGCACGGCCCGGGCCGGGTGCTGCAGCGTACGGCGCATCCGCCCCTCCTGCCGGATGATCGCGGCCCTTGCCGGGCACCCTCACCACGGGAGCCCGCCCGCGGTGCTCAAGGCCCGCCGGAACGGCCGGGATGGGGGTACTCCGACCCTTATGCTCTGCACCATCGTCGCTAGCAGAGCCGGGCCGGGAGGGTGACCTCCCTGGCCCGCCCGCACTGACCGGCTCTGCTAGCGCAGATGGCGCAGAGCATAACGACCCCGCAGCACACCTCCCGCGGCCGAACCGCCCGACCGGGGCCACCGCCGCGCAGCACCGCAGCCACCGTCGCGCAGCACCGGCAGACCACCGCAGCCACCGTCGCGCAGCATCGGCAGACCACCGCGGCCAGCGCCGCAATGGCCACGGCTGGCTAGCATGGCGCTGTGCCGGAGACCCGGCTTGCCGAGCGAGCCCAAACGAGTGGCCCGTGAGCGGCCCGGACACCCGGGCCCGGGCGGAGGCGGTGCTGCGCCGGCTGGCCGGGGACGGCGCGCGGCTGCGCGACGACCAGTGGCGGGCCATCGAGGCGCTGGTGGTCGACTGCCGCCGGGTGCTCTGCGTCCAGCGCACCGGGTGGGGCAAGTCAGCGGTCTACTTTGTCGCGACCGCGCTGCTGCGCGAGCGTGGCGCGGGACCGTCGGTGATCGTGTCGCCGCTGCTCGCGTTGATGCGCAACCAGATCGAGGCGGCGGGCCGGGCCGGCATCAACGCCCGGACCATCAACTCGGCGAACATCGAGGAGTGGGACGCCGTCACCGCGGAGATCACCGCCGGAGCGGTCGACGTCCTGCTGGTCAGCCCCGAACGGCTCAACAACCCGGACTTCCGCGACGCCGTCCTGCCCCGGCTGGCCGCAACGACCGGCCTGCTCGTCGTCGACGAGGCGCACTGCGTCTCCGACTGGGGCCACGACTTCCGCCCCGACTACCGGCGGCTGCGTACGCTGCTCGCCGGCCTGCCGCCCGGCACGCCGGTGCTCGCCACCACGGCCACCGCCAACTCCCGGGTCACCGACGACGTCGCCGAGCAGCTCGGCACCGGCCGGGAGGCCCTGGTGCTACGCGGCCCGCTGGACCGGGAGTCGCTGCGCCTGGCCATGGTGGACCTGCCCACGCCGGCGCACCGGCTGGGCTGGCTCGCCGACCACCTGGACGCCCTGCCCGGGTCCGGGATCATCTACACGCTCACCGTGGCCGGTGCCGGTGAGACGGCCGAGTTCCTGCGCGGCCGGGGCTACCCCGCGGCGGCGTACACCGGCCAGGCGGAGGACGCGGACCGCCGCGCCGCAGAGCGAGACCTGCTCGACAACAAGCTCAAGGCACTGGTGGCCACCTCCGCGCTCGGGATGGGCTTTGACAAGCCGGACCTGGGGTTCGTGGTGCATCTCGGGGCACCGCCCTCGCCGATCGCGTACTACCAGCAGGTCGGGCGGGCTGGGCGGGCGGTCACCTCGGCCGAGGTGGTCCTGCTGCCCGGTGCGGAGGACGCCGCGATCTGGCGGTACTTCGCCTCGCTCGCCTTCCCGGCCGAGGACCAGGTACGCCGGGTGCTCGCCGCGCTCGAGGCGGCCGGCCGGGCACTGTCCATCCCTGCCCTGGAGCCGCTGGTGGACCTGCGCCGCGGTCGGCTCGAGATGATGCTCAAGGTGCTGGACGTGGACGGCGCGGTACGGCGGGTGCGCGGCGGCTGGACCGCCACCGGCGAGCCGTGGCACTACGACGCCGCGCGGCACCGGCGCATCGCCCAGGCACGCGCAGCCGAGCAGCAGGCGATGCGGGAGTACGCCGGCACCGCCGGCTGCCGGATGGAGCTCCTGCGCCGGTGCCTGGACGACCCCGCGGCGGCCCCGTGCGGGCGGTGCGACCGCTGCACCGGGCGAGGGTGGCCCACGGAGGTCTCACCGGCTGCGTTCGCCGCGGCGCAGGCGTTCCTCACCCGGCCCGGGGCGGGCCTCGCCCCCCGCCGGCAGTGGCCGACCGGGCTGGCGGCGGTGGGCGTACCGCTGTCCGGTCGTATTCCAGCCGGTGAGCTGGCCGAGCCCGGGCGGGCCGTCGGGCGCCTGTCCGACCTGGGGTGGGGCGCCCGGCTGCGGGAGCTGGTCGGTGAGGAGGCGCCGGATGGCCCGGTGCCCGACGACGTGTTCGCGGCGGTGGTGCAGGTGCTCGCCGACTGGGCCCGCGGGGACGACCCGTGGCCGGCCCGCCCGGTGGCGGTGGTGCGGGTCGGGTCACGCCGACGCCCGCAGCTCGGCGCCAGTCTGGCCAGCCGGGTCGCGGCTGTCGGCCGGCTGCCGCTGTGGGGCACCGTCGAGCCGGTCGGGGCTGTGCAGCCTGGCGCCGCCCAGCTCGGCGGTACGCAGCCCAGCGCGGCGCCGCTGGCAGGTTCGACGGCGCCGGCCGGCCGCGCCAACAGCGCCCAGCGGGTCCGCGCGCTGTACGGGGCGTTCCAGCTCCCGCCCCTGCCGCCGGCCACCGGACCGGTGCTGCTCGTCGACGACTACGTCGACAGCGGCTGGACGCTCGCTCTGGTCGCGCGGGAGCTGCGCCGGGCCGGCGTACCCGGGGTGCTCCCGCTGGCTCTCGCCGTCACTGGCTGAGCCCGGCGCGCCGACTATACCCACCTGGGGTATAGTCGGCGGCGTGACCAGAGACGACACCCCAGCGCCCCCCTACGGCTACGCCACCGACAAGCCGGCGCTGCTCGGCCGACTGAGGCGGATCGAGGGCCAGGTGCGCGGGTTGCAGCGGATGGTTGAGGAGGACGTCTACTGCATTGACGTGCTCACCCAGATCTCCGCGGCCACCCGGGCGCTCCAGGCGGTGGCGGTCAGCCTGCTGGAGAGCCACCTCGCGCACTGCGTCGTCGCGGCTGCCCGCGAGGGCGACCCCGCGCCGAAGGTGAAGGAGGCGTCCGACGCCATCGCGCGGCTCGTACGTTCATGATCTTGCTGTACCGCTGCCAGTGACGACAACGACGAAAGGAAGCACATGTCGGTCCAGACCACGTACACGGTCTCCGGGATGACCTGTGGCCACTGCGTACAGGCGGTCACCGGTGAGCTGACCAAGCTGCCCGGTGTCCAGGACGTCGCCGTTGACCTGCCCACCGGCGCGGTCACGGTGACCAGCGACGGCCCGCTGGCCCGTGACGACGTGCGCGCCGCGGTCGACGAGGCGGGGTATGAGCTCGCAGCCTGAGCGCGACCGGGTCGCCCCCCGCCTGGCTGCGTTCGCCGGCGTGCTCGCCCTCGTCATGATCCTCGGCTTCTCGGTCGGGCGCACGGTGGGCAGGACGGACGGCGGGCCGGCGGCGCACACCGAGAGCGGGACCGCCGAAGACGGGCACGGTCATGGCAGGGGCGGGGCCCCCGGCGACGGGCACGACGGGAGCAGCGGCGCCGGCACAAACGCGCCGACCGGAGCCGGGGAGGCCTCGGGCCTCGCCGTCTCCGCCCACGGCTACACGATGGTCCCAGAAGCCACCGGGTTCACGGCAGGCACGCCAGGGCAGTTCCGGTTCCGTGTGGACGGGCCGGACCGCCAGCCGGTGACGACCTTCGCGGTCGAGCACGACAAGCCCCTGCACCTGGTGGTGGTACGCCGCGACCTGACCGGCTACCAGCACCTGCACCCGACGATGGCGGCGGACGGCACGTGGAGCGTTGACCTGCGGCTGGCCGAGCCCGGCTCGTGGCGGGCCTACGCCGACTTCGTGGCCGTACGCCGCGACGGCGCCCGGACCTCGCTGACCCTCGGTGTCGACCTGGTCGCCGCCGGGACGTACCGGCCGGTGGCGCTGCCCGCTGCGGACCGGACCGCCACAGTGGACGGCCACACCGTCAGCTACGAGGGCACGCCCGAGGTCGGCACGATGCGCCCGCTGCTGTTCCGGGTGAACACCCCGGCCGGACCGGCCGCGCTGCAGCCCTACCTCGGGGCGTACGGCCACCTGGTGGTGCTGCGCGAGGGTGACCTGGGCTACGTGCACGTGCACCCGGAGGAGCGGCTGGCCGGCACGGCGGTCAAGTTCTGGCTCGCCGCGCCGAGCCCGGGCCGCTACCGCGTGTTCTTCGACTTCCAGGTGGCCGGGCAGGTGCGTACGGCCGCCTACACGCTGGTGGTGACCTAGGCGATGGCAACGGTCGACCTGCGCATCGGAGGCATGACCTGTGCGTCCTGTGCGGCCCGCGTCGAGAAGAAGCTGAACCGGATGGACGGGGTGGCGGCGAGCGTCAACTTCGCCACCGAGACCGCACGCGTCAGCTACCCCGAGACGGTGACCGTCGGCGACCTGGTCTCCACCGTGGAGGCGACCGGCTACACGGCGACCACACCACCCGAGCCCCGTCCCGCGCCGGTCGCCGGCCCGCCGTCCGGCGCGCACCCGTCCGGCGCGCACCCGTCCGGCGCCGCGGCCGGTGTCGCGGCGGCCGGCGATGCGGCGGACGCGGCCGCCGACCACGCGGAGGCCGCGCTACGGCAACGGCTGCTGGTCAGCGCCGTTCTCGGCATCCCCGTGCTGCTGCTGTCCATGGTGCCGGCGCTGCGGTTCGCCGACGCCGACTGGCTCGCGTTCGCGCTGGCCTCACCGGTCGTGGTGTGGGGCGCCTGGCCGTTCCACCGGGCCGCCTGGCTCAACCTGCGCCACGCGAGCGCCACCATGGACACGCTGATCTCGCTGGGCGTCGTGGTGTCCTACGCGTGGAGCTGCTACGCCCTGTTCGGCCCGGGCGGCCACCACTACCTGGAGGTCGGCACGGCGCTGACCACCTTCCTCCTCGCCGGGCGCTACTTCGAGGCCCGGGCCAAGCGCCGGGCCGGGTCGGCGCTGCGGGCGCTGATGCGGCTCGGCGCCAAGGACGTGGCGGTGCTGCGCGACGGCACCGAGCAGCGGGTGCCCATCGGCGAGCTGCGGGTGGGCGACCTCTTCGCGGCCCGGCCCGGCGAGAAGATCGCCACTGACGGGGTCGTGGTCGAGGGCGCCAGCGCCGTGGACATGAGCATGCTGACCGGGGAGAGCGTGCCGGTCGAGGTCGAGCCCGGCGCTGCCGTGGTGGGCGCCACCGTCAACCAGGGCGGCCGGCTGGTGGTCCGGGCCACCCGGGTCGGCGCCGAGACCCAGCTCGCCCAGATAGCCAGGCTGGTGACCGAGGCGCAGTCCGGCAAGGCACCGGTGCAGCGCCTCGCCGACCGGGTCAGCGCGGTGTTCGTACCCGTTGTCATCAGCCTCGCCGTGGCCACGTTCGGCTTCTGGACCGGCAGCGGCCGGCCGGTGGCGGAGGCGATGGCGACCGCGGTAGCGGTGCTCATCGTGGCCTGCCCCTGCGCCCTGGGCCTGGCCACGCCGACCGCCCTGCTGGTGGGCACCGGCCGCGGCGCCCAGCTGGGCATCCTGGTACGCGGGCCGGAGGTGCTGGAGGCCACCCGCCGGATCGACACGGTGGTGCTGGACAAGACCGGCACGGTCACGCAGGGGCGGATGGCCGTCGTGGGCGCCGCGCCCGCCGCCGGGGTCCAGGCTGAGGAGCTGCTGGGGTACGCCGCGGCGGTGGAGCACGCGTCCGAGCACCCGATCGCCCGGGCGGTGGTCGCGGCTGCGCCGGGCCAGCCGCGGCCGGTCACCGGCTTCCAGGCGCTGGCCGGGCTCGGCGCGCAGGGCACAGTGGACGGTCACGACGTGCTCGTCGGCCGCCCGGCCCTGCTCGCCGAGCGCGGCATCGCCGTCCCGGAGCTGGACCCGGACGGCCGTACCGTGGTCGCGGTCGCCTGGGACGGCGCCTACCGGGGCGCGCTGCTCGTCGCGGACACCGTAAAGCCCACCTCGGCCGAGGCGGTACGGCGGCTGCGCGCGCTCGGCCTGACCCCGGTGCTGCTCACCGGGGACACCAGGGCGACGGCCGAGGCGGTGGCCGCGGAGGTCGGCATCGACCGGGTGGTCGCCGAGGTCCTGCCCGCGGAAAAGGTGGACGTGGTCACCCGGCTGCAAGGCGAGGGCCGGGTGGTCGCGATGGTCGGCGACGGGGTCAACGACGCCGCCGCACTCGCAGCGGCCGACCTCGGCATCGCCATGGGCACCGGCACCGACGTGGCCATCGAGGCGTCCGACCTCACGCTGGTCCGCGGTGACCTGACCGCCGCGCCCGACGCCATCCGGCTGTCCCGGGCCACGCTGCGCACGATCAAGGGCAACCTGTTCTGGGCATTCGCCTACAACGTCGCGGCGATCCCGCTGGCCGCCGCGGGCTGGGTCACGCCGGTGCTGGCCGCGGCGGCGATGGCCTTCTCCAGCGTCTTCGTCGTGTCGAACAGCCTGCGCCTGTTCCGCTTCCGGGCGGCGCCGCCGGCACCCGGCCACTCCGGCACCGCGCTGGTCGGCGTCGAGGAGAAGCGGGTGGGCGCCGGCACACACCGTTGACAAACTCGACGGGCAGCCGGCCACCACCGCCTCGGTGCACGCCGAGGTGGCTTCGACCATCTCCACCAGTCCCGACAACCTCGGTGAGCCCGAGGTGCCGAGCGGCTGCCGGGGCCGTGTCCCGTCAGCCGCTCGCTGCGTGCGGGCTCCGGTCCGGTTGTCCCAGATGCTGGCCTCAGCCGCTACTGGCTGGCACTCCAGGCGAGGAGCTCCGCCAGGCGGGGGCGGACACCCCACGCCGCCACCAGCGCCTCGTACTCGGCGCGCTGCTCCGCCGTTGGCGGCGCACCGGTACGCCGCCCGCGCAGTAGGAGGTTACGCGGAGTATGCGCGGAGTCGACGAACTCGACCACGTCCACCCGGTAGCCGTGCAGCCGCAGCAAGGCCGCGCGCAGCGCGTCGGTGAGCACGTCGGCGAAGCGCTCGCGCAGGATCGGCTGCCGGGTGAGCAGGGCGTACGGCGGCGGGGCCGGTGCACCGCGCAGCTGGGCCGCGAGGTCGTGATGGCAGCACGGCGCGGCGAGGACGTACGGTGCCCCCCAGCGCACGGCTCGGGCCAGCGCCTCATCGGTCGCCGTGTCGCAGGCGTGCAAGGCGAGCACTACATCCGCCCCGGCGACCGGAGCCTCCATGATGGACCCCGCGACGAAGCGGACCCGCTCCGCCCAGCCGAGCTGCGCGGCCAGTGCGGTGTTGCGCTCCCGCTGGTCCGGCCGCAGGTCAACGCCGACCAGCGACACGTCCAGCCCGCGCGAGGACAGGAAGCGGAACGCGGCAAAGGTCAGGTACGCGTTGCCGCAGCCCAGGTCCACCACGCGCAGCGGCTCGGGCAGCGTCCCGGTCAGCGTGGCGTCCAGCGCCCGTAGGAACGCGTCCACCTGCCGCCGCTTCGCCGCGTTGCCGCCGACCGTGGCGAAGAGCGGGTCGCCCGGGTCGAGCAGGTACTCCTTCTCCCGGTCATGACCGCGCGGCGGCGGCGCGGGCCGGTCGGCCGCGGACCGGTGCAGCTGCGCCTCGCCCTTCTTGGTCACCCGCAGCTGCACGGTGGCGTCAGTGGTCTCCACATGCCAGTTGCCGAACGGCTCGGCCAGCAGCGCGTCGACGACCAGCGCCGCCGGCTCTCCCCAGGAGATGTTGCGGGTGGACGGGCGGGCTCCGTCCGAGGTCACCACCTGTAGCGCCGGGCCGGCGCGCAGCGACACCGGCCGCAGCTCGGCCCGTACCCAGGATGGGGTCTGCCCGCGGCGGCGGCCGGCCGCGACCGCGCGCACCAGCGTCTCCGGCGCCAGCAGCAGCGAGCGCACCTCGGCCAACGCGACGTCCAGCGGCTGCGGCCCCACCCACCCAGCCTAGAACCCCACCCGCCCGGCCTGGACGGACGACGGACCCGGACCCGGACCCGGACCGACCCGGCCTGGCCGACAGCCACCAGCGCCAGCGGAGCCAGGAGATGGAAAATGCGATGCGCCACCGGACGTACGATTATCGACCTTGTTTGCCGCTGGGGTGGTAGGAAGGTTCCCAGCGGCGGTTACCGGGTCTCTCATGATGATTGGATCGACATTGCGCCATCTGAATACATCAAAGTATTGATAATGATGATACGCCGAGCGGCGATACATTGTGCGGGAATCCTGCCCCGGGGAGAGGAGACGACATGCGCCGTAGGCCATTACAGGTTCTGATCGTTGTCGCCGCGGTGCTCACCTCCGCGCTGGCAACCGCGGCGGTGGCAGAGGCGAAAGCCCCGACGACGACCGGCACCGTCACGAGCGGCACGGCCATGCTCAGCCCGGACGTGGCCCGCACCGTGACAGGCACCGGAGCCGAGGCCCACCAGACGGCCCTGAAGCGGTACTGGACGGCGGAGCGGATGAAGGCGGCCAAGCCAGACTCCGAGCTGCCGGCGATGAGGAGCGCCGCCACCGCCGAGCGGGTCGCCAAGGCCCCGACCCGGCCGCAAGGGCCGCCCATGCAGGTCGCCCCGGGTGCGCCGAGCGCCGGGTCCACGGCGGCGTCGACCACGGTGCAGCCGATGTCCTACTACCCGGGCTACCCGGTCGGCCACCCGGTCGCGCGCACCTACGGCAAGGTCTTCTTCACCCTGCTCGGTGGCAACTACGTCTGCTCGGGCACGATCGTCAACACCGAAGGCAGGTCTGTGGTGTGGACCGCCGGGCACTGCCTCACCGGCAGCCAGACCTGGGCCACCAACTGGACCTTCGTCCCGAACTACGACAGCGGCTCCGCCCCGTACGGCCACTGGTACGCCTACCAGCTGTGGACGACGACGGCCTGGTTCTACAACAACAACGACTTCGCCAACGACGTCGGCGCCGCGGTCATGTACCGCAGCGGCGGCTGGCGGATCACGGACTACCTCGGTGGCCAGGGCATCGCGTGGAACTACGGGACCGGCTACTACATGTACGCCTTCGGATACCCCCAGGGCTACCCATTCGACGGCTGCTGCCTTGTCGCGGACGAAGGACCCACGTACGACGGCGGCGGGGGCACCATCTATATGGTCAACTATATGACCGGTGGCTCCTCCGGTGGCGCATGGCTGAACTGGTTTGACGGTTCGTGGGGCTATATCAACGGCCACAACGACTTCAAGTACACGAGCCTCCCGCAGTACATGTTCTCGCCCTACTACGGTGACCAGGTCGGTGGCCTCTACGAAGCCGTCAGGTACATTTCCACCTGAGGATTTCTCGGCACCGGCGCGGCGTGGTGATGCCCTGCTTGAAACTGGGCGAGGCATCACCACACCGCGCGTATGGCGGCCGGCAGGTCCGGTGGCTACCGCTCAGGCACCTGACGGTAGGCGCCCGCCCGGTCAGGCCGCGGCGGCGACGATCTCGTCGTAGACGGCTGGGTCGTAGCGGGTCACCCGGTGCGTCTGCGGGTCCAGCTCCACCCCTGGGTTGAGCCAGTCGCGCCCGCCGGCGAAGACGTGCGGGCTGCCGCGCGCCACCCGGTCCTTGCCCGCCCCGTCCACCACCTCGGCGATGCCCACGCCGCCGCGCAGCTCCTCGGCGAGCGCATCGGCGTTCACCTCCGGGCAGCCGCTGGCGGCGTCGAGCACCACGGGCAGCAGCGTGATGCAGCGTCCCTCGACGTAGAAGGCGTGCCGCAGGGCTGCGTCAAGGGCGTCCCCGGCGGCGAGCCCGCCGGCCGAGGGGCGGTTGGCGGCGACCACCGCGGCCAGCGGCAGCAGCGTGGAGACCGGCCACGCGGAGTCCGCCCCGTCCGGCCATGCCCGCCAGCCCAGCGCCGGCTCGACCGCGGTGAGCGCCCCCTTCTCCGCCTCGAGCGTCGACCGCCGGTGTGGGCGCTCGTTGATCAGCTCCAGCGGGAACGGGCGTATGTCCAGGGCGATGTCGCCGCGGGCCGCACGTGTGCGGGCGGCCCGCAGCCCGTGCAGCGCCAGGCTCGCGAAGGGGCACGCGAGGTCGCCGTAGACCGTGATCACGAAAGGACCCGGGTCTCGCCGACCGCCAGGTCCCACAGGTCGTCGCGGGGCAGGCCCGCCTCGGCCCACGCCTGCTGCGCCAGGAGCAGGGGCGCCAGCAGCGGCTCGGCCGAGAGCAGGAAGGTGCCCCAGTGCATGGGGGACATGCGGCGGGCGCCAAGGTCGGTGCAGGCGCGTACGGCCTCGGCCGGGTTCATGTGCACGGGCTGCATGAACCAGCTCGGCTCGAATGCGCCGGCCGGCAGCAGAGCCAGGTCCAGACCTGGGTGGTGCCGCCCGATCTCGCTGAAGAAGTGGCCGTAGCCGGAGTCCCCGGCGAAGTAGACCGAGGTGCCGTCCGGTGCGGTGAGCACCCACCCGCCCCACAGGCTCTTGCAGGTGTCGGTGAGGGTGCGCCGGCTCCAGTGGTGCGCCGGCACGAAGTCGAACCGCACGCCGCTGAGCTTGGCCGACTCCCACCAGTCCAGCTCGGTGACGACCCGGAACCCGCGCCGGCGGAACCACGAGCCGAGGTTCGCCGGCACGTAGACCGGGGTGTCCCGGGGGAGCCGGGTGACCGTCGGCGCGTCCAGGTGGTCGTAGTGGTTATGGCTGATCAACACGGCGTCGACCCGGGGCAGCGCCGCCCACTCGACGCCGACTGGGGTCATCCGGGGCGGCACCCCGGGGATCCTGCGGGACCAGACCGGGTCGGTGAGCACCACCAGCCCCCCGACCTGCACCACGTACGTCGCGTGCCCGACCCAGGTCACCGCGGTCTGGTCGGCCGTCACCCGGGGCAGCTGCGTCCGTCGCGCCACCGGGATGAGCGGCGCGTCGGCCAGCAGCTGGGCGCGGGACGGCGCCTGGCGGACCATCCGCGCCACGTCCCACATCCGGGGGAGGGGAGAGGTGAGCCGGTCGGTGAAGGAGGCCGGCCACTGCCGCCCGGCGGCGGCAGCGCGAGCCTGCTCAATGTGTCGCCTGACCCTGCGCGGTTCGAACATCTGCCACCCTTCCTGCTCGCCAAGGGTAGTCCGGTTTCTACCCAGCCGGCGCGGCGGTAACCGTCTCCGCCGTGCCGGCGAGCGGCGTGTCGGGCCGTACCGGCTCGCCGGCCAGGGCGGTGAACAGGCTGGGTAGGCCCGGCAGGGCGAGACCGCCGTCGGCGAGCACCGCGCGGTCCAGCCGGGCAGCGCCTCCCGGCGGCGCTGCCACGCCGCGCGGCCACCGGCGACGGCGGTGGCTACGCCGCTTGCTCGGCGTCGTGCCCGGTGCTGCGCCCACCCCGGCGCCGGCGCCGGCGTGCCCGGGGCGCCTGCGCCGTGGTGGCGGCCGGGTCGGCCGGACCAGAAAGGTCCACGGTGGACACCTCGACGCTGAGGATGCTGCCGGAAGCGCTGAGAGTGCTGCCGGGGCCGCTGAGGGTGCGGTCGGGCGCGACGGCCAGGTGCGCCTCGCCGACCACCTCACCGGCCCGCCGCCGGCGGCGCTGCCGCTTGGGGCGGGCCGCGTCGCCGGCCTGCTCGCCGGCTGCCGGCAGAGATCCGGCACCGGAGCGGGACGGGGAGGTGGCACCGGAGCGGGACGGGGAGGTGGCAGCGGTGCGGGACCGGCCACGCCCGGGGCGCCGGCTGCGGCCTTCAGCTGACCGCCGGCCGCCGCCCAGGTCCTCCTCGACCTCGGCGGAAAGGCCCGCGCGGGAGCGCTGCGCGGCCGGCAGCGTCGCGCCCGCGCCCTCCGGGATGGCGAGGTCGGTGAAGAGGTGCGGTGAGGTGTGGTACGTCTCCGGCGGCGCCGGCGTGTCCAGGCCGAGAGCCTTGTCGATGATGACCCACCGGGGCATGTCGTCCCAGTCGACGAAGGTGACGGCCACCCCGGTCGCGCCGGCCCGTCCGGTCCGCCCGGTGCGGTGCACGTAGGTGTCGGTGTCCTCGGGAGAGTCGTAGTTGACCACGTGCGTGACCCCGCCCACGTCCAGGCCGCGCGCTGCCACGTCGGTGGCGACGAGTACGTCGATCTTGCCGTTCCGGAACGCCCGCAGCGCCCGCTCCCGGGCACCCTGGCCGAGGTCACCGTGCACGGCGGCGGCGGAGAAGCCCCGGAAGTCGAGGTCGGCGGCGAGGCGGTCGGCGGCCCGCTTGGTCCGGGTGAAGATCATGGTGAGCCCGCGTCCCTGCGCCTGCAGCACCCGCGCCAGCACCTCGACCTTGTTCAGTGCGTGGGTGCGGTAGGCGAGATGCCTGGTCAGCGGGGACGGGCCGGAGTCTGGACCGTGGTCGGCGTGCACGGTCACCGGCTGGCGCATGAAACGGCGGGCCAGCGCCACGACCGGGTCGGGCATGGTGGCGGAGAAGAGCATGGTCTGCCGGTCCTCCGGCAGCATCGCGAGGATCCGCTCCACGTCGTCGAGGAAGCCCAGGTCCAGCATGCGGTCGGCCTCGTCGAGGACGAGCGCCTGGATCCGGTCCAGCCGGAGCTGGCGGCCGCGGGCCAGGTCCAGCAGGCGGCCCGGGGTGCCGACGAGGATCTCCACGCCGGTGCGCAAGGCCTCGACCTGCGGCTCGTACGCGACGCCGCCGTAGATGGGCAGGACCCGCACGCCACGGGTGCGCCCGGCCAGCGCCAGGTCCTTGGCGACCTGCAGGCCGAGCTCGCGGGTCGGCACGACGACGAGCGCCTGCGGCACCCCGTCGGTGCCCTCGCCCGGGGCGAGCAGGCGGTCCAGCAGCGGCACGCCGAAGCCCAGGGTCTTGCCGGTGCCGGTGGGTGCCTGCCCGATCAGGTCGGCTCCGCGCAGCGCGATCGGCAGCGCGTACTCCTGGATGGCGAATGCGTGGGTGATGCCGGCGGCGGTGAGCGCCTGGACCGTCTCGGGTCGCGCTCCCAGCTCGGCGAAGGTCGGTGTGGTCGGGATCGGTGTGGTGGTGCTTGTAGTAGACATGGAGTTGTCGGGGTGCCCTCTCGTCTGCGCCCCGTCCGTCGAGGGCGCCGGGTAGTTGCCCCCGCCCGATGGCATGGGCCGCCGGGCGGTGTGGCGCGGGCCACGCGCGGTGTCCAAACCGCCCACCGCGGGCCGCACGCGCGTCGCGGGCACCGAGCGCCCGCGGCAACATCGGCAATCGTACCCGGTGCGGCCCGGATCGTCGCATGTAGTGGTCGTGCGGGTGCTCCGGGCGTTTCTCCGGTAGCCTTCGGCGGTGCTCTCGGAAGCCGTTGTCGACCTGCTCGGCATGCTCGCGTACGGGGAGCTGCTGGCCTTTGACCGGATGGCGGCGGACGCCCGGCTCGCCCCTGACCTGCACCGGCGAGCGGCCCTGTCGAGCATGGCCGGCGTCGAGATAGCCAACTACAACCGGCTCGCCGCCCGCCTGGCTGCGCTGGGTGCTGACCCGGAGCAGGCGATGGTGCCGTTCGTCGAGCCGCTGCGGGAGTACCACGACCAGACCGAGCCGAAGGACTGGCTGGAGGCCTTGGCCAAGGCGTACGTCGGCGACGGGGTCGCGGACGACTTCTTCCGCGAGGTGGCCGGGTTCCTCGGCTCGCCCGACCGCGAGCTGGTGCTCGACGTGCTGCACGACACCAGGTACGACGAGTTCGCCTGCGCCGAGATCCGCCAGGCGATCGCGGAGGATCCGACGGTGGCCAACCGGTTGTCGATGTGGAGCCGGCGGCTCGTCGGCGAGGGGCTGTCGCAGGCACAGCGGGTCGCCGCCGAGCGCCCGGCGCTGGCCATGCTCATCATCGAGGGCACCGGTGACCAGGCCGGCGTGATGGCGCTGCTGAAGCGGCTCACCACGGCCCACACCACGCGCATGGCCGAGCTCGGCCTGAACAACTGACCCCGGCCGGCCCCGGTCGGCAACGGCTGGCGCCGGTCCGACCGGTACCGACGGACACCGGTGACAACTGACGCCGGTACCGACGGACACCGGTCCGGCAGGCCTGATGCGCGCCGGACGGCGACGTGCGGCGCCGCCCGCCCGGCTGGCCGTCAGCCGGCCATGAAGCCGACCGGCCGCGGCGACTCGGCGATCTCCACGTAAGCCAGCTTGCTGACCGGCACGATGACCCGCCGGCCGCGCTCGTCCACCAGCGCCAGCACGCCGGAGTCGGAGGCGATCGCCTTGGTGACCGTCTCGGCGACCTCGGCCGGCGTCTGTGCGCTGTCCAGCACCAGCTCGCGGGGTGCGAACTGAACGCCGATCTTGACCTCCACGTCGTCCTCCTCCACATCGGACATGCGCCCGAACGGCAAGGCTAGCCCACCCCCGGCTCCCCGCTGTGCAGTGGGAAGCTGGCGATCCCGCGCCAGGACAGGGTGGCCAGCAGCGCCTCGGCCTCCGGCTTGGGCACCTGCCGCCCGCCGGCCAGCCAGAACCGGGCCGCCGTCTCCGCCGCCCCGACCAGGCCGGAGGCGAGCAGCTCGGCCCGGGCCCGGCTGACCCCGGTATCGGACATGATCGTGTCGGTGATCGCCTCGATGCAGTCGCGCTCGACCCGCTCGACCCGCTCCCGTACGGCCGGGTCGTGCCGCAGGTCCGACTCGAAGACCAGGCGGAACGCCTCGCTCTCGTGCCCGACGAAGTCGAAGTACGCCTGCATCGCGCCGCGTACCCGCTCCTTGTTGTCAGTGGTCGCGGCCATCGCGGCGCGGACCTGGTCCACCAGCGCGTCGCAGTGGCGGTCCAGCAGTGCGAGGTAGAGCTCCAGCTTTCCGGGAAAGTGCTGGTAGAGCACTGGTTTGGAGACGCCGGCCCGCTCCGCGATGTCATCCATCGCGGCTGCGTGGTAACCCTGGGCGACGAAGACGTCCTGCGCCGCCGCGAGCAGCTGCTTGCGGCGCGCGGAGCGGGGCAGGCGGGTCGGCCGGCCAGCGGTGGACGCGTCGCTCGTCGCCGACGTCATGCCCACCTCCACCGATCCCGGACGAATTTTGGCCCGCCGTTGCAACTTATCGGCAACTCCCGCACACGGTAGCCTCACCATGGGCGACGGAGGAGCGCGCGGTGGACGACACTGGGCAACCCGGCGGAGCGCCGCCGGGAGTCAACGGGAGGGGCGACCACGCCACCTCCCGGTTAGGCCCATGGGCATCGGCCGTGCCGGGGCACCGCACCGACGACCCGGAGCCGGCACCTGCGCACGGTGCCGACCCGTCGCCCTGGTCTGCCAACGGGGCTGCGCTCGACCCGCCGACCGATCCGGTCGCGCGCACCTGGCGGGAGACGGGCTACCGCGCGGCCGCTAACCGGCATCCCTATGCCGACCTGCTCTCCCCGGTCGCCCCGGCGCCGGCAGGGTCCCGCCCGAGCAGCTCAGAGCACCGGTACGACCCCGACCCCGACCAGGCGCAGTACGCGTCGCCCGCCGACCGGGTCGTCGGGCCGTCGCTGATGCCGGTCGAGCCGCCGCCGCTGCCACCAGAGTTCGACCCCTGGTCGCACACGCACCCTCTCCCGCACTCGCAGGAGCACCCGGAGGAAGCGACGGCATACCTGTCCAGTGGGGCGCCGCCCGCCGGGGCGCCGTCCAGCAGCCTCGCCTCCGCGCCGACGCAGGCTCCGGGCGGCGGGGCCACGCCGCGCTACCCGGTCCCGCCGCTACCGCCGCAGCACGTCCCGCCGCCAGGCCGGGAGCAGGAGTACGACTCACGCCCCACCCCGGCGCACGGGGTGCCGATGCCGAGCCGCCCGATCAACGGCTCCTCCCACTACGCCGACAGGTGGCGACCAGCTGAGGGGCGGTACGGCGAGCCGTACCCCGCAGAGACGTACGCCGACCCGGATCCGGTAGAGACGTACGCCGACCCGGATCCTGCAGCCCCTGAGGACAGCGAGCCGGACGAGTCCATGGTGGACGAGGCGGTCGAGGATGACAGCCTGCCGCAGCGGGTGCCGGGCGAGCCCGACGTGCCGACGGTGCCCGGTCCGGACGCCGAGGAGACTGACGAGAGCGCGCAGGTGCGCGACATCGCCCGGATCGCCGACCACCTGCGCCACGACGAGCCCACCGGGCGGCCGTTGCTGCGGGAGAGCATAGACACCGAGGCGGTGCTCGCCGCCGTCCGCGGTGTGCCCGGGGTACGCGACGCGCAGCTGCGGCCGAACCCGGGCGGCGTGCACAGCCTGCGCCTGGACCTGGTCGAGGGGGCCGACGCGGGCCAGATCAGCCGAGAGGTGGCCCGGCTGCTCAAGGAGCGCCTGGGCCTCGCCGCCGCGGTCGGCGCGCCCGGCGCTGCGGGAGCTCCTGGCGGTGTCGGAGCTCCCAGCGCGCCCGAAGCTCCCGGCGTGTCCGGAGCCTCCGGCGTGTCCGGAGCCCCCGGAGCCCCCGGCGTCGCCGGAGCGGCCGCGGGAGCCCGTCCCACCAGCGGCGGTCCCGCCGCCTTTGGCGGCACCGCGTTAGGTGGCACCGCGTTAGGTGGCACCGGGCACGGTGGCGCCGCCGGTTCCGGTGCCGCCGGAGTCGGCGGTGCGGGCACGCTCGCCGGCCAGGCGCCGCCGCTGAGCGGTCTGGAGAGCTCCGGCTCCGGTGCTGACTGGGCCGGCCGCCGCGCCGGAGACGGTGGCCGGCGCATTGAGCCAGATGCTGCCTACGCCGGTCGCCGCAGGGTGCACTCGGCCACGGTGCAGGGCCGTGCCTCGGTGGAGCCGCGCGCCGCCGAGCTTCCCGGCCTGACCGTGCTCGACCGGGCCAGCCGTCCGCTACCCCGCCCGGAGGAGGCGGTCCGGGTCGTCCTGGACCAGGTGCTGGTCTCCACGTTCGGGATGGACGCCAAGGTCGAGGTCCGCATCGGCGCCGGTGGGCGCCGAGCGGTGGGCGAGGCCGAGGGGCCCGCGGTTGACCAGTACGTGCTCCGCCTCGCCGCAGCGGCGGCGGCCGCCGCCATGGACCGCCTCCTGGTGGAGGAGGGCACCGGGGTCAACCGCGGGCGCTGCTTCGTCGAGCACGTGGCCGTCGTGCCGTTCGGCAGCTGCGAGGTCGCGGTCGTGGTGCTGCTGCTGGTGTGCCCCGGCTGGGTGGACCAGCTCTCCGGCTCGGCGGTGGTCGCCGGTGACCCGCGGCAGGCGGTGGTCCGGGCCACGCTGGCCGCCGTAAACCGCCGCGTGGAGGCACTTCTGCCCTGACCGGGGCGCAGATGGCGGTGGATATAGGCACACTGGAAGGGTGAAGCCCGCCGTTCTCGCCCCGGAGACGGAGCTGCGTGACACCGGCAAGCTCGCACCCCCCTGGCCCGGACGGGCCGTCCTGGTGGACGGCGCGCAGACCCACGTACGGGACACTCCCGGCACCACCCCGCACGCCGAGCCGGCGCTCTACGTGCACGGGCTCGGCGGGTCCTCGCAGAACTGGACCGACCTGGCCGGCCTGGTCTCGCACCGGCTGGCCGGGCAAGCCATCGACCTGCCCGGCTTCGGCCGCAGCGACCCCGCCCGCAGCTACACCGTTGCGGCGTTCGCCGACCGGATCATCCGGTGGATCGAGTACGCCGACCGGGGCCCGGTGCACCTGCTCGGCAACTCCCTCGGCGGGGCGATCTCGGTGCGGGTGGCCGGCACCCGGCCAGACCTGGTACGCACGCTCACCCTGGTCTCGCCAGCCATGCCGTTCCTGGACCCGCGCCGGTCGGTGCAGGGCCGGCTGCTGCCGTTGCTGGCGATGCCGCGGGCAGACCGGCTCGCCAGCCGCCGGCTGTCCCAGATCGAGCCGGCCGACCTGGCGTCCATGGTGCTCGCCGCCTGCTTCGCCGACCCGGAACGGCTGCACCCGCAGCGGCTGGCAGAGGCGATGGAGGAGGCGAAGCTGCGCTACACCGTGCCGCACTACGTTGACGCGTACGTGCGTACGCTCCGCGGTCTTGTCGGCACGTTCCTGCGCGCGTACCTTCCCGGGTCCAACTCGCTGTGGCGCATCGCCCGCCGGATCACCGCACCGACGCTGGTGATGGGTGGGCGGGCGGACCGGCTCGTCGATGTCCGGGTGCCCGCCCAGGTGGCGCGGCTGGTGCCCGACTCCCGCCTGCTGGTGCTCGACGGGGTAGGCCACGTCGCGCAGATGGAGGTGCCGCGGACGGTCGCCCGCGCAGTGCTCGGCCTGCTGGACGAGGTGGCGCAGGGCCGGCAAGGGGTGACCAGCGGGCGTACCCAGGGCGTCGCGCCGCATCGGCTGCGCATGGCA
>DASRIS010000128.1:0-15091 GCA_035649895.1 Micromonosporaceae bacterium | reverse complement strand
CAACGGCGACTTCGACGCCTACTGGGCCTTCCACCTGCGACAAGAACACCAACGCACACATCAAAGTCGATACCAGCAGCGCCGCGAGGACTACACCCTTGCCGCGTGACCAGCAGTCACTCCAGAAGAGCCGCACCCAACGCTGTTGTACTCGTCGTTACTGATCACCAACACACGATGCTGGCTACCGCCGCGCAACAACGTCCAGATCTGTCCTCGCTTCACCACTGCGCATCACGAAGCGCGATATCGTTGCTGCTCTCGATCAGGACCCGGTCGTCCGCGACCTGCTGCGCCGTCCGTCGACGCAGGTACTCCCCATAAGCTTGCGCTGCGGCGCGTTGGCGCGCGCGCCGCGCCTGGGGCAGGACACGACGGACAGCCTCGGTCACGGCGGCGGAGACATTGCCATGGCTTTGGAGGTAGGCGGCAACATCGCCCGGCACGCTGATGCTGAGCTTCGCGGTCATACTTTCATCCTACCAAGTTGCTGATCGGCGACGGGCCTGCGGCTCTTGCTCCGTGACCGCGACGCGGCCCGGCGGCGCAGGTCCGTCACCGGTGTTCCTGCCCGTGGGTCGGGCGAGCAGCGCGTCGAGGTTCGTCGACGCACTGCTCGCCCGGTACCTGGGGTGGGCACTGACCCTGGTCAGCTCCCTGGTGCGAGCTGGCTACCTGACCGCCACCACGATGAGCTCGCGGGTCTCGTTCGGGTTGGTCACCCTGAAGGTGACTGTTGCCGCTTTCACGAAACTAACTGTGTGCACGCCGGCCTCGTACTTCGTGGAGACCGCGCTTTGCGGGTCCGCCGAGAGTCGGCCTGGTCCGAGATTCTCGAAACGCAGCACCGCGCCCAGCTTCATGCACAAGGCCCCCCACGGCGGGCCGCCGTCGTTGGCGTCGACGCGGCGGACGGCTCCGGCGGGCAGGCACGCCGGTGCCGGTAGCGGCGGAGACGCGGCATCGGCGATCACGAGGGTGAGCTGGCGGGTCTGGTGGGCGTTGACGATGGTGACCTTGACGGTCCCCGTGTGGATGAGGCGACAGTCGCGGACCGCGGCCTCGTACCAGCAGTCAACCTTGCCCGCCGGGCTCAGCGAGAAGCCCTGGGGCCCCAGGTTCTTCACCAGCAGCACACCGCCTACCGTGATGCACAGGTTCGGCCAGGGTTTTCCGGTGTCAGAGGCGTTGATGGTGTAGATGACGGCCCCCAGGCAGGGCGGGCCGGTGGTCGGGCGCGTGGGGTCAGCAGCCGGCGGCGTCGGGGTGCTGGCTGCCGGGGTGCTCGGCGCGGTGCTCGGCGTGGTACTCGGCGTCGGGTCGGGCCGCGACGGGCCCGCCGAGCTACAGGCCGCCACCGTGGCGACAGAGGTCAGCGCGAGAACGGTGACCGTGGTTAGGCGACGGAGTGCACGTGCATTCATCAGAATCTCCTTGGGCGGGTTCGAGCTTTCACTGTGTTGGTCACCGCCCGACCGGCTTTGGTTCGCGTCGCGGCGTGCCAGGTTGAGCGAGCTCGCCTGCGGTAGCTATGCCCGAAAGGTGACATCAAATGGATGCGTCCGGCGGTACCCGAAGGGCGCATGCTGTAGGTATGGAGAAGACCTGAACCCTTCCCGCGGATGCCGCGGACGTTGAGAACCTGGCCCGCGCCGCCGCCGGGGGCGACCCGCTGGCGCTGAACGCGCTGCTGGTGAGGGTGCGTCCGGATGTGTTGCGGCTGTGTGCGCGCTTCCTTCCCAACCGGGAGGACGCGGAGGAGGCATGCCAGGACACGCTGCTGGCGCTGGCCCGCGGAATCGGTCGGTTCGAGGGCCGGTCCGCGTTTCGTACCTGGCTGTACCGGCTCGCCGCCAACCGCGCCCGCTCCACCTACCAGGTCCTGCGCCGGCGCTTCGCCACCGAGGCGGCGGGGGTGATGCTGCCCGACCGGCCGGACCCACGACGTACCAGCGTGGTCGCGGGCACCCGGCTGGACCTGCTCGACGCACTTGAGCGGCTGGGGAGCGACCTCGCGGAGCCCGTGGTGCTGCGGGATGTGCTGGACCTGAGCTACCGGGAGATCGCCACCCTCCTGCGCCTGCCGGAGGGCACCGTGAAGTCACGCATCCACGAGGCGAGGCGTCGGCTTCGGGGGCGGCTCGGCGACGACCCGATGCAGGACACTGCGGAGGCGGACAAAGGGGTGGTGGCCCGGTGACTAACCGGGCGAAGGTCCAGTCGATGAGGGGGAGCCTCATGCACCGCCCCGGTGCCCGTCACCTCGCCGCTCTCGGCGTGTTCGTCCTGGTCGGCGTTGCACCGGCAGCCGCCTGCGGCTCCAGCGCGCTGTCGCCACTGCCCATCGAGACCCCCATCCAGCCGGCCCCCGCCACGGCCACCCAGCCGCCTTCCGCCACGCCCGGCAGGACGGCGGTCGCAGCACCGCGCGCGTCGATGCCACCGGCCACTCCTTCGCCCAGCACCAGACCTGCCTCGCCCCAACCGAAGCCGACGCAGACCCACACCTCAACCTGTTGGGGCGCCATCCGGTACGACCTGGACCTGCAGAACACCGAGCTCGCGCTGGTCAGGCCGATGTGCTTCAAGACCGGTGGAGTCCTGCGGTTGCAGGGCATCGGCCCCGGCCTGGTGACCGCGGAGCCGGCCACGCTCGTCATACAGAGCTACGAGGCCGCCGTGGTGGACATCGCCTTCATCCGCCCGGGCACCGTCACGGTGACCATCCCGCAGGACGAGCAGGTCTACACCATCACCGTCGTGGTGAACGCATAGGCCGCGACAGGTACGTCACCGCACAGCTACCCCGGCGAGCAGCGCGTCGACGAAACCCGACCCACTGCCCGCCGGAGGCGTGATCTCCACGTACACCAGGCCGGCGCCCCGGGGCGCGAGACCGGCCGCCTCGACGATCACCGCCCGGCCGCTGCGGCATGACGTGTACTGCACCACTACCCAGTCGATCCCGGCCTGGCGGCTGGTTCGTACCGGCGCGGCGGTGCATCCGGTGGGTAGCCGCTCGGTGAGGAACGCGGCCGGCGTGGTCCGCGCGGCGACGCTGCGGGAGAGCCCGACGAACGCCCCGGGCACCGCCGGGTCGGACGCCCACTGGTCTGGAGCCGGCGAGACCACCAGCGCCGGTGCCGGTCTGCCGTCGGGCTCGCGTTGGCGGTCCCAGGTGCCTCGCTTGGCGCGCCAGCCCTCCGGGAGCACGACGGTGATCCGTCCGGTCGGGTCGGTTGCGGTGCCGGGCGACGTCTGCGTCCGCCCGCCCACCGAGTCCGAGGCCACCGGCGCCAGGGCGGCCGCCGTCATCACGACTGCGACGACCAGCCGGCTGAGCCGGCGGATCCCGGTCGGCCGCAGCTTCGCGGACCGGGGGGCCGCGGTGGAGGGTCGCCCGCCGGTGGCCCGGTCCAGCGCCGCAGCAAAAGTCGTCGCGTCCGGGTAACGGTCCGCGGGCCGGTGCGCCGTCGCCGTCAGCAGCACGTCGGCGACCCTTGGCGGTACGCCCTCCCGTAGCCCGACCGGCGCATCGGACCGTTCGGCGCCGGACGCGCCGAGCAGCCTGATCCCGAGACGGCCAAGCCCATACACGTCGGTGCGGGTGTCCACGACAGCCAGCGGATCGTCCTGCTCTGGAGCCATGTAGCCCGGCGTGCCGGCGCGGGCAGTCAGGCCGGAGGCGGCCGCGAGCGTCTTGGCCAGGCCCAGATCGGCGATCATGACCTGCTCGGCGGGTCCTCCCGACGCCGGTGCCGCCGGTCGGGACCGGAACAGGACGTTGCCCGGGGTGAGGTCGCGGTGCACGATGCCGTGGTCGTGCAGGACGGCGACGCCTGCCGCGATCTCCCGCAGCAGCCGCAGGCCCGGCCCCGCCGGCAACGGCCCGGCCGCCAGGCGGTCACGCAGGCTGCCGCCGTCAGCCCACGCCATAACCAGGTATGGCCGCCCGTCATCCAGCTCGCCAAGCGAGTACACCCGGACGATGCGTTCATGGTCCAGCCGCCACAGCAGCCGCGCCTCATCGAGGAACCGCTCCCGCACCCGCAGGTCATGGCTCCAGTTGTCGGCCAGCACCTTGATCGCCACGCGGGCACCGAGCGACGGCTCGTAGCCCAGCCAGACGGTCGCGAAGGAACCGGTGCCGAGCAGCCGCTCGATGCGGTACGAGCCAATCTGTACGGGAGGGATCACGGAGTCCTCAGGGGGAAGCGCGCTGCGCAGCTCCTGCCGCCGGCCAGGAGGCCCTCGGACGCGGGGCACGCGCAACGAGCGGACCGTCGAAGGCGCCGGCACCTGCAACACGGATCCCGGAAACCGCTTCTCGCCACCGTCTCAGAGTAGGTGGCTGCATGAGACTTCGAGTACGCGAACGGGAAGGTACGGTACCGACCGTGGTGCCCGGCCGGGGAGGGTCATCTCTGGCCGGGCACCATCACAGGTCACTTCTGCTGTGCGTGCTCCTTGCGCACCTGGTCGGCCAGGTGGTTCGGCATCGGCTCGTAGCGGGAGAAGGACCGGGAGAACGTCCCCGAACCCGAGGTCATCGCCCGTAGCTCGACTGCGTAGCGCACCAGCTCGGTGGCTGGCACCTCGGCGCGTACCTGGGTCTTGTCGGTTCCTCCGGAGCCTTCGGCGGCGGGGACCGGCTCGGTGCCGAGCACCCGGCCGCGGCGGCCGGACATGTCGCTCATCACCGCGCCGACGAACGCGTCCGGCACCCGGATCGTCACCTCGTCGACCGGCTCGAGCAGCATCACCTGGCCCTTGTCGGCCGCCTCGCGCAGGGCGAGGCCGCCGGCGGTCTGGAACGCCGCGTCCGACGAGTCGACGCTGTGCGCCTTGCCGTCGAACAGGGTGACCCGGACGTCGACGACCGGGTAGCCGGCGACGATGCCGCGCTCCATCTGCGCCCGTACGCCCTTCTCGACGGACGGGATGTAGTTGTGCGGTACCACCCCGCCGACGATGCGGTCGACGAACTCGAAGCCACTGCCCCGGGGCAGCGGCTCCACCTCGATGTCGCACACGGCGTACTGGCCGTGGCCGCCGGACTGCTTGACGTGGCGGCCGTGCCCCTTGGAGGCCGCGGCGAAGGTCTCCCGCAGCGCCACCCGCACCGGCTCGGTCTCCAGGTCCACCCCGCCGGCGCGCAGCCGGTCCAGCACCACGTCGGCGTGCGCCTCGCCCATGCACCACAGCACCAGCTGCCGGGTCTCCGCGTTGCGCTCCAGGCGCATCGTCGGGTCGCCCGCCACCAGCCGGCCCAGGTTCTTGGCGAGGGCGTCCTCGTCGGAGCGGGTCTTGGCCACGACCGCCACCGGCAGCAGCGGCTCGGGCATGTCCCACGCCGAGATGAGCAGCGGCTGGTCCTTGCTGGAGATGGTGTCGCCGGTCTCCGCCGAGCCCGACTTGGTGATCGCGCACACGTCACCGGCGACGCAGTAGGGCACCTCGCGCAGGTTGGCGCCGAGCGGCGAGTAGATGTGCGCCAGGCGCTCGTCCGCGTCGTGGTCGGGGTGGCCCCGTGCCTCCATGCCGTGCCCGGACACGTGCACCGTGTTCTCCGGCCGTAGCGTGCCGGAGAAGACCCGGACCAGCGAGACCCGTCCCACGTACGAGTCGATCGTCGTCTTGACCACCTCGGCCGCGAGCGGGCCGTTGGGGTCGCAGCGCAGCGGCTCGCGGGGGGTGCCGTCGGTGCCGGCGACGGTGGGCAGGCCGTGCTCCAGCGGCGAGGGGAACGCGCTGGTCAGCACCTCGAGCAGGGCGTCGAGACCGACCCGGGTCTCGGCGCAGACGGGTACCGCGGGGTAGAAGTTGCCCTTGGCCACCGCCTTCTCCAGATCGGCGATGAGGGTGTCGACCTCGATCTCCTCGCCGGAGAGGTAGCGGTCCATGAGCGACTCGTCCTCGCTCTCCGCGATGATCCCCTCGATCAGCTGGTTGCGCGCGTCGGCGATGGCCGGCAGGTGCTCCGCGTCAGGGTCGCGGACGGCCGGCGGGTAGCCGCCGGAGTAGTCGAAGACCCGCTGGCTGATCAGCCCGATCAGGCCGACCACGGACTGGCCGTCGTCGCCGTGCATCGGCAGGTAGAGCGGAAGGACGTTGTCGCCGAACGTCTGCTGGCAGGCCGACACCGTCTCCTCGAAGTCGGCGCGCTGGTGGTCCAGGCGGGTGACGGCGACCGCGCGGGGCATCCCGACCGCGGCGCACTCCTCCCACAGCGCCGCCGTGGCCGCGTCCATCCCGTCCACGGACGACACGACGAACAGCGCGGCGTCCGCCGCGCGCAGGCCGGCCCGCAGCTCACCGACGAAGTCGGCGTACCCGGGGGTGTCGAGCAGGTTGACCTTGATGCCGTTGTGCAGCACGGGGGCGCAGGCCAGGCTCACCGACCGCTGCTGTTTGACGGCGGCCGGATCGTGGTCGGATACCGTGGTGCCGTCGGTCACCGAGCCCGCACGGCCGATGGTCCCGGTCGCCGCGAGCAGCGCCTCCACCAAGGTGGTCTTGCCGGCGCTCGAGTGGCCCACCAGCACCACGTTGCGTACCCTGCCGGGGTCGTCCACCACCGGCGCGGGGCCGGTGACCCCTTTCTCCTGGCTCTTCTGCGCCATCAGGCGCACCTCCTCATTGTTGACCCGTACCCATCATGAACCCGTCATCGGGCAGCGGCGGCCGGGGGATGTCTCAGTCACCGGCGCGTAACGTAGCTCGCCGGGGCATATGGTGATCCCACACCCGTCGACGGCTGCCGCACAACCCCGACGCGCCATATCCCGTGCGGTAACGCCGGCACAGCGCCACTAATGTGGGTCGCGATGGCAAAGATCTTCAGTGTCTCAGTGCGGTCCGTCATGGCGTGGGTCTTCGACCCGGTGGCTCGGACCCTGCTCCGCCTCGGCGTATCGCCGAACGCGGTGACCGTGGCCGGCACGGTCGGCGTGCTGGTCGGTGCCGGGCTGGCAACCCAGGGCTGGCTGCTCGCCGGGTTGGTGGTGGCGACGCTGTTCGCGCTCACCGACGCGATCGACGGCACCATGGCCCGGATGCAGCCGCGGCCTGGCCGCTTCGGTGCACTGCTCGACTCGAGCATGGACCGGGTGGCCGACGGCGCGGTGTTCGGGGCCGTGGCCTACTGGATGGCCGTGACCGGGGACCTGCCTTCCGTGCTGGCGGCGCTGCTCTGCCTGGTCGCGGGGCAGCTGGTCTCCTATGTGAAGGCCCGGGCGGAGGGCCTGGGGCTGACCTGCGACGTCGGCCTGGTCGAGCGGCTGGAACGGCTGCTGATCATCGGCGTGGGCGGGCTGGCCACGGGGCTCGGTCTCGACTGGGGCCTGCCGGTGGTCCTCTGGGTGCTAGCCGTGCTCTCGGGGGTCACCGCCGGGCAGCGGATCTGGCATGTCTACCGGCAGGACCGGGCTGCGGTAGCCAGAGCGGCGGCAGACCGGGCGGCGGCGGACCACGTGGCGGCCGGCCGGGCATCGGACCGGACGGCATGAGCAGCCGGCTGGTCGAGTGGGGGTACGCGGCCGGCTGGCGTACGGTGCGCGCGCTGCCGCAGCCGGTCGCCGCCGCGCTGTTCCGTGCCGGCGCCGACTACGCGGCCCGCCGGCCCGGGCGGGGCACCCGCCAGCTCACCGCCAACCTGCGCCGGGTGGTCGGGGACGCCATGCCACCCGCAGAGCTCGATGCCCTCGTACGCGCGGCGCTGCGCTCGTACGCCCGGTACTGGCTCGAGGCGTTCCGGCTACCGTCGCGCTCGCCCGAGCAGATCCGGCAAGGCTTCCGGCTGGGGCGCCACCACCTGCTCGCCGAGGACGTGGCGACCGGGCGGGGCGCCGTGGTGGCCCTGCCGCACGCGGGCAACTGGGACGCGGCCGGCGCCTGGGTGGCGGCTCAGGGCTGGCCGATGACCACGGTCGCCGAACGGCTGCGGCCGGAGGGGCTCTACGAGCGGTTCCTTGAGTTCCGCCAGAGCCTCGGCATGCACATCATCCCGCTCACCGGCGGGCGGCCCCCGCTGGACGTGCTGGCGGACCGCCTGCGGCAGGGCCACATCGTGCCGCTGCTGGCCGACCGGGACCTGTCGGCGCGCGGGGTGGAGGTCAGCTTCTTCGGCGGGCGTACCCGGATGCCGGCCGGCCCGGCGCTGCTGGCGCTGCGCACCGGCGCCCCGCTCTACGTGGTCGACATGTGGTACGAGCCGGACGCCGCAGTGGGCCACCTGCACGGGCCGGTACGGTTGCCCGGGGCCGGTGTGCGCTTCGACGAGCGGATCCGGATCGTCACGCAGGGCATCGCCGACCAGTTCGCGGTGGGCATTGCGGCGCACCCGCACGATTGGCACATGCTCCAGCGACTATGGCTGGACGGCCCGGCCGGGCAGCCCGTCGCGAAGGGCGCGGACCGGCGCCTGGGTGCCCGGCGCCTGGGTGAGGGTCGGCATCCGGTTGACGGCTGAGGGGGGCCATCGTGCGCATCGGCATCGTGTGCCCGTACTCGTTCGACGTCCCGGGCGGGGTGCAGAGCCACGTGCACGACCTGGCCGAGACCCTGATCGGGATGGGGCACGGGGTCAGCGTGCTCGCGCCCGCCGACGACGACGCGCCGCTGCCACCGTTCGTGGTGTCCGCGGGGTGGGCGGTGCCGGTGCGCTACAACGGGTCGGTGGCGCGCCTGTCCTTCGGGCCGCTGTCGGCCGCCCGGGTCCGCAAGTGGCTGGTCCAGGGGCGCTTCGACGTGCTGCACGTGCACGAGCCGATCACCCCGAGCCTGTCCCTGCTGGCGGTGTGGTCGGCCCGCGGGCCGGTGGTGGCCACGTTCCACACCGCGATGACCCGCTCCCGGGCGATGGTGGCCGCGCAGGGGGTGGCGCAGCTGGTGCTGGAGCGCATCACCGCCCGGATCGCGGTCAGCGCGCTCGCCCGCAAGGTGCAGGTCGAGCACCTCGGTGGCGGCGCGGTGGAGATCCCCAACGGGGTGTCGGTGGCGCGCTTCGCCGGTGCCGAGCGCCTGCCCGGCTGGCCGGGTGAGGGTGGCGCGCTCGGCTTCCTGGGCCGGTTCACCGAGCCGCGCAAGGGCTTCGCCGTACTGTTGCGGGCCTTTGCCGCCCTGGCACCGGCGCGACCGGGCCTGCGGCTGCTGGTCGCCGGCCCGGGCGACGGGGAGGAGGCGGTCGCCGACCTGCCCGCCCCGCTGCGCGAGCGGGTGGTCCTCCTCGGCCGGGTCTCCGAGGAGGACAAGGCACGGATGCTGCGCAGCGTCGACCTCTACGTGGCGCCCAACACCGGCGGCGAGTCGTTCGGGATGATCCTCACCGAGGCGATGGCGGCCGGTGCCCCGGTCGTCGCCAGCGACCTGGACGCGTTCCGCCGGGTGCTCGACGACGGCCGGGCCGGGGCGCTGTTCCCCACCGGCGACGCGGACGCCCTGGAGCAGACCCTCAGCCGCCTGCTCGACGACCCTGGCGCCCGCGCGGCGCTCACCACCCGGGCCAGCAAGGTCGTCGCCGGGTACGACTGGCCGGTGGTGGCCGCCCGGGTGCTGGAGGTGTACGCCTCGGCCATCGAGGCCTCCGAGGGTGTGGTCATCGAGCCCGCCGAGCCACGCTGAGCCGTGCTGAGCTGCCCTGCCGGGCCTGTGCTGAGGCCCTGCCGAGCCGAGCTGGCCCCTTTCTGAGACGTGCGGGACCCCTGCCGGGACGTGCGGGGTGGCGCCGAGCCAGGCCGGGTGGTGCCGAGCCAGGCCGGGTGGCTGCCGAGACGTGCTGGGTGGCGGCCGCAGGGCGCCGGCCCGGGGGCCGCGGAGCCCGTTACCATGCGCCCCATGTGGTGGGTGGTGGGCGTGGTGGTCGCGGTCGCGCTGCTCGCCACGTACTGCACCTGGACCGCGGCCCGGGTGGACCGCCTGCACGTACGGGCCGAGCGGGCCGGCCGGGTGCTCGACGCGCACCTGCTGCGCCGCGCCGCAGCAGCGGCGGTGCTGGCCGAGGAGTCCGGGCGTACCGAGCTCTACGCCGCCGCCCGGGCCGCCCTCGATGCCGGCCCGGACGAGCGGGAGGCGGCGGAGAACGACCTGACCAAGCGGCTACGCCAGCTCGCGTTGCCGGCGGCCGGGGCGGCCGGAGCGACCGGGCCCGCGACTGGGGTGACTGGGCCCGCGGCCGGGGTGACTGGGCCTGCGGCCGGGGCGACTGGGCCTGTGGCCGGGGCGAGCGGGGCAGCCGCGGAGAACGTGGTCGCCGCCAGCCGCCGGGTCGGGCTGGCCCGGCAGGTGCACAACGACCTCGTCCGGGACGCCCTCGGGGTACGCCGCCAGCGGCTGGTGCGGCTGCTCGGCCTCGCCCGGCGGCATCCGAGCCCGGCCTACTTCGATGTGGACGACCCGACGCTGGACGGGGTCGCGGCGGGTCCAGCGGCGGGAAGGTCACCTGGCTGACCCGGGCTGCGGCACAGGCCACGCGGGGCCGATTGGCCGTCGGGCGGTCGAGCGCCCGCGCGTACGATCGGATTCGAACGCGCCGTAGCAGTAAAGCCCCGCAGCAGTGAGGAGCCCGTCGCCGTGTCCGAGCCGATCTCCGTCGAAGATGGTCGAGCGGTCGAAGATGGTCGAGCGCCCCGCGCCGCCGGGGGCGACGCCCGGCCGGTCACCGGCACCGCGCGGGTCAAGCGCGGCATGGCCGAGATGCTCAAGGGCGGCGTGATCATGGACGTCGTCACCGCGGAGCAGGCGAAGATCGCCGAGGACGCCGGCGCGGTGGCGGTGATGGCCCTGGAGCGGGTGCCGGCGGACATCCGCGCCCAGGGCGGCGTGTCCCGGATGTCCGATCCCGACATGATCGACTCGATCATCCAGGCGGTCTCCATCCCGGTCATGGCGAAGGCCCGGATCGGGCACTTCGCCGAGGCGCAGGTGCTCCAGGCGATCGGCGTGGACTACATCGACGAGTCTGAGGTGCTGACCCCTGCCGACGAGGCGCACCACATCGACAAGTGGGCGTTCACCGTGCCGTTCGTGTGCGGCGCCACCAGCCTGGGCGAGGCGCTGCGCCGGATCGCCGAGGGCGCCGCGATGATCCGGTCGAAGGGCGAGGCGGGCACCGGCAACGTGGTGGAGGCGACCCGGCACATGCGGTCCATCCGCGCCGAGATCCGCCGCCTGGCCGGCCTGGACCACACCGAGCTCTACGCCGCGGCGAAGGAGCTGCGCACCCCGTACGAGCTGGTACAGGAGGTGGCCGAGACCGGCCGGCTGCCGGTCGTGCTGTTCACCGCCGGAGGCATCGCGACCCCGGCGGACGCGGCGATGATGATGCAGCTCGGAGCCGAGGGCGTGTTCGTCGGCTCCGGCATCTTCAAGTCCGGCGACCCCGCCAAGCGGGCCGCGGCGATCGTCAAGGCCACCACCTTCCACGACGACCCGGACGTGGTGGCGAAGGTGTCGCGCGGGCTGGGCGAGGCGATGGTCGGCATCAACGTGACCGCGTTGCCCGAGTCGGAGCGCCTGGCCTCCCGCGGTTGGTGAGGCCGGTGGAGCTGGTCGTCGGGGTGCTCGCCCTCCAGGGGGACGTGCGCGAGCACCTGCGGGCGCTGGCCGGCTGCGGCGCCCAGGGCCGCCCGGTACGCCGGCCCGAGGAGCTGGACACAGTGGACGCCCTGGTCGTGCCGGGCGGCGAGTCGACCACGATGAGCAAGCTCGCGGTCGAGCTGGGCATGCTCGACCCGGTGCGCAAGCGGATCGAGCAGGGCATGCCGGCGTACGGGTCGTGCGCCGGCATGATCATGCTGGCCAGCCAGGTGCTGGACGGCCGGCCGGACCAGCAGTCCTTCGCCGGCATCGACATGGCCGTACGGCGCAACGCGTTCGGGCGCCAGGTCGACTCGTTCGAGGCGCCGGTCGTGCTCGCCGGGGTCGACGGCGGCCCGTTCCACGCGGTGTTCATCCGGGCCCCGTGGGTCGAGCGGGTCGGTCCGGGTGTCGAGGTGCTGGGCCGGGTCAGCGAAGGTCCGGCCGCCGGTAGAATCGTCGCGGTACGCCAGGGAAACCTGCTCGCTACCGCCTTCCACCCCGAGCTGACCGGGGATCTTCGGGTGCATCGGCTCTTCGTCGAGGTCGTGCGGGCGGCGCGGGCTCCCGCCGATGGCCTGGCTGGCGCCGCCGGCGCTGGGCCGCCACCACGCGACCCGACGGAGGGGTGATGTCCGGCCACTCGAAGTGGGCGACGACCAAGCACAAGAAGGCTGTCGTCGACGCCAAGCGGGGCAAGCTGTTTGCCCGGCTCATCAAGAACGTCGAGGTCGCCGCGCGCACCGGTGGCGGGGACCCGGCGGGCAACCCGACCCTGTTCGACGCCATCCAGAAGGCGAAGAAGAGCTCGGTCCCCAACGACAACATCGACCGGGCGGTCAAGCGCGGCTCAGGCCAGGAGGCCGGCGGCGCGGACTGGCAGACCGTGACCTACGAGGGGTACGGCCCGAACGGCGTGGCGCTGCTCATCGAGTGCCTGACCGACAACCGCAACCGGGCCGCGACCGAGGTGCGCACCGCGCTGACCCGCAACGGCGGCTCGCTCGCCGACGCCGGCTCGGTGGCGTACCTGTTCTCCCGCAAGGGCGTGGTGATCGTGCCCAAGGGCGAGGGGGCGACCGAGGACGACATCCTCGGCGCGGTGCTGGACGCGGGCGCGGAGGAGTGCAACGACCTCGGTGAGGCGTTCGAGGTGGTCAGCGAGCCGGCTGACCTGGTCGGGGTGCGCTCGGCGCTGCAGGGCGCGGGCATCGAGTACGAGTCGGCCGAGTCGTCGTTCGTCCCGTCGGTGACCGTGCCGCTGGACGAGGACGGGGCGCGGCGCGTCTTCAAGCTGATCGACGCCCTGGAGGACTGCGACGACGTGCAGAACGTCTACGCCAACTTCGACGTCTCCGACGACGTGATGCAGATGGTCGACGCCTGAGCGAGACAATGGTGGGTGTGGCAGGCGCGGGAGGTGGCCAGTGGCCGAGGTGATCACAAGGAAGGACTCCGAGCCGGCGATCGACGAGGAACTGCTTGAGGAAGCCCAGCGAGGTCTTGGTACGTCGTCGCGCAACGAGACGGTGAATGCAGCGTTGCTGCACTACGTGGAGGAGAAGCGGGAGCGTAGGCTGGCGGCGCTCAACCGGCTAAGGCAGATGGCTGACGAGGGCCTGTTCGACTACGACGCGCTGGACGAGGCCGATCGGTGAGGTATCTGCTTGACACCAGTGCGCTTATCCGGCTCCACCGACGTCAGGTCGACCCGGTGTGGGACGGCCTCCTCAAGCGAGGCCTGTTGACCCTGTGCGAGCCGGTGCTTGCGGAGACGCTGATGATCGCGGACACCAAGAGCTATGCGCAGATGGAGGAAGACCTCCGTGAATCCTGTGTCTGGGCGGCCGTGCCCGACGACATCTGGCCACTCGTAGCAGCTATCCGCCGGGAGCTGGTACCGCACAGTGCGCACAAGGGGCTCTCGGTCGCCGACCTCGTCGTGGTTGCGACCGCGATACGGCTGAAGCTTGAAGTTCTGCACGAGGATGGCGACTTCGAGACCGTGGCTCGGTTCGTGCCTGAGCTGCGGCAGCGACGCATCAGCGCCGGACCCGCCTAGGCCGCTCTAGAGGTCATCGACTGGTTCGCTTCCATGCCTCGTAGAACTCTCGATAAAGGAACCGCTGAAGTGGGCTGCCGCCCGGACGTAGCTGCTTGCCCACGGTGCGGGCGCCCAGCCACACGCCGCTGACTTTGGGTACTCCAGGCACGACCTGCGCGACCGAGGCCACTCCTTCCACCAGATCCCGCTCGACTGGCGACAGGGTGACGGTCCGCAGTCCAAGCCTCTCCAACAGCTGCCGACGAACACCGTCGATATCACGGGCGATCCGCAGGTAGTCCTCGTCCGTAACGCATCTCTCAATCGCATAGCGCAGGTGCCGGCACCGCTCGTGGTAGTCGTGGATCCGGCGGCCGTTCGCAGCTAGATGCGCTGTCGACCCCGACCCGGCTGACGTCACCGGCAAGATCGGTAAGATGCAGCACCGGGCGGCGGGCGGTAGGGCGAAGACGGCAGGGGCGGCGCCGCATCTGTCGTCGGTGGCACTGCGTACGTCTGGTCGGACTTCGCAATGTCAGTAGGGTTCAGAACATCGAAGTATTCACATATAATCTGCTCATGCGTCTGCGTGCTGCCGTCCTGGTCGCCGTCGCGGCCATGGTTCTTCCGCTGGTCGTGGCGACGCCGGCCTCGGCCGAGGCGACCGACCTCGAGCTGGCGCTGCGCTGGGCGCCGGTCCACTACCAGGACACGGCGTCCTGGGACTACGACGCCGACTACCTGTCCACGGTGGACTTTGACGCCGAGTGGGACACGCTCAACAACTGGGAGCACCAGGACGACTCGCTGGCGCGGCTGACCGGTGCGGTCTACTACTCGGTGGTGGAGACCTCCACGCACTGGTTCATCGTCTACGCGTTCTACCACCCGCGGGACTGGGTCGAGTGGGACCCGTTCGGCACGTCCAGCCACGAGAACGACATGGAGGGCGCGCTGCTGACCGTACGCCGGGACGGGTCGACGTACGGCCGGCTCGAGGCGATGGTGAGCAACGCGCACGGCAACTTCTACTCGTACGTCCCGCCCGGCAGCCCCTACACGGCGGGGCGGGAGTCGGTCGACGGATCGGTGGTCATGCAGTCGTACGGCGGGTTCAGCCGGCCGACGACCCGGCAGGAGGCGAAGGGCCACGGCGCCTACGCCTGGAACGGCGCTGAGTTCCCGGGCGGGGACGGGGTGGTCTACCTCCCGTCCGCGACAGCTGCTGAGGTGCCGTCGAGCGGCAACGACCGGTCGGTGGCGTACCGCCTCATCGACGTGTTCGCGTCGGGCGGCATGTGGGCCCGGCGGGCCGACCCGGTCACGTACGCGTGGTTCGGCACGTTCCGCGGTGACAACGGCAAGGACAACGCGGCGAACGCCCCGTGGGGCTGGGATGACACCGACGACGGCTCCGACCTGCCGCGCGGCCTGCTCGCCACGGACCCGGCCAAGCTGGTCTCCATCTACTTC
>DASRIS010000127.1:0-46228 GCA_035649895.1 Micromonosporaceae bacterium | reverse complement strand
CCTGGTTGCGCCGGACGGCAGCCTCTACCTGCTGCACAACCGCTCCGGTGGCAGCGCCGACAACATCGACACCACCTACACCGTGAACCTGTCCAGCGAGGCCGCCAACGGCACCTGGCGGCTGCGGGTGCAGGACGCGGCGGCGGTCGACGTCGGCTACATCAACAGCTGGACCCTCACGCTGTAACGCCCGACGAGGCTGTAGAGACGGCAAGGAGCGGTGCCCCGGCGCGCGGCGTGTAGCGAGCCGGGGCACCACCCGTCGTGTCCACGGCGGAGGTGCTTGTGGGGCTGGAACACCTGGGTCAGCATGAAGGTGACCGAGGCCGGGATCCACGACCCGAACGGGCAGAACTGGGACCGTGGCTACCGGTACGTCGAGTTCGGCCGGACCGTCGCCAACGAGACCGCCGGCCAGGTCGACAGCGTGTGCTTCTACGGCCTGCCGGACGTGGAGGACGGCTACTCGATCAACGAGACCCAGGCGAACCAGGTCGGCACCCACCCGTGACCGCAGCGCATCCGTGGCTCCCCTGCTAGTTGTCTTGTGGAATATTGCTGTGGCAAGCTCTGTTCCATCTGGCATCGTCACGCGCAGAGGGGGAGAGAGCCATGCCAGCCGTCACGGTCGAGAACATCCTCACCCTGCCGCGCCTGCCCGAGGTCGACCTCGCCACCGCCCGGTCCCGGCCGGTGCTGTCGGTCACCACGGCGCCACGGGGCTTCGAGGGCGAGGGCTTCCCGGTGCGCCGCGCCTTCGCCGGGGTGGACCTGCGGGCGCTCGACCCGTTCGTCCACATGGACCAGATGGGCGAGGTGGAGTACGCGCCCGGCGAGCCCAAGGGCACGGCGTGGCACCCGCACCGCGGCTTCGAGACCGTCACCTACATGCTCGACGGGCAGATCGCCCACTCCGACTCCAACGGCGGGGGCGGGCTGATCTCCGACGGGGACACCCAGTGGATGACGGCCGGCGCCGGCATCCTGCACATCGAGACCCCGCCGGAGCACCTGGTCAGAAGCGGTGGGCTCTTCCACGGCTTCCAGCTGTGGGTCAACCTGCCCCGCGCGATGAAGCTCGCAGCTCCGCGCTACCAGGACATCCGGGGCAGCCGGGTGGCGCTGCTCGCCGCGCCGGACGGCGGCGCGCTGGTCCGGCTCATCGCCGGCGAGCTGGCCGGGCACGCCGGGCCGGGGGTCACCCACACCCCGATCACGCTGGTGCACGCCACCCTCAGCCCGGGCGCGTCGCTGGCGCTGCCGTGGCGGGCCGACTTCAACGCGCTCGCGTACGTGCTGGGCGGGCGGGGCCGGGTCGGGCCCAAGGGCCGGCCGGTCCAGCTGGGGCAGCTGGCGGTCTTCGGCCCCGGTGACACGCTGACCATGGCCGCCGGCACCCGGCAGGACAGCCGCAGCCCAGACCTTGACGTGCTGCTGCTCGGCGGCGCGCCGATCCGCGAGCCGGTGGTCGCCTACGGGCCGTTCGTGATGAACACCAAGGCCGAGATCATCCAGGCGCTGGAGGACTTCCAGGCCGGCCGGCTCGGCACCGTCCCGGCCGCGCACGCCGCGGTGCGCGCCGACACCGCCGGGGACCAGGGCAGGCCCGCGGGCTGACCGGTCAGCCCCGGCGCCGGCCGCCCGCGGCCGGGTCGACCCACAGCCAGTCACGGCTGCGCCGGCCGGGCTGGTACGCCGCGGCCAGCCGCTTGGCGACCACGCCGGGTGCGCCCTGCTCCCGGCTGGTCGCCAGCGCGAACGCGCCGCCACCGGTGAAGTGGGGCGGGGTCTGCCAGTTCGCCCCGGTGAGGTCCAGCCCCGCCAGCAGCTGCCGGCGGCCTTCGTAGGGCTGGTCCATGGTGGCTGTCCCGTCCAGCCAGAGCAGGTCGAAGGCGAGGTACTGGACCGGCGCCCGGGACGCGGCCCGGCGTACCTCCGCCTCTGTCGCCGCGTCCAGGCGGGGGGCGAGGGCGGCGCGGCTGACCCGGCCGTCCGCGTCGAACGCGACCAGCACCCCGTCCAGCACGCACTCGGTGGGCGCCAGCGTCTCGGCCATCGCCCGCAGCTCCGGATAGGACGAGGTGACCTCGGCCCCATCGCCGGAGCGCAGCGCCAGCCGGCCGCCGGAGACGTACGCCGTCGCCCGCAGCCCGTCCCAGACCAGCTCGTACGCCCACGCCGCGTCGTCGTCCGGAAGGGCCCGGGCCGGGGTGGCCCGCATCGGCTCGACCAGCTCCGGCATCGGGGTCCATCCCGGCTCCGGCGGGTCCATCCGGTGGATCATCCAGCTGCGCCCGTCGGTGCGGAACAGCGCGTACCGGCCGCGGACCCGGGCGCCGTGCAGCACCACGACCACCTCGTCGTCGCGCCACTTCTCCGTCTCGTACCGGCCCCGGTCGTAGATGGTCATCTGGCCGGCACCGTACTCCCCGGCCGGGATCTCGCCGGAGAACTGGGCGTACTCGACAGGGTGGTCCTCGGTATGAACCGCGAGGTGGTTGCGGGCCGGGTCGCGGGGGATGCCGCGGGGCACCGCCCACGACACGAGTACGCCGTCGCGCTCGAGCCGAAGGTCCCAGTGCAGCCGTCGCGCGTGGTGCTGCTGGATCACGAAGGTGTCGTCCTGGCCACGGGGCGGCGGTCCGGCGGGCACCGGCTCTGTGGTGCGGTTGGAGTCGCGCTTGCGCCGGTACTCCGTCAGCCGGTCGGCCATGCCTGTACTGTCCGCCAGCCGGCGACCGTCCGCCATGCGACGACGGCCCGCCACGCGGCGACGGTTGCGCGCCGGGCTCGGCCACCCGGCCGGGGCCTGGTAGAACCGCAGGATGCGGCGGATCGACGTGGCGGAGCGGCGGGCCCGGCTCGGCGTACGCCATCGCCTGGCGCCCCCTGCGACGGCGGCCTGGCCGACGTGGCGCGCAGCCTGGTCGCGCTGCACGCCACGGACCCGGCCTCGGTGTTCCTCGCCGCGTGGGCCCGCCGAAGTGAGGTGGGCCGGCCGGTCAGGCACCGGTCGGGTGATGCCGGATGGTCGCCCAGACGACCTTGCCGTCCGGGGCCGGGGCGCAGCCCCACGCGGTGGAGAACGCATCGACGAGCAGCAGCCCACGGCCGCTGTCGGCATCCGGCGTGTCCGGCCCGCATAACCGGGCCGGCCGGCGGTCCTGGTCGTACACGGCGACGTGGACGTAGCGGGCGGTGCACCGCAGGACCACCTCGATGGGCGTGCCGGCGTGCCGGACGGCGTTGCTGACCAGCTCGGTGAGGACCGCCTGGACCAGGCCGGTCGGGCGCTCCGGCACCTGCCACCGGGCGCACGCAGCCGCGGCCATGGCCCGGGCGGCGGCCAGGGACTGCGGCTTGGGCGGGAACCGTTCCCGCACCTTGCCGGTGTACTGGGCATGGTGCGCCCGCTGGACCTGCTGCCAAGCGTCTGTCCAGATCGCACAGATGCGCACCGTCCGGTCCACGCCGAGCGCGTGCATGAGGTCGGCGACCGCAGGCGGCGCGGCGCACAGCACCACCGCGCAGCCCGACAACGCCGCGGCCTGCCGGACGACGGCCGGGAAGACCATCAGGCAGATGTCCTCCTCAACGGTGAGCTCCGACAGGTCCACGATGATGCCGCTGGGCTCCTCGGCGATCATCTTGAGCAGGACCGAGCGCAGGACCGCCGAGCTGGCCAGGTCGAGCTGCCCGCGCGGCCGGACGGCCGGCACCGGGCCCGCCTCGTCGGTGAGGCATTCGAACTGGTCGGGTCGGTTGTGCACTGCTCTCCCGCATCGCCGTCGTGGCCTGGATCAGGTCGAGCCTACGAGCGGCTGGGAGGTTTGGCACGTCGGGCGGTGGGGACTTAGGGCACGGACCGCGGAGCGACGAGCGGGAGCTGGAGGCGCACTGCGATGGCCGCGCTGGCAGTGCACGTGCACGTGGTCGACGGCGTCTCGCTGGTCGTCCCCGACGGCGTGCTCGACCTGGCCCGAGCCTCGCGGCTGCGGTCGGTGCTGCGCGAGACGATCGGTCTTGGGACATCCGAGGTGGTCGTCGACCTCGAGACGGTGTCGCTGCTCGACGCCGGCGCAGCGGGTGTCCTCGCGCAGCAGCAGCCCAAGGCGCAGGAGCGCGGGGTGGTGCTGCGGGTGGTCGCGGCCCGCGGCATCGTCCTCGAGGTTCTCGAGGTGCTGGGGCTGGCCAAGCCACTGCGGGCGTACGCCCCTCGGGACAGCGCACCCGCCCGGCCGGCGCTGCCGTGCTGCCAACCCGAGCAGCCGTCGGCCAGCGACCTCGCTGACGGGACGGCGCTCACCGCCGGGACGGGCGGCTCCCACGGGCTGCCGAACGAGGCGGTGCACGCGCTGCTCGCCGAGGCGGCGTCGCTGCCCGCCGACGACCCGCACGCCCAGCGGCTGCGGGCCCGCGCGACCGAGCTGGCCCTGCCGGCGGCGTACCGGTTCGCCAACCGCTACCGCGACCGCGGCGAGCGCCGCGACGACCTGCTCCAGGTGGCCGCACTCGGCCTGGTCAAGGCGGTGCACGGGTACGACCCGACACGCGGCCACGTGTTCAGCGACTACGCCGTGCCGACCATCCTCGGTGAGCTGCGCCGCCACTTCCGGGACAAGGGCTGGGGGCTGCGCGTGCCGCGGCGGCTGCAGGAGCTGTCGCTGGACGCACGGTGGGCCACCGAGGCGCTGACCCAGCAGCTGGGCCGCCCGCCGCTGCGGGCGGAGGTGGCCGGCACGCTCGGCGTACCGACCGATGTCCTGGCCGCGGCGCTGGAGGCGGCCGACAGCTACACGCTCCGGTCGCTGTCCGCGCCGGTCGGCGAGGGCGCCAGCGAGCTGGGGGAGATGATCGGCGGTCCGGACCCGGGGTTCGACCACGTCGACAACTGGGAGTCGGTGCAGGCCACGCTCGGCACGCTGCCCGAGCGCACCCGGCGCATCCTCGCGCTGCGCTTCTACGGCGAGCTGTCCCAGGCCGAGATCGCCGCTGAGGTGGGCCTGTCCCAGATGCACGTGTCCCGGCTGCTGGCACAGGCGTACGCGACGCTGCGGGCCGCCTTGCTGGAGGACCAGCCGGTGGGTGAGTGAGGCGGATTCTGCGCCTGCGATGTGTGTAGCGCCCCTGGTGGGGTAGTGGCCTGCAACGACAGCCACCGCTACCGATTGGAGGATGGCGTGGACGAGTACGACAGGGATGCGCCGGGCACGACACGGCTGCGTAATACAGCGACCGGCTCGACCACTGAGGGCGTGGCGGAGGCGACGAAGGGCGTGGCCTCGACCGCCAAGGAGCAGGGTCGGGAGGTCGCCGGCCAGGTCGCCGCGCAGGCCCGCAGCGTTGCGGGGGACATGCGGCGCCGGGTGACCGACGAGGCGCACACCCAGAACCAGCGCCTGGCCAGCGGGCTGCGCCAGCTCGCCGACCAGCTCGACGAGATGGCCACGGACCGGGCCGACTCGCCGGCGCGCTCGATCGTGCACCGGCTCGGTGAGGGCGGCCGGCGGGCGGCGGACTTCCTGGAGCGGCAGGGCCCGGAGGGCGCGCTGCGTGAGGTGCAGGAGCTCGCCCGCCGCCGGCCCGGGATGTTCCTGCTCGGGGCGGCGCTGGCCGGCTTCGCCATGGGGCGCCTGGGCAAGGGCCTGGTCGGCGCCGGCACGGGGACCGGGACCGTCGCGGGGGACGGCGGCGGGGTCTACCGCAGCCGGTACGCCGAGGCGACCTCCTACCCAGCCACGCAGAGCACCGCTGACGTGGGCCCGCCGGCATCGGCATGGTCGCAGACCAGGACCGCCGAAGACGGCCCGCTGGCCGGCGGTGTCTCCACCCCGGGCGCGGGCTACGGGGCGGGTACCGCAGGCGGCTACGCCGAGCCGAGACCCACCGCGGACGACGGGCTGCGACCATGACCACCGCACAGTCCGGCGACCCCACCACCCAGCCGAAGCTGGGCGAGGTGATCGGGGACATCGCGGGCGACCTGTCCCGCCTGTTCCGGCAGGAGGTCGCCCTGGCAAAGGCCGAGGTGCGCCAGGAGGCGAAGAAGGCGGGCGGCGCAGCCGGCATGCTCGCCGGTGCCGGCATGGCGGCGCTGCTCACCGCGGTGCTGCTCAGCTTCGCCCTGGTGTACGCCCTGGCCGAGGTCATGCACATCGGCTGGGCGGCGCTGGTCGTCGGTGTCCTGTGGGCCATCGCGGCGGCAGCGCTGCAGGCCGCCGGGCGCCGGCGGATGCGCGACGTGGAGCCCCTTCCGCAGACGACCGAGACGTTGAAGGAGAACGCCCAGTGGCTACAGAACCCGACCAGATAAGGAACGAGATCGAGATGACCCGTTCGGACCTGGCCACCAACGTGGACCGGCTGGCGGACAAGACAGTGCCGTCGCGGATCGCGCAGCGCGCCAAGAACCGGTTCACCGACCGGATGCACACGGTGCGGGAGCGGGTGTTCGGGGCTCCGTCGTCAGCTGGCAACGGGGTCCGGCACGCGGCCGGCCGGGCCGGGGATGCGGTCGAGGGCGCCGCCAGCCAGGCGGCGGACGCGGTCCGCGAGGCTCCCCGGATGGCCGCCGACAAGGCCCGCGGCAACCCCATGGCGGCCGGCCTGATCGCCTTCGGCGCCGGCCTGCTGGCGGCGGCGCTGATCCCGGAGTCGGACGCCGAGCGCCGGGCCGCCCAGCGGCTGGCCGACAGCGACATCGTCGACCAGCTGCGGGAGCCGCTCGCCGAGTCGGCGGGGCGGGTCCGCGAGGACGTGTCGGAGAGCGTCCGCGAGTCCGGCCGGGAGGTGGCGCGCAGCGCCAAGGAGGCGGCCCAGTCGACGGCCGAGGATGCCAAGGACGCCGCCGAGCGGGTACGGCAGGAGCAGTCGGCACGGTCCACGCGCTGAGCTTGCCCGGCGCTGGCTTCTGAGGTGCTGCCCTGGAAGGACCGGTGGCCGGCGGGCCCAGCCCGCCGGCCACCGTCGTGTCCCCACCGGCTCCGGCTAGCCGATGGGGCCGAGGCTGGTCCAGGGGTACCAGCCGTCGGGGCTGTAGGCGCTCCAGACCCGTTTGGTAGAGGCTGCCGCTGGTGCCGCGGCTGAAGGCATCGATGCGCTGGCTGTACATGGATACCACTGCGGGCGGGGTGGTGATCTGGCCGCCGAGCTCGACAAACGCACTATAGGTACTACCAGCGTCTGTGGAGGCGCTGTGCCGGAGGGGTGAGGGACGCGGACGGACGGCCTCGCGAGGTGGGGCCGCCCGTCCGTTCTTTGGGGTGTTGCGTTCAGCGCCGGGCGGTCAGCAGGTGAACCGGTTCTCACCCGAGTACGTATAGAAGTTGACTCCGTTCACGTTCCGGTAGTGCCCGTACGCGCGGTAGGTGTAGGTCCCCTGCCCGCCGCAGGTGTAAGTCAGCCAGCCGGTGTAGATGGTCCCGACCACCGGCGTGAAGCTCTTGTTGGCCACGTTCTCCCAGCCGTACCAACGCTTGCGTTGCAGGTGAAGGTCGACCGGCACCGAGCCGTTGAAGCACAGCGACCAGTACGACCGGGCCGTGTTCCACGCGTGGGTCGGGGTCTGGACGTTCCAGTAGCCACAGGCCTCGATCGAGACAGGTTCCTCCGAAGGAGCGGCCTGCCGGGTCGCCTGAGCCGACGGGGCCGCGTGGGCGGACGCGCCGAAGGCCGGGACGAGTAGGCCGATCGCCACACACATGGATGCGACCAGGACGCGACGCGTGTTGCGTACTTTCATCAGTCCTCCGTGTCTTTGGACGGTGGCTGACCTTCGGTTCGAGGGCCGGGGTCGTCGGGCCGAGCCCGGCCACCGGGTCGACTGTCAACCTGAAGGTCAGAGCGAGTCTTGTCCGCCAAGGCCGGCGGCGACAGCGACAACCTCTACAGCCGACCTACACGATCGCGGCGCGGCCCGTACCGTGATAGGTCCTGGCCCGTCAGGCGTCGCTGAGACGGTGGAGCTGGTCGCGGACCTGGTCGGCGTCGGGGTGGTCCAGGTCGGTGAGGATGTCCAAGGCGAGCTGCCAGGCGGTGCGGGCGGCGTCAGGCCGGTGGGCGGTGCGGTGGGTGTCGCCGAGGTGGACGAGGACGTCCGCTTCGCTGTAGCGGCTGCCGAAGTCGCGGTGCAGGTCGAGGGCGTGCTGGTAGCAGGTGACGGCTTGGTCATGGTGGCCGAGGTGGTGGTGGGCGTAGCCGAGGCTGTCCCAGATAGCGGCCTGCCCGGGCCCGTTGCCGAGCTCCTGTTGCAGGGCGAGCCCCTGTTGGCAGCTGGTAAGGGCCTGCTGGTGGTCACCGAGCTGCGCGTAGCTCCAGCCGACTGCGTTGAGGGCTTCGGCCTGGCCCACCCGGTGGCCGATGGCCTGGTACAGCACCAGGGCCTGCCGGGCGTGGCCAAGCGACAGGTCGTAGCGGCCCTGCCGCGCCCACACCACGACGAGGCTGTTGTGGGTGTGGGCCTGTCCGGTGCGGTCGTCGGCCCGTACCGCCAGGTCCAGGGCGCAGCTGAGATGGGTGTGGGCCTCGTCGTAGCGGGCCAGCTGGATGCAGTCGAGGGCGAGCAGGCGGTGGGCGCGGGCCTGGGCGGCCGGGTCGGCCAGGCGGCGGGCGGCGGCCAGGGCGGCGCGCTGCGTGGCGATGTCGTCGTGCCAGTACCCCCGGCGGCTGAGGAAGTCGGTGAGGGCCCAGGCCAGCTGCCAGGCGTGGGCGTCCCAGCCGGTGGCGACGGCGTGGTCGACCACCGCCAGCAGCACCGGGTGTTCGGCGGTGAACCAGTCCAGGGACCGCTGGTGGTCGGCGGGGTGCTCGGGGATGGTTCCCGGCTGGGGCGGGGTGAGGGCCATCGGGTCCCCACCCGGTGCCAGCAGCCGGCTGGCGGTGTACGCGGTGTGCAGGTAGTGGTCGAGCATCCGGTGGGTGGCGGCGCGACGCTGCCGGCTGGGCTCGTGGGCCTGGGCCTGCTCGCCGGCGTAGGCGCGTAGCAGGTCATGGACGCCGAACCGGCCAGGGGCGTGCTCGACCGCCAGGTTCGCACAGGTCAGTTCCTTGAGCAGGGAACGTACCCGCCGTACCGGCAGGCCGGCGAGGCTGGCCGCCGCGGACGCGGTGATGTCCGGGCCCGGATGGATGCCGAGCAGCCGGAACAGCCGCGCCGCCGCAGCGGGGAGGGCCTGGTACGAGCAGGAGAACGCCGTCCGCACGTTGGTCGCCGGGTCCCCGCTGCCGAACGCGTCCAGGCTGCCCTGCGCGTGGCGTAGCTCCTCAGCCAGGGCAGCCATCGGAAACTGTGGATGGGCGGCGGCGCGGGCGGCCACGATCGCCAGGGCGAGGGGCAGCCGCCCGCATCGCGTGATGATCTCCTCGACGGCGCACGGCTCGGCCGACGTCCGGTCCGCACCCAGGCGGGCGACCAGCAGCTCGCGCGCCTCGGCAACCGTCAGCAGGTCCAGGGTGACCAGGTCGGCGCCGTCGCTGGCGGCCAGGCTGGTGAGCTGGTTGCGGCTGGTCACCAGCGCCAGGCAGCCGGGAGCGCCGGGCAGCAGCGGGCGGACCTGCTCGGCGTCGTAGGCGTTGTCCAGCACGATGAGCACCCGCTGCCCGGCCAGCCGGCTGAGGTACAGCCCGACCTGAGCCTCCAGGCTGGTCGGGATGTGGTGCGGCGGCACGTCCAGCGCCTCCAGGAAGGCGTGGACCGCGGCTGCGGGGCTCATCGGCGGGCGGCCCGGGTCGAACCCGCGCAGGTTCACGTACAGCTGCCCGTCGGGAAACCGCTCCTTCACCTGGTGGGCCCAGTGCACGGCAAAGGCTGTCTTCCCGATCCCCGCCATCCCGGATATCGCCGACACCACGACCGTGGACGAGCGCTCCACCAGCTCGAACATGGTCTTGGCCGGCGCGTCGCGGCCGGTGAAGTAGGCGACCGCCCCCGGCAGCTGCCTCGGCAGCGCCCGGCCGGTCACCGGTGCGGCGCCCCCGGCGCCCCCGGCAGGGGAGGGCCTGGGCGCCGACCGCCGGGATGCCGCCGCAAGAAAGGCCGCACGCTGCTCGTCGGTGAGGCCGAGCGCAACCGCGAGCCGGGCAACCGTGTCGCGGTGGGGAAACCGCCGGTCGCCGCGTTCGAGCGCACCCACCGCCTGGCCGCTGAGAGCCGCCCGCTCCGCGAGGGCTTCCTGCGTCAGCCCGGCCGCTCTCCGATGACCTCGCAACAACGCGCCGAACGACCCATCCATTTGATCCTCCCCAGCGCCGCCGCGCGAAATCGTATCGGCGGGCTGCGAAGGACCGTCGGGCTACCAACGGTCGTCGGGTTCCCCCGGGAGCGCCGGGCCGTGGTCACCGGGCCGCGACAACGGCTGCGGCGTCCGCGCGCGCCTGCGCCTCTTCCTCGGCCTCGTCGCGGGCGCGGATACGGTCCCCGACGATCACCCGCAGCGCGGCGGCGACCGGGATGGCCATCAGCGCGCCCACGATGCCCAGCACGCTGGCGCCGACGAGCGCGGCGAAGAGCACCGCGATGGCCGAGATGTCCACCGAGTCGCGCAGCACCCTGGGCGCGACCAGGTAGTTCTCCAGCTGCTGGTAGACCACGAAGAACGTGGTCAGCAGCACGGCCTGCGGCCACAGGTTGCCGGTGGCGGCGGCCACGATCACGCAGATCACCGCGCCGATGGTGGCGCCGATCAGCGGGATGAGGTCGGTCACCGCGACCAGCACGGCGAGCGGCAGCGCGAACGGCACCTTCAGCATGGTCAAGGCCAGGAACGCGGTGGCCCCGGCTATCAGCGAGATCACCAGGTTGCCGATCATGTAGGAGCCGACCTTGTCGACGACCAGGTTAACCACGTCGCTGACCTGTGGGCGGTGCCGCCTGGGAAAGAGCCGCACCAGGCTGCGGCGCAGCCGCGGCAGGTCCAGCATCAGGTAGATGGTCATCACCACGACCAGCAGCAGCGACAGCAGCGCGCCAAAGAACCGCCGGGCAAAGGCCACCGCCTGGCTGGCGACCCGCTCCGGCAGGTCCCGGGCCAGCGCATCGACGCGTTCGCGGATGCCGAGCCCGTCCTCCAGCCGTTGCAGGGTCGGCGAGCTCTCCCGGAGCCGGTCCAGGTAGCCGGGGAAGTCGGTGGTGAGCCCGCCGGCCTGGGTCACCAGCGGCGGGATGACCGCCCACAGCAGCCCGGCGGTCAGCAGCAGCGCGGACACCGCGATCACCAGCACCGCGTAGGGCCGGCGCACCCGGTGCTGGATGAGCCACCGCACCGCCGGGTCGAGGCTCACCGCGATGAAGACCGCGATGACGATCTGGACCAGCAGGTTACGCAGCAGGTAGACGGCGAGGGCACCGAAAAGGACCACTAGTACGCCGAGCGTGCCGGCAGCGGCCCAGCGGAACACCGTACGCGGCGGCACCGGGTCGTCCGGCTGGTCCGGCTCGGCGACGGCGGCTGGGGGCCGCGCTGGCGCGGCCGGTAAGGAGCGGGGGTCCACGGGCCCCTTGGTACCCCGGCCACCAGGTTTTCTATCCGCGTCACAGGTCACCGGTAGCCTGTCCGTCACACCGGCAGGGAAGAGATCACTGTGGATCTGGGGTTCCTCGTCAACATCGCCACGATCTTCAGCGTCGTGGCCACCTTCGGCTTCGGCGTACGGGAGGTGCTGCGGGAGCGGTCGGCGCTGCGCGAGCCACGGCGCCCGACGCCCATCGCGGACCTGCGCTCGCCCGGGCTGCCGCTCCAGCTGCGCGACGCCCGGGTGACGTCTGGGACGGACGCGGCCGGGCAACGGGAGTTCGTCCTCGCCGTGACCTTCGCCCCGGCCGCGGCGCCGCAGGCGGAGCCCGGTGCCGGCGGCCCGCGCATGCCGGACGGGGTGACCGTGGTGGAGGTGACCGGCCAGCCCTTTGACGTGCAGTCCGACCTGCTGTCGGCGCAGCAGACCGCGGGCGACGCCGACGCCGGGTTCTACCGGGCGGCGCGGCGGCGCGGCTGGCCGGCCGGGGCGGTGGTGGAGTCGTACAAGTGGGGCCGGTTCACCGCGGGCACCGCGGCGCGCGCACTGTGGCTGCTGTTCCTGCCGTTCCAGCTGGCCAACGTCGCCATGTGGCTGCGCCCCCCGGCCGGCCGGCTGGCCCGGCGCGGGGTGCAGACGCTGTGCCGCCTGTTCGCGCTGGCGATGACCGCGTCGTTCGTGATGGCGGTCGCCGGTGCCGCCCTCGACCTGGTGGCCTGGCAGTGCACCGTGCCGAACAGCCGGTGCACCGCCGGCCGGGCCTGGCTGGCCCCGTTCATCGACGGCCCGTTCGACACGCCCGGCCGCCGCCTGGCCGTGCTGGCGCTCGTACCCATCGCCGCGATCGCGGTGCTGTGGCGGCTGGCCCGGCGGACCTGGTGGACCTATGAGGCCTACCCGGCGCCGGAGTTCGCGTCGGCCGGCGACGGCCTGGCGGCGCCGACGTTCTGGCACGGCCGGGCGGTGGTCCGCCGGCTGCGCGTGCTGCATGTGGCGACGGCCTTCGCCACGCTCGACGCGCTCGTGCTGGTGCCGCTGCTCGGGCACGACCGGTCGGTCGCCGGGCCGGTCCTGCTCGGTACGGCCCTGGCGACGGTGCTCGCCTCCACCGTCGGCGTGTGCCTGCCGGCGGTGGTCCGGCGCGAGCCGCGGGGCGCTGGGGACTGGCTCACCGCGGCGGTCCTGACCACGGCGCTGGTCACCACCGTGCTGACCCTGTGGCACGCGTTCTGGCTGCCGGCGGACTGGGCGACCGGTCCTGGCCTGCCCGGCTACGGCAAGGCGGCGATCGGGCTCTTCACGGCGCAGCTGGTGCTGCTCGGGGTCCTCACCGTGACGATCTTCGTACAGCGCCGCGCCCAGCCGCCCGACCGGTCCTTCGGGTACGGCGCGCCAGTGGTCGGCCTGCTGGCGCTCGGCGCGGCCGCCGCTTTCGCGGGCGGGCTGCTCTACCGGGTGGCGGACTTCCTCAGCCGCGCTCCGGGGGCGCCCGAGACCGGACTGGCGGTCGTTCCGGTGGAGGGGCCGCAGCCCGCGACCGCGTACCAGTGGTCCGGGCTGGGCTTCGTGATCCTGCTCGCCGCCGGCGCGCTCGCCATGCTCGGCCTCTACCGCACCCGGCGCGCCCTGGTGCGCCCGGCCCGGACGAAGACCGACAGCCTCTTCCCGGGACAGCGCCCGCTCAACCCGCAGCGCGCGGTGGACGTGGACGAGGCGGTCGCCTCGGCCAGGCTCACCGACCGGATCGTGCCGCTGCTGGGCTGGGCCGGCCTCCCCATCGGGCTGCTCGCCGTGGCCGGCACCGGGCTGGCGCTGGCCGGCACCCGCCCAGCCATGGCGGGCGGCACCACCGTGGCCCGGCTGCTGGACACGGTGACCAACATCGGCACCTACCTGATCGGCGTCGCAGCGCTCGGCCTGGTCGTCCTGGGGCTGCTGGCGTACCGGTACGACCGGGTGCGCCGGTTCATCGGCGTGGTGTGGGACCTGGGCACCTTCTGGCCGCGCACCTGTCATCCGCTGGGGCCACCGTGCTACGCGGAGCGGATCGTGCCCGAGCTGATGGTGCGCCTGGCCCAGCTCGCGGCCCGGCCCCGGGCGGGTGCCGTCCTCGTCGGGCACGGCCAGGGGGCGGTGCTCGCGACCGCGACCCTGCTCCAGCTGCACCCGGCCGTACGGGAGCGGGTCGGGCTGGTCACCACCGGCCCGCCGCTGCGCCGGCTCTACGCCCGGCTGTTCCCGGCCTATGTCAACGACACCGTGCTGGCCGAGCTCGCGACCTGCCTGAGCCGGCCCGGCGCCCCGCCGCGGTGGGTGAACCTGTGGCGGGCCACCGACCCGACCGGCGGCCCGGTCACCCCGAAGCCCGGCCGGGCGCCGGTGCCCGCCGTGCTGGCGCCGGTGGACCGGGAGGTCCGCGACCCGGTCAGCCTGGACTTCGCACCGGAGCTGGGCGGCTACCCGCCGATCCACGGGCACCTGGCGTACGAGGAGGCACCCGGCTTCGCCGCCGCGGTGCTGCAGGTGGCCCGGGCGGTCGCTGGTACGGCCACAGACATCGACCAGAGTGGTGCCAACCGCGAGCCGTCCGGCTGGCCCGGTCCTGCCGCAGGCGGGTAACGCGAACCGCGGTCTGCCCCTAGGGTGGACGGGGCCGGGAGGAGGAGTCGTGCGTTTCGAGGTCTCGCGGGTGATGGACACAATCGAGCAGCGGCTCACCACCGACGTGACCCTCGCCCAGGCCGTGGCCGACCTCGGGGAGATCGCCCGCTGCGCCGAGCTGGACCGGGGGAACCGACCGGTCAACCTGCTGCGGATCGGCATCGCGGTGGATGCGCTGAGCCGGTACCTCGTCGACGACGGCGCCATGCTCTACGCCGTCGCCGGCCGGGAGCTGCTCTCCGAGTCCGCACTGACCTCCAAGGAGCGCATGGTCCTCGGGCGCTGGCTGGACGACGGCCTGATCGAGGTCACCGCCGCAGTGGCCGACCGGCCGGTCGAGGTCGCCGACCTCACTGGGCTGCCGTTGGTCGCGGTGCGGGCGTACCCGGAGTTCGCCGGCCGGTTCCCGTGGCTGCGCGACTGCCCCGAGCGGCTGCTGCGGCTGGTTCCCCGCAACGGCGGGGCGGTGCTGAGCCCGATGGACCTCGCCGCACCAGACCCGCAGCTGGCCCGGGCGGTGGCCGTGGGCAAGGCCCCCGTTCGTGCCCTGCAGCCGCCGGCATCCGGGGCAGCGCCGCAGGAGACGGCCGCCGGCTCCGCGACCTCCCCGCCCGGCGGGCATGCCCCGCCCGCAGCAGCTGGCTCAGCAGAGCCTGCCGACGCGTCCCCCGCCTCGGACACACCCGTCGCATCGGAGAGCCCACCGCAAGCCGCGGGCGCCGGTGCCGAGCCCGTTACCGGTACCGAGCGCGACAACAGCACCGAGCCGGATGACGGCGCTGAGCCCAGCAACGGCGTCGAGCCCTTCTCCAGCACTGATGCCGGGGCCGGGGGCACTGGGGCCGGGGGCCCTGACGCCGGGGGCGAGCCGGCCGGAGCGGCGACCACGGAGCCGGCCGCCCCGCCCCCAGATATAGCGCCCCCAGCTGTAGCGTCCCCGGCAGCGGACGAGCAGGCGGAGGAGGGCACAGCGGAGGAGGTCGCCGACCCGGCTGGCGCGCCGGTCCAGTCACCGCTGGTGGAGCTGGAGGCCTTCGTCATCCGGGGCGCCCACCGGCTGTCACACACCCTCGTTGTACGCCGGCGGTTCATCCGGGCGCAGCCGAGCGGCATGGGCGTGTCCCTGATGGCCCGCCAATGGCGGTGCACCGACCCGGACTGCCCGGTCTTCGGGGAACGGCGCCTGATCGGGCAGCCGGTGCCCCTGATGCGCAACGGCGTCGCCACCTGCCCCCGGCACGGGGACCCGGTCTCCGACATCGGGCCGCGCCCGCTGGCGTACGCGGTCTCGCTCGTCGTGGACGACCTGGCGCGGCGCCGGTTCGTGGTGTGCACCGGTAAGCCGGTCACGGTGGGCCGCGGCAGCGAGGAGGACCCCGACGGCCTCGTCGCGACCCGCGCCTGGCTGCACGAGGCCGCCGCGGCCTGGGTTGCGCCTGCCCACGTGCGGCTCGACGCGGGCGACGCGGGCTTGACGGTCACCGATACCAGCGAGAACGGCACGGTGGTGTGGCGGCGCTCCGGACCGGACGACGTCGGCACCTCCACCTGGCTGTACGGCACGTCGTACACGCTCGGCGACTGGGACACAGTGGAGCTGTACACCGGCGTCGAGCTCGTGCGCGGCGACCGCCGGCTGACCACGACGGTTGGGCGGGCCGAGCCGTCCTCGGTCCTGGTCGACGCGCCAACCGCCGCCCACCGCCAGCTCGCCTGAGACCGACGCCAAGCCAGCTCACCTGAGACCGGAGCCGGAGCCAGCCGGCAGCGGCGCGGCCTCGCCGACCCACACCGTCTTGATGTTGCAGAACTCGCGGATGCCGTGCGCGGACAGCTCACGCCCGTACCCGGAGATCTTCACCCCGCCGAACGGCAGGGCCGGGTACGAGGTGACCATCCCGTTGACGAACACCGCACCCGCCTCCAGGTCGGTGGCGAACCGCTCCTGCTCGTCGGGGTCCCGGGTCCAGGCGTTGGCGCCCAGGCCGAACGGTGTGCCGTTGGCGACCTCGACCGCCTCGTCGTACGAGCCCACCCGGTAGAGCCCGGCCACCGGGCCGAACACCTCCTCGGACCACATCCGCATCTGCGGGGTCAGGTCGGTCACCACGGTCGGCGGGTACCACCAGCCCGGCTCGGCGCCCGGACGCCCGCCGCAGAGGACCCGCGCGCCGTGCTCGAGCGCGTCGCGCACCTGGGCGTCCACGTCGTCGCGGCCCTGCGCGGTGGCGAGCGGCCCCACCTCGGTCGCCTCCTGCATCGGGTCGCCCACCGTCAGCTTGGACATGCCGGCGACGAACGCCTCGGCGAACGCGTCGTACACGTCGGTGTGGACCAGGAAGCGCTTTGCCGCGATGCAGGACTGGCCGTTGTTCTGGCAGCGGGCGGTGACCGCGACGGACGCCGCCCGGTCCAGGTCGGCGGAGGGCATGACGATGAACGGGTCGCTGCCGCCGAGCTCCAGCACGGTCTTCTTCAGCACCCGCCCGGCGATCGCCGCCACCGCCTGCCCGGCGCCCTCGCTGCCGGTGAGCGTCGCCGCCCGTACCCGCGGGTCGGTCAGCACCCGCTCCACCTGGTCCGAGCCGATGAGCAGGGTCTGGAACGCGCCCTCCGGGAAGCCGGCCCGCCGGAACAGCTCCTCCAGGAACAGGGCGGTCTGCGGCACGTTCGACGCGTGCTTGAGCAGGCCGACGTTGCCGGCCATCAGCGCCGGCACGGCGAAGCGCATCGCCTGCCAGAGCGGGAAGTTCCAGGGCATCACCGCCAGCACCGGCCCGAGCGGCTGGTAGCGCACGTAGGCCTGGCGCGCCCCCACGCCGGCCGGGTCGACCGGCTCGTCGGCGAGGTAGTCCTGCGCGTGCTCGGCGTAGAACCGGCACGCCGTCGTGCACTTGGCGACCTCGGCCCGCGCGGCGGTGAGGGTCTTGCCCATCTCCGTCGTCATCAGCCGCGCGATGCTGTCGCCCTCCGCGTCCAGCACGCCGGCGGCGGCCCGCATCCACCCGGCCCGTTGGGCGTACGGCGTGCGCCGCAGCGCCGCGAACCCGTCGACCGCCCGGGCCAGCCGCCGTTCGACCTGCTCCTCGGGCATTGGCTGGAACGTCTTGAGCACCTCACCCGTTGCCGGGTTCACCGTCGCGATCGCCATGGGCCACCTCCGGTCAGCGCTGTCCCCGTACCCATTCCTACCCGACGGGCCCCGGCTTCCCCGCGGACCCCCGCTACCGCCGGGGCCTGGCCCGTCGCGGTACGGCCCCGCAGCCGGCGACCGGGCGCGGACGTGGACAACCCCCGGGGTTTGCACGCCAGGCGTGCACCGGCTGGACAAGGGCCGGCGCCCCGGGGGTCGGGTGGTGTCCGGTCTTCGCCGGCCGCACGCACGCGGCAGCGACGAGTCGGTCCTGTCACGGACGGCGGCTAGCGGACAGCCACCTCACGAGTCCAGTATCTATACAAGCTTGGACCACCTCCTTTCCCGTGTAGCCCGAGCCTAGAAGGCGGCCCGGGGGCCCGGCAACCGAAAACATCGCTAGCGTGGTGGCGTGGACGACCACCGGCGGGACCTGCTCCCCGGCGACGAGGTCCCCGGTCTAGAGATCCCCGCCTACGAGATCTCCGCCGGCGGGGTCCCCACCTACGAGGCACCGCGCGACGAGGTCTCCACCTACCAGGCACCGCGCGACGAGGCACCCAGTGGCGAGGTCTGTGGCGGTGAGCCGGCGGCGGTCGCGCGGATGCGCTCGGCCGACCGGGTGGTCGTCGACCTCGGGGTGGCCGTGACGGTGCCGGCGCCCGGCCGGGCCGTGGCCCGGATGCCGGTGACGGAACGGATGGTCAACGGCCACGCCGTCGCCCACGGCGGGTACGTCTTCCTGCTCGCCGACGTGGCGTTCGCGTACGCCTGCAACGGGTACGGCCCGGTGACCCTGGCGGCCGGTGCGGAGATCGAGTTCGTCGCGCCGGTCCACCTCGGCGACGAGCTGGTCGCCGAGGCGGCCGAGCGGGCCCGCTTCGGCCGCTCGGGCATCTACGACGTGCGGGTCAGCCGCGCCGACGGCACGCTGGTCGCCGAGTTCCGCGGCCGCAGCCGCACCCTGCGCGAGACCCCTACGCGAGACCCCGCCGCACAAGACCTAGGTGGCGGCGAGCACGAGCACGTCGGCGTCGATCGCCGGTCAGGTGGTACGCCGCCCAGGTAGACGCCGGTCACGTAGTCACTGGAGGTCGCTGGCTTCAGTAGCTCTGGCCGAGGTCGGCACGGCAGGGAGCGGGGGCGTCGCACAGCCCCGACCTCCGCGCCGCCTATATATAGATCCATCTCGTCCCAAAGTGTGGGCACGAGGCGTAGTGGAACATGATCTAGAAGACTTATGCACCCCATGGCTGTCTAACTCTTCTAGATCGCGGCTTGCCCGGGGTTTCAAGGGCTTGGTCGGGTGGCGACGTCTTGTTCTGTGGGGCCACCCGTGACCCGTTGCTGGCTATTTCGGGGGTCAAAACGGCCACAAAGGGATAAGCCAGCTAGAAATATGGCTATCTCAAGGCAACGGTGTGCTGCCAGCCGGCGTGGCTGCCTGGTTGCCGCGGGTCGGCCGGTCAGCCCGCCGCGGCCCGGTACGCCGCCGCGGCCACCACCAGGTCCTCCCACGCCATGCCGACGCTCTTGAAGAACCGCGGCCGGTCGAGGTCGACCTGTGCCGTGGCGAGCTCGGCCAGGTTGGTCAGCCGCTCCGGCGCGACGCCGGCGAGCTCACCGGCCTCGCGGGTCGCCGCCGCGCGCGCCTCGACGTAGCAGGCCGCCCGGTCCACGTACGCCGCGCCGACCTCGCGTACGTGCGGCTGGTGCGAGCCGACCGCGACCACGCACGCCGTCGCGGGCGGCAGGGCGCCGTCGAACACCGGCGTCACCGCGGTGGTGCAGCACAGCACCAGGTCGGCATCCCGCACCGCGCCCGGCTGCCCGGGCTCGGCCGGGATGCCGGCCTGCGCGCACCGGGCCAGGAACGCGGCGGTGCGGGACGGGTCCCGGCCGACCACGGCCAGCGGCCCCGGCGGGCGGGTCTCGGCCAGCGCCCGTACGTGGCCCCACGCCTGCGGGCCGGTGCCGAACAGGACTGTCCGCAGTGGACGGTCGGGGGTGAGCCGGCGCAGCGCCACCGCGGACACCGCAGGGGTACGCAGCGCGGTCAGCTCGGCGCCGTCCAGCAGCGCCAGCGGGGCGAGCGTGGCGCCGGCGCACAGCACGTAGACGCCCTGGATGCGGGGCAGGCCCCGGGCCGGGTTGTCCGGCGCGATAGTGACCACCTTGACCCCCGCGTACCCGGCGCCGACCGCCGGCATCAGCAGGATCTCGCCGCCCGGCACGGGCAGGCCGGTGCGGGGCGGGTCGGTCTCCGGGTCGAGGCCCTCCCGCAGCGCCGCCTCGACCGCGTCCGCCGCCGCAGCCACCGGCAGCCCGCTCACGTCCAACCACAGTGGACCGGTCACCTGCGTGACCCTAGCCGCTCAGCTGGCTGCCAGCGGCACCTGCCGCCCACCGGCCGGCGCCGGCAGCGCGTACCCGTCGCCGGCGGCCCGGAAGGCGCCCGGCGTGCAGCCGACCTCCCGGTGGAAGAACCGGCCGAAGTGGGTTGGTCCGGGGAAGCCCAGCCGCTGCCCGACCGCCGCGACGGGCAGGTCGGTGCAGCGCAGCATCCGCATCGCCTCCAGCGCGACCCGGTCGTCGATCACCTGCTTGGCGGTACGGCCGGTGGCGGACAGGCAGGCGCGGGTGAGGGTACGGACCGAGCAGCCCAGCCGCGCGGCGTAGGTCTCGACCCGGCGGCAGCGGGGATGGTCCGTCTCCACCTCGCGCCGGAACCGCAGGAACGTCTCGGTGTCGCAGCCGGGCCCGGGCACCAGGTCCACCGGGGGCACCAGGGTGACCCGCAGCACCAGCGCCGCCAGCTGGTGCCGCAGCAGCTCGACCGCCAGGCCGTCGAGGTCGTGCCGGCGGCAGTCCACGACCAGCTGGCTCACCTCGTCGATGACGGCGTCCTCGTCCTCACCGGCCAGCTGCCAGCACACCGGACCGAAGCCGTCGTCCACCGCCGCCCAGCCGGCGGCGCGCAGCGGCGGCAGGAACCCGGGCTCCCAGGTGACCAGCACCGCGTCGGCCCCGGCTCCGGTGCCGAAGTGCACCACCTGCCCGGGTCGGACCCACAGCAGGGTCCCCGGCCGGCAGGGGTAGCTGACGAAGTCGACGGTGTGGCGCGCGTACCCGGCGGTGGTCAGCAACAGCAGGTGGTGGCCGAGCCGGTAGGACGGGGCGGGGCTGAGCGGCGCGGCCGCGGTGAGAGCGGCGAGGGTACGCGTGCCCACCGGCGCCGTGCCACCGGCGGCGCGCGCCGTGCCACCGGCGGCGCGGTCCGGTCCGTCCCGCCCAGGCGCATGCTGTCCGAAACTGGCCATCGAATCGACGGTAACCGCTCCCGCGCGAGCGCGCACGCCACTCGCCGCGGCTCGCGGCCATGACCAGCCGGACCGCTACCGGCCAGGTCGCCGGAGCGCCACCCGTGGGCGGGCAGGATGGCGGGTGTGCGGATACGCCCGGTCACCCCGGCCGCGCTCGTCGCCGAGCTCGCCGACCAGATCGCCGCGTGCCGGCCGGCGGAACGGCTGAGGGTGGCGGTCGACGGGCCGCCCGCCGCCGACCCGGACACCCTGGCGGAGTCTCTGGTCGACCCGCTGCGGGTGCGGGGACGGGCCGCGCTGCACGTACCCACAGTGGGCTTCCTGCGCCCGGCCTCGGTGCGCCTGGAGCACGGCCGCACCAACCCGGACGCGTTCTACGACGGCTGGCTGGACGAGGCCGGCCTGCGCCGCGAGGTGCTCGACCCGCTCGTCCCGGGTGGCAGTGGCCGGGTGCTGCCGGCGCTGTGGGACGCCGGCCGGGACCGGGCCACCCGCGCGGCGTACCTGCCGGTGCCGCCCCGCGGGGTGGTGCTGGTCAGCGGCGCGCTGCTGCTCGGCGGGGTGCTGACCTTCGACCTCACCGTCCACCTGGCACTGTCCCCGCCGGCGCTGGCCCGGCGCACTGCGCCGGAGCAGCGGTGGACCCTGCCAGCGTTCGCCCGCTACGCGGCGGAGGTCGCCCCGCAGGCACTGGCCGACATCGTGGTGCGCGTCGACGACCCGCGCCGCCCGGCCCTGGTCGAGCCGGACCTGGTCCCATGACGCGCGTCCGTGACGCGCAGGGTCCTCAGCGCGGACGCCAGGCGTCGGAGCGGGCGGTCAGCTGGTCGACGTGGACCGGTAGCTCGCCGGTGAGCAGCTCGGCGAGGCTCACCTCGTCAACGACGTCGCGCACCGCCGCCCGCACCGCCACCCAGAGCCGGGGCAGGTGCTCGGCCGCGCCGAAGTACTGCGTCTCCTCGGGACGCAGCCCCCGGACACCGGCGAGGGGTCCCTCCACCGCGCGCAGCACCGCCCCGATCGTCACCGCACCAGGTGGATGGGTGAGCGTGTAGCCGCCCTCGGCCCCCCGGTGTGCCCGGACGAGGCCCGCCCGGCGCAGGTCGGCCAGGACCGCCTCGAGGAACTTGCGTGGCAGCTGCTGCTGGTCGGCGAGGGCGGCGGCCGAGACCACGGCTGGGTGGGCCGCCGCCAGGCCGAGCGAGGCCCGCACCGCATAGTCACCCCGGGCCGATATCTGCACGTACCCATGATGCCCCTGCGCGGCCTCCGCGGTGTGCCGGCCGCCGTCAGGCCTTCTCCGCGGGCACCGCAACCGCCTCGCGCAGCAGCCGGCGCGCGAGCACCAGCCGGTCTGCCGGGTCGAGGCCGGGCAGGTCGCCGGCCCGGACCTCCGGCCCGCCCAGCAGCGCGCACACCGCCTCGGCGCAGTACGCCGGCAGGCTCAGCGTGCGGTCGGGCAGCTCGAGCGCGACCCGGTCCGGGCCCTCGGGCACCAGCCGCCAGCGCAGCCCGCGCCGCGGCGCCAGCACGGTGTCCCGGTGCACCGCCTCAGCCGCGGCGGCCTGGGCCAGCGGCCGGATCGGGGCGGGCCGCGTCGCCGTCCAGACCCGCTGGCGCAGCGCCGCCGCCACGGCCTGCGGGTCCGCGCGGTCGAGCCAGTCGCGCAGTGCCGCCACCGCCGCCGCCAGCTCGGGGCGCAGCTGGGCCGGGTCGGTGAGGTCGGCGCCGAGCGGCGGGCCGGCGCGCAGCGCGGGCACCTCGGACGCCGTGGCGAGGAGCGCCTCCACAATGGCGTACCGGGTCAGCCCGCGCAGCCCCACGGTCAGGTGCAGGGACGGACCGCCGAGCGCCTGCGCGGCGTGCAGCCAGCCACGCGGCAGGTACAGGGCGTCGCCGGGGGCGAGCACCTCGTCCATTGTGGATGGGCCGGTGGCGGCCGTGGCGACCTCGTCGGCGTGAGCGCCCCACGGCTGGCGCTCCAGCGGGTCGAACCCGGTGAACGCCGTGGCCGGCAGCACCGTCCCGTCCTTGGCGATGCGCAGGAACGGCGTACGCAGCCCGCGCCGGCTCAGCAGCTCGTCGACGTCGTCCGGGCTGAGCAGGTCGGCGAAGCCGGCGGGTGCGCCCGCGGCGGCCAGCTCCTCCGCGCGGGACAGCAGCGGCGCCCGGCCGTAGTGCTCGCGGGCGAACGCGTCCGGCGCCACGGCCACGCACCGGCGCAGCGCCGGACATTCGCCGCCATGACGCCGGTCTCCGCCGGCGGCCTCGCCGCCCGGCCGCGGGCCGGGGTGCACCGGCCTACCTGGGTTCGTCGAGGCCGGCACCGCTGTCGGCGCCGCCATCCTGCTCCAACGGGTCGGCACCGCTGTCGGCCGGCCCCTCCCGGGCCGGGTCGCCGACGCCGGCCGCCCCGCCGTCGGCCCCGCCGTCCTGCTCCGTCGGGTCGGCGCCGCTGTCGGCCGGGCCTTCGCCCCAGCCGCCGGAGCCGGTGGTACGCATGTCGTCGTCGTCGAGCCTCATCGCAGCCTCCACGTCACCTCGCCGGCCCGGTGCGGGCTGCAGCGTCGCTGGCGTAGATGCCCAGCGGAACCGGTTTCACTCATACGTGTGGCCGCCGCAGCCGGGAAGCTGCGGCGGCCACGTTGGTGCGGTGGGGCGTTACTGGCCGGTGCCGGTCGGCTGTGAGTGCTGCCCGGCGCCGCGCCGCGTCGCGAGGAACGCGAGCGCGCCGACGGCCGCTACCGCGAGCACCACCTGGAGGGTGGCCTCCTTGAAGCCGTACCCGGGGTCGCCGACGACCGAGGCGACGATGGAGGCCAGCACTGCCCCGACGACGCCGAGCAGCGGCGCCAGCCAGATCGCGTTGCGGTCCTTCTCCCGGATGACGAAGTAGCCGATTGCGCCGACGACCACGCCGATGACAACGGCGATGACGAAGTTCATGATCCGTCGGGCCTCCCGTTCGAGGGGATGGAGGGAGTTACCTACATCACCCTGCCCCTACCGGAATCCCTGTCAATACCCGTTTGTCCTGGTCGGGGCCGCCGACCGGATGAGGCAACCTGTGTCGTTGTGACGGGTAGGGGCTACGCGGTGCCGCGGTAGGCGTCATTCCGTGCCAGGCTCCGCTTCCGCCTGGCCCGCGGGATGTTCCCGGGACCGCCCTGTTCTGTCACCATGACGCCATGTTCGTCGCGGTCTTCGAGTACGAGGTGGATGCCGACCACGTCGCCGAGTTCGAGACCGTGTACGGGCCGGCCGGCGACTGGGCCCGGCTCTTCGTCGACGCGCCGGGCTACCTCGGCACCGAGCTGCTGCGCGACCAGTCGCAGCCCGGGCGGTACCTGGTCGTCGACCGGTGGACCTCCGCCGACGCGTACGACATCTTCCTGCGCACGTGGGGCGAGGAGTACGCGGCCCGCAGCGACCACCGGGCCTACCTCTACCGGCGGGAGACGGCACTGGGCCGGTTCGTGGCGACCGCCGCCTGACCGCGGCTACCCGTCCGTGCCGGCCCGCCGGCTACCCGTCCGCCGGCCCGCCGGCTACCCGTCCGTGCCGGGCCGCCGGCTATCCGTCTATGCCGGCGTAGCCGCGGGGCGACTCCGCCTCGCCGGCCCCGGCCCCCCGGGTCACCTCGCGGTCCGGGAAGCGGCGCAGGTACTCCGCCTCCAGCTCGGCCGTGCGCCGGTCGTGCTGCGCGAGCGCCGGCTCCGGCCCGTGCCGCAGCGCGTCGGTGCGGGTGCGGTGCAGGCTCTCGACCTCCCGCAGCAGGTTCTCGTCGCTGAGCTCGGCCGGTGGCACGCCGAGCGGCTCGGCCCCGCCGGCACCCGGCCAGCCCGCCGCCTGGTCCGCTCCACTGGTCATCGCTGCCCTCCCGTCGCATCGGCGGATGGTCATACTGAGTAACCCCTACGAAGATCACCAAACCTGCCCGGCCCCGGCCCACGTTTCCCATCCGTCCGGGACGGGTACGCGGCTGCCATGGCCGCGGGAACCGACCAGGACAACGGCGTGTCCACTGTGGAGCCGCTGCTCCCTCCCGACGACCGGGCCAAGCCGAGCCGGCTGAGCCAGCTGCGCTGGTCCACCTGGTGGGGTGTGCTCAAGCGCAGCGTCCAGGGCTTCATCGACGACAACTGCACCGACTGGGCCGCCTCGCTCACCTACTACGGCGTGCTCGCGCTCTTCCCGTCGGCCGTCGTGGTCATCGCTCTCGTCGGGCTGGTCGGCGGCAGCGACGAGGCCACCGACACGCTGGTCGGCATCCTCCGCGACGTGCTGCCGCCCGAGTCCGCCGAAAGTCTGGAGAAGCCGATCGAGGAGGTGGCCGGCGCCCGTGCCTCGGCAAAGGTCCTGTTCAGCTTCGGCGTCATCGGCGCGCTCTGGTCCGCCTCCGGGTACGTCGGCGGGTTCACCCGCGCCTCTAACGCGATCTACGAGGTGCAGGAGGGGCGCAGGTGGTACGTGCTGCGCCCGTTGCAGCTGGCGATGACCGCTGCCTCCCTGCTGCTGCTGGCGATCCTGGCCGGCGCCCTGGTGATCAGCGGCCCGGTGGCCGAGGCGGTAGGCGAGGCACTGCGCCTCGGCGAGCTGCCGCTGCGCGCCTTCGAGATCGGCAAGTGGCCGGTGCTCCTGGTCATCGCGTCGCTGCTGCTGTCGCTGCTGTTCTGGATCGCGCCCAACGTGGAGCAGCCGCGCTTCCGCTGGCTCACCCCCGGCGGGACGGTCGCGCTGCTGGTCTGGGTCGTGATGTCGGCCGGGTTCGGCGTCTACGTGGCCAACTTCGGCTCGTACGACGTCACGTACGGCAGCCTCGGCGCGGTGATCATCTTCCTGGTCTGGATGTACCTGGGCAACTGCGCGGTGATGCTGGGCGTCGAGATCAACGCCGAGGTGGAGCGCGGGCGGCAGCTTCAGGTCGGGCAGCCCGTCAAGACCGGCCCGGTGCTGCCGCCCCGGCAGCCGGCGGACGAGCAGGCCGCCCTGCGGCCGGACGCGTCAGAGGAGGACCGGCAGCGCACCGCGGCGGCCCTCGCTGCGTCGGCAGACCAGGACGACGGACGGGAAGGCCCTGAGCCGTCGGGTCCGGCCGCGAAGGACCGGCCGACCGCGCGCGAGCCGGCTCGCGACGGGTAGCTGCGACGCCGGCCATCCGGTTGCCCCATCGCGCCAGCGGACGTCCGAACGAACAAGGACGCAACAGGTCTAGGAGGTGCGTGATGGGTTATCCAGTACGGCGGCCGTCCCCGTACGGCCGCTCCGGCTGGGACCCGGTCGGTGAGCTGTCGGCGCTCCGGTCCGAGCTGAACCGGATGGTCGGCAGCGTGCTGGGCGGGCTCTACGGCGAGCGGGGCTGGTTCGGCGACGTCGACCTGGAGCAGAGCGAGGACGGCTGGACCGTCACCGCCCGCCTGCCCGGGGTGGCGCCGGAGGAGGTGCTGGTCGAGCTCGACGACCGCGAGCTGTGCATCCGGGCTGCGGCCGCCGAGGACGAGGAGGAGGGCGAGGCGGCGCAGCGTACCCGGCGCGGGTTCAACTACCGGCTGGTCGTCCCCGGCGACGTCGACCCGGACGGGGTGGACGCGACCATGGACCACGGACTGCTGACCGTACGGCTGCCCCGCTCGACCCGGTCCCGGCGGCGCTCCATCTCAGTGGGCCGCACCGGTGGTCCAGCCGAGTCCGGTGGCCCGGCCCAGTCGGGTGGGCCGAGCTTGGCTACCGGCACCGGTGTGGCCGGCGGCGCGAGCCTGGCCGGTGATACGAGCCCCGCGGGCAGTGCCGGCTCGGCAGGGGATGTGGGTGGTGCTGGCGTCTCCACCGCCGGTGCGGCGAGCCCGGACGCGACCGCGGGCGAGGGCGCGGTCGTGGGCGACCAGGCCGGTGGGGTCGGCGGCCCAGGCACGGCTCAGGATGCGACCCCGACCGAGGACGAGACCGACGCGCAGACCGCCGTGCCGCCGGTCGCGGCGCAGCAGGGCGAGCCGAGCTGGCCGGAGACGACGCTGGTGGAGACCACCGACCGCCCGGACGAGGGCCCCGGCGGCGGGGTGGCCACCGCACCGGGCGAGACCGCGACCGGGATGGGCGAGACCGCGACCGGCGAGGGCGAGGCGAGCTGGCCCGAACCGCCGCGCCCGGCGAGCCCCTGACCCGTTCGAGAGAGAGTGCCCGGCGGCTCGGGACCGGTCACCGGGCACTCTTCTACGCCACCCGCCTCAGCCGCATGCGCGTTGACAGAGGATCTCCTTCCTGACGGTGAGGTCCTTCTGCTGGCCACGCGAGAGTCCTGCTCGATGAGCTTGCCGCATCGCCGTACTGGGCGGTTTGTCCCCCCAGCTGGCCGGGTAGGCCACCGGTCATGGAGCGTGGAAGCAGCAAGCACGGGCCGCGCCTGGACGAGGTGATGGCTCAGGAGGTTCAGGGACACGTACAGGGTGCCGGGGCCGGAGCGAGGGCACAGGAGTGGCACGAGCCTGAGCCGGCCGGCGAGGACCAGCCCGAGCCGACCGCGGTCACCGCCGGGCGGCGTGGTGGGGCACCCGCCCCGCTCACCGCCGACGAGGTCGAGCAGCGCAGCAGGTTCGGCCGGTACCTGCCGATGTCGGCCCTGCCCGGTGACCGGGAGACACTGCGCCGGGCGGCGGCCGACTTCGGCGCCCCCGACGACGTGCTGGCGGAGCTGGACCGGCTGCCGGACGGCCGCGAGTACCAGACGGTCGCCCAGGTCTGGGCCGCCCTCGGCCACGCCAACGAGGAACAACGGTGGTGACGCAACCAGCAACGACAGACCTTTAGAGACGACAGACCTTTAGAGAGGCCGGACAGCGACGGGAGGGACGCGCAGATGAGCTCGGTGACCGAGTCGATCGAGGTGGCGGTGCCGGTACGCACCGCGTACAACCAATGGACGCAGTTCGAGGAGTTTCCCAGGTTCATGGAGGGTGTCGAGGAGATCCGGCAGCTGTCGGACACCCGTACCCACTGGGTCGTCGAGGTCGGCGGCGTACGGCGGGAGTTCGACGCGGAGATCACCGAGCAGCACCCGGACGAGCGGGTGGCGTGGAAGTCGGTCGACGGGCCGCAGCACGCCGGGGTGGTGACGTTCCACCGGCTGGACGAGAGCCACAGCCGGGTCACCACGCAGATGCAGGTTGAGCCGGAGGGCGTCGTGGAGAAGACCGGGGACGCCCTGGGCGTGCTGCGCCGCCGGGTCAAGGGCGACCTGGAACGGTTCAAGGAGTTCATTGAGGACCGTGGTCAGGAGACCGGTGGCTGGCGCGGAGACGTGCAGCGACCCATGCCCTGACCGGACTGGCGACACCAGCCACACAAGGAAAGGCACGTAGAAAGCAACGAAGAGGCACATAGAAGCAAGGGCACCCCACAGCCATTGTGGGGTGCCCTTTCCCTCTTGGCGGGCCGGCCCGGGGAGGAGGCCAGCCGGCCGCCCGGATCAGGCTGAGACCCCCGTACCCGGCCGGAGCTGCGCCAAACGTGGCGGATGGCGGACTTTCCGAGCGTCCGTACGGCGGATCGGCACGCCCCGGCCGCCATCCGTCCATGTCTGCGGTCAGGGGTCTGGCTGGACCGAACTAGAGTGACGTAAGTCAATTCTTGGGGCGAACCGCAGAAGGCGCGGATTTTAGTCGCTTTCGACTGCGACACGCCGGGTGGGCGTTGTGACCTAGTTCACGTGACCCTTACCCTGCGAACACAGCCCCCTACTCCGCGGTAACAACCGCGGAGCCCACCGCACGGAGGCACCTATGAGATTGATCCGCCGCAGTCTCGTACCGCTCGCCGCGCTTCTCGGGATCGTCCTGGTGGCACCCCCGCCGGCCGCCGCCGATGCTGGCCCGCCGCCCAGCTCCATCGCGAGCATGGGCGACTCCATCACCCGCGCGTTCAACGCCTGCGGGTGGTTCGTCGACTGCCCCTCGCGGTCGTACAGCACCGGCGACTACTCCTCCGTCAACACCCACTACTCGCGCATCCTGCGGGTCAACCCGCTGATCCAGGGGCGCAGCTACAACCACGGCCAGTCCGGCGCCCGGGTCGACGACATGCCCGGCCAGGCCCAGGGCGTGGTCGGCCGCAACGCCGAGTACGTCACCATCCTCATCGGCGCCAACGACGCGTGCACCAGCACCGAGGCGGGGATGACCCCGGTCAGCACGTTCCGGGCGCACTTCGACACCGCCCTGGCCACCCTCAAGAGCGGCCTGCCCAACGCCCGCATCCTCGTGGTGAGCATCCCGAACGTCCACCGCCTCTGGGAGGTGGGCCGGGTCAGCTTCTCCGCCGTCAGCACCTGGTCCCTGTTCGGCATCTGCCAGTCGCTGCTGGCCAACCCCAACTCCTTCGCACAGGCCGACATCGACCGGCGCAACCGGGTACGCCAGCGCGTGGCCGACTTCAACGCCCAGATGGCCCAGGCCTGCGTGGCCTACGGCACGAACTGCCGGTTCGACAACAACGCAGTGTTCAACTACCCGTTCGTCCTGTCCCAGGTGTCCGGCTGGGACTACTTCCACCCGAACACCGCCGGGCAGGCGATCCTGGCGAGCGTGTCCTACGCCAACGGCTACAACTGGTGAGTGACGGCTCGTGAGCCGGGAGGTGGGGCGTTCGGCGCGACCGGCGCTGGCTGGTAAGAAGGGCGCATGACTGCTGCCCCCGCCGCCGCCCCACCCCCCGGTGCCGCCCCAGCCCCCGGCGACGAGGTCGTCGACTTCTGCCGGGACCTGATCCGGATCGACACCACCAACACCGGTGACACCGAGACGTCGGTGGGGGAGCGGGTCGCCGCCGAGTACGTCGCGGCGAAGCTCGCCGAGGTGGGCCTGGAGCCGACCGTGGTCGAGTCCGCCCCCCGCCGCGCCAACGTGGTGGCCCGCTTCCCCGGCACCGACCCCACCCGGCCGGCGCTGCTGGTGCACGGCCACCTCGACGTCGTGCCCGCCGACGCCGACGAGTGGTCGGTGCCGCCCTTCTCCGGCGAGCTCCGCGACGGCTACGTGTGGGGCCGCGGCGCGGTCGACATGAAGGACTTCGACGCCATGGTGCTGGCCGTGGTCCGGCACTGGCGGCGTACCGGCCAGACCCCACCCCGCGACCTGGTGCTGTGCTTCACCGCCGACGAGGAGTCCGGCGGCGTCTACGGCGCCCACCACCTCGTGGACCGCCACCCCGAGCTGCTGGCCGGGTGCACCGAGGCGATCGGCGAGGTCGGCGGCTTCTCCTACACGATCAGTGACGACCTGCGTCTCTACCTGGTCGAGACCGCCGAGAAGGGCATCGAGTGGCTGCGCCTGCACGCCCGCGGCCGGCCCGGGCACGGCTCCATGATCAATGACGACAACGCGGTCACCATCCTGGCCGAGACCGTCGCCCGGGTGGGCCGGCACCGCTTCCCGATCGTGCTGACACCCACCGTGCGCGAGTTCCTCGCCGAGGTCGCCGAGGTGCTCGGCATCGAGCTGGACCTCGACGAGCCGGAGCTGGCCATCGCCAAGCTCGGCCCGATCGCCAACCTCATCGGCGCGACGATCCGCAACACGGCGAACCCGACCGGGCTGGCCGCCGGGTACAAGGAGAACGTCATCCCCGGCCGGGCGTCGGCCATCCTCGACTGCCGGACCCTGCCCGGGCAGAGCGAGGCGTTCGAGAAGCAGCTGCGCGAGCTGGTCGGCCCGGACATCAGGATCGAGCACATCCAGCGCCAGCCGGCCCTGGAGGCGCCGTTCTCCGGTGACCTGGTGGAGGCGATGTGCGCCGCGCTGCGCGCCGAGGACCCGGCCGCCCGGCCGGTGCCGTACCTGCTCTCGGGCGGCACCGACGGCAAGGCTTTCGGCCGGCTGGGTATCCGGCACTATGGCTTCTCGCCGCTGCGCCTACCGCCCGACCTACCGTTCGGCGCACTGTTCCACGGGATCGACGAGCGGGTCCCGGTGGAGGGACTACAGTTCGGCGTGCGAGTGCTAGACCAGTTCCTGAGGCGTTGCTGACCAGGCAACTAATGGTGACCAAGACCTCGCGGCTGGTGACCGGCGACCGCGCAGACCGACCGCATGGCAGACCCGAAGGGAAGACGAGATGACGGACCAGCAGGCGGAGCTCGAGGCCGCACTGGAGCGGGTGTTCGCTGCGGCCCGGGAGCACCTCGCGGCAGTGCAGGCGGCGGACGGACGCACCGACGACAACGACGTGTGGCGGGCCTATGTCGCTCTCAACAACTCCTCGTACGAGTACGACGAGCTGCTCCTCGACGCGTACGGCGAGGTGACGCCCTGGGACGTGGAGGCGATCGACCCGGACGAGGCGGACCGGGCGTTTGAGATCGGCCCGCTGGAGGCGGGCGAGGAGGAGGACGACCCATACGGGTACGTCGTGTCCGTGCGCCAGCGGCGAGACTACCGGGTGCCGAGCGTGTCGGCGCTGCTGCGGGCCGCCGCGGCGGCCCGGGCCAGCGCCCCGGCCGAGGAGGACGAGGCGGCCGAGCCGGTGGAGTCGGTCGGCGAGGCGGTGCTGGAGCTGCTCCAGTCCGGTGACGGCTCGCTCGGCTCGCTGGACGTGCCGCAGCTGGAGCCGCTGGACGGGGTGGTCACGGTGGCCGAGGTGACCACGCCGCTGGACCTCGAGGCGTTCGCCGAGGGCGACGGCGCCGGCCCCTTCCATCTCGGCGCGGACGACCGGGTGGTCGGCCGGCTGGATGAGCACCCGTTCTCGCACCTGGACGACGACTTCGACGACGAGGACCTCGACGAGGACCTCACGGCGGAGATGGACGACAGCCCGGCCGGCGGCGGCATCCGCGATCAGGCCGGCACCGCAGCGCCCCAGCGGGAGCCGTCCCGGTAACGGGCACGGCGACGATCGACCCGCACGTGGCTCCCGGGAGCAGCCACGGCGGCACCGACCGGGCTGCCGCCTGCGCGCCGGCCGGGCTACGCCAACATCGTGACGTGGCTGGTCAGCCGCCAGAGACAGCGCCAGCGGTCGCTGCTGGGCCGGCATCTGGTCGGTCCAGCTGGGACCAGTGCCTCCGCGACGAGGTCGACCTTTGCGCCGAGGCCTTTGACGATCGTGGCCACCTCCACGAGGACCGTGCCAGGGACCGCCGCTGGCACAAGGCGCCCCTGCGCGGTCCAACGGTCGATGGTCGGGTTTCCGGTCACTGTGGGCGTGGCGGCGCCAGAAAGGCGACGACGGTCACTCAGTACGACAGGCCCGGCAGCGGCTCGCCCAGCCGCGGCCGGCGCAGCACCACCTGCCGCGTGCCGTCGCGCAGCAGCCGCACCCGGGCCAGCTCCCAGTTGCTGTACTCCGCCTGGATTGCCAGCTGCGCCGTGGCGGTCACCCGGTCAACGTTGCTCGGCAACCGCAGCGGCGCGTACTCGTAGTCCATGCGCCAATCCTGCTAGCCGGCGCCCGCTTTGTCAGCCCGCCCAACCAGGTGAGCCAGGCGCCGGCGCGGACACGTCGTCCAGCGCCTGGCCGATCTCCGGCGGCAGCGCCATCTCCTCGACGGCCAGGGCGCCCAGCAGCTGCCCCACCGTGCGGGCGCCGAGCACCGGGGCGACCACGCCGGGCCGGTCCCGCACCCAGGCCAGGGCCACCGCAACGGGCGAGCGGCCCAGCCCCACCGCGGCCGTGTGCACCGCCTCCACGATGCTGGAGCAGCGCGGGTCCAGGTACGGCGCCACGAACGCCTCGAAGTGCGCCGAGGCGGCCCGCGAGTCGGCCGGCCGGTCGTGCCGGTACTTGCCGGTCAGCACCCCGCGCCCCAGCGGTGACCAGGGCAGCACGCCGAGCCCCAGGGCGGCGCAGGCCGGCAGCAGCTCGGCCTCCACCCCGCGCTGCAGCAGCGAGTACTCCACCTGGGCCGCGACCAGCGGGGCCCGCCCCGGCCAGGCCACCTGCCAGGTGGCCGCCCGCGCGGTCTGCCACGCGCAGAAGTTGGAGACGCCGGCGTAGCGGGCCCGCCCGGAGCTGACCGCCGCGTCGACCGCGGCGAGGGTCTCCTCCAGCGGGGTGTCCGGGTCGTACCCGTGCACCGCCCACAGGTCCACGTGGTCGGTGCCGAGCCGGCGCAGCGACGCGTCGAGCGTGTCCAGCAGGTGCCGCCGGGACGCGTCGCGGCGTCGCGGCGACCCCGGGCGCAGCCCGGCCTTCGTCGCGACCAGCACGTCCTCGCGGGGGACCAGGGCGCCGAGCAGCGTGCCGATCACCGCCTCGGCCTGCCCGTCGGCGTACACGTCGGCGGTGTCGAGCAGGTTGCCGCCGGCGTCGAGGAACGTCTTCAGCTGTGCCGCGGCGTCGTCGGCGTCGGTGTCCCGGCCCCAGGTCATGGTGCCGAGAGCGAGCCGGGAGACCACCAGCCCGCTACGGCCGAGCGGTCGCTGCTGCATGGGGGAACCTTATTCACAACCGGGTGCGGCCAGTATGCGCGAAGTGGCGCGCCCGGCCGGCCGCGCCACGCCGAGCGGTCACGCCGGCCAGGCCCGCGGCGGCGCGCCGGTCGGCCAGGCCCGCGGCGAAACCGCCTGGTCGGCATTGCGTACCCTGGGGCGACTTGCTCGGGAGGGCGCGATGCGGCTCGGACTCAGTCTCGGCTACCAGTCGGCGTGGACCACGCCAGCCGACCACCTGGCGTTCGCCCAGGAGGCGGACCGGCTCGGCTACGACGTGGTGTGGGCCGCCGAGGCGTACGGCTCGGACTCGCCCTCGCCGCTGGCGTGGATCGCCGGGCAGACCGAGCGCATCGACGTGGGCACGGCCGTGATGCAGATCCCGGCCCGCACCCCGGCGACGACCGCGATGACGGCGGCCACCATCGACGCGCTCTCCGGCGGCCGGTTCCGCCTGGGCCTGGGCGTGTCCGGGCCGCAGGTGTCGGAGGGCTGGCACGGCGTCAGGTTCGCCCAGCCGCTGGCCCGCACCCGGGAGTATGTGGACATCGTCCGGATGGCGCTGGCCCGCGAGACCGTCCGCTACGACGGCAGGCACTACCAGCTGCCCCTGCCCGACGGGCCGGGCAAGGCGCTCAAGCTCGGCTTCCACCCGCCCCGCACCCGCATCCCGATCTACCTCGCCGCGGTCGGCCCAAAGAGCCTCGAGCTCACCGGTGAGATCGCCGACGGCTGGCTGGCCATCTTCTACTCGCCCGAGTTCGCCCAGGAGCAGATGGCCCCGCTGCGGGCCGGGCGGGCAACGGCCGGCCTCGGCATGGACGGCTTCGACGTGGTGCCGAGCGTGCCGGTGGTGCTCGGCGACGACGTGGCCAGCTGCGCCGAGCTGGTGCGCTGGTACGCGGCGCTCTACATCGGCGGCATGGGCAGCCGGGAGAAGAACTTCTACAACGAGCTGGCCACCCGCATGGGCTACGGCGACGCCGCCCGCGAGGTGCAGGACCTCTACCTCGCCAAGCGGCAGCGGGACGCGGCGGCCGCCGTACCGCTGGAGCTCATCGACCGCACCTCGCTGCTCGGGCCCAAGGAGCGGGTCGCGGAGCGGATGCGGGCGTACGCGGACAGCGGCGTCACCACGCTGTCGGTCTCGATCTTCGCCGCGGACCGGGAGTCCGGCGTGGCGACCCTGCGCGCCGTGGCCGAGGCCCTGGACTCCTCGGGTGTGGCGGACCGATGACGATCTGGGAAGCGATCATCCTCGGCATCGTCGAGGGCATCACCGAGTTCCTGCCGGTCTCCTCCACCGGCCACCTGACCATCACCGAGAAGCTGCTCGGGCTGCCGGTGGACGACCCGGCGGTGACCGCGTACACGGCGGTCATCCAGGTCGGCGCGATCGCCGCGGTCTTCGTCTACTTCTGGCGGGACATCGCCCGGCTCTCCGTGGCCTGGACCCGCGGGCTGTTCCGGCCCGCAGCCCGCGCTGACTTCGACTACCGCTTCGGCTGGTACGTCATCGCCGGCTCCGTCCCGATCGGCCTCGTCGGCTTCTTCGGCCAGGACGTCATCAAGGGCCCACTGCGCAGCCTGTGGTGGGTGGCCGGCTCGCTCATCGTGTGGAGCGCGGCGATGGTCTACGCCGAGCGGGTGGCCACCCAGGCCCGCGGCGAGAAGGAGCTGACCCTGGTCGACACCCTGGTCATCGGGGTGGCGCAGTGCCTGGCGCTGGTCCCCGGGGTGTCCCGCTCCGGCGCCACCATCACCGTGGGCCTGCTGCGCGGCCTGGACCGGGTGACCGCCACCCGGCTGTCGTTCTTCCTGTCCATCCCGGCGCTGACCGCGGCCGGCGTGTACCAGCTGCCCGAGGCCCTGTCCGACTCGATCGGCATCGCCCCGCTCGTCATCGGGACGCTGGTCAGCTTCCTGGTGGCGTACGCGTCAGTCGCCTGGCTGCTGCGCTTCGTGGCGCACCACTCCATCGTCACGTTCGTCTGGTACCGGCTGGCGCTGGGCGCGGTGCTCATCGCCGTCCTCGCCGCCGGCTGGCTCGCGGCCACCTGAGCCGCCCGGGTCTCGGTAGGGTCGGCCCGTGGCGACTCTCCTCCTGCTGCGGCACGGCCGTACCACATCCAACGCCAACGGCGGGCTCGCCGGCCACCAGCCGGTGGAGCTGGACGAGGTAGGGCGGGCCCAGGCCGCCGCCGTCGGCGCCCGCCTGGCCGGCCTGCCGCTGGCCGAGGTGGTCTGCAGCCCGCTGGTGCGCTGCCGGACAACGGTGGAGCTGGCCCTGCCCGGCACGGCCTACACAGTGGACGAACGGCTCGTCGAGTGCCGGTACGGCGACTGGGAGGGCCAGCCGCTCAAGAAGCTCACCAAGGACCCGCTGTGGCCGGTGGTGCAGGTGCACCCGTCAGCGGTGCGGTTCCCGGGGGAGAACGGCGAGACGATGGCGGCGATGGCCGCACGGGGGGTCGCCGCGGTCCGGGAGTGGGACGCCCGGGTCAGCGCCGAGCACCGGCCGGACGCGGTGTGGCTGGCGTGCAGCCACGGCGACCTGATCAAGTCGATCGTCGCCGACGCGCTCGGCGTACACCTGGACCTTTTCCAGCGCATCGCGGTCGACCCGGGGTCACTCACCGCGATCCGCTACACCCCGATGCGCCCGTTCCTGCTGCGCCTCAACGACACCGGCGGGGACCTGTCCGGCCTGCGCCCGGCGCAGCGCCGCCCGCGCCGGCGGCCCGCCGCCGCGCCGCGGGCCTCGTCCCCGGCGTCGCGGGCCGCCGCGTCGGACGCTGCGGTAGGGGGCGGTGCGGGTACCGCCCAGGGCTGAGCCATCGCGGTAGGGGGCGTGCGGGTGCCGGCCGGGGCTGAGCCACCGCACTCCGGCGAGCGGCGCGACCGGTCGGCCGGATAGGGTCGTGGGCATGGCCCACCAGGTGCACGCGTTCGAGCCGCCCGAGCGGTTCGTCGCCGGGACCGTCGGGCCGCCGGGCGAGCGGACCTTCTTCCTCCAGGCGCGGGGCGGCGGCCGGCTGGTCAGTGTGACGCTGGAGAAGGTGCAGGTCGCACTCCTCGCGGAGAAGCTCGAGGAGCTGCTGACCGAGGCGCACCGGCGGTTCGGGGTGGAGCTGCCCGACCCCGCGGCACCGGCCGACAACGAGCCGCTGGACCTGCCGGTCGACGAGGAGTTCCGGGTGGGCACGCTGGGGCTCGCCTTTGACGTGGAGAGCGCGACCGTGGTCATCGAGGCCATCGCGGCCACCGACGCGGAGCCTGAGCCAGAGGCCGAGCTGGCCCAGGAGGAGGAGCCCGAGCCCGACGAGGATCTCGACCGGCTCCGGGTGCGGCTCACCCCGGCCGCGACCCGCGCGTTCATCGAGCGGGCCAAGCGGGTGGTGGCCGCGGGCCGTCCGCCGTGCCCGCTGTGCGGCCAGCCGCTCGACCCGCGCGGCCATCTCTGTCCCCGGCACAACGGCTACCACCGGTAGGCCAGGCAGTGCCGGCCGAGCCCGCGGAGACGGCCGCCGCCCCAGGTCCGCCCGCCGCCGTGGACCCCCTGCTGGCGCCTGGCCAGCCCACCCCGCCCGCGCCGCTGGACGAGGCGGTGGCCTTGGCCCTGGTCCGCCACGGCGAGCTGGACCTGGAGGGGCGTCTCGTTGAGGCGTCCAACACCACGCTTCGGGCGGTGGTGACGCTCGACGGGGTCGCCGCGCGCTGCGTCTACAAGCCGGTGCGCGGCGAGCGTCCACTGTGGGACTTCCCGGACGGCACGCTGGCCGGGCGGGAGCTGGCCGCGTACCTGGTCTCGGTCGCGACCGGATGGGGCATCGTGCCGCCGACGGTGCTGCGCGACGGGCCGCTCGGCTTCGGCGCGTGCCAGCTGTGGGTCGACGAGCCGGCCGAGGCGGAGCCGGTGCTCGGCTTCGTACCGTCCCGGCGGATGCCGGCCGGCTGGCGGCGGGTGGTCGCGGCCCGCGACGAGCGCGGCCGGGCCTACACGCTGGCGCACGCGGACGACGAGCGGCTGGTCCGCATCGCGGTCTTCGACGCGGTGGTGAACAACGCCGACCGCAAGGGCGGGCACCTCATCACCGACGGGTACGGCCGGCTCTACGGGGTGGACCACGGGGTCTGCTTCCACGTCCAGGACAAGCTGCGTACGGTGCTGTGGGGCTGGGCGGGCGAGGCCCTGCCGGAGTTCGCCACGGAGATCCTCGACAGGCTGCGTGCCGACCTCGCCGGGCCGCTCGGAGCCAGCCTCGCCGAGCACCTGACCGGTGCCGAGGTGGCTGCGGCGGCCGTACGGGTGGACCGCCTGCTGGCCGCCGCCCGCTTCCCCGAGCCCGACCACGACTGGCCGCCGCTACCCTGGCCGCCGATCTGATGCTCCGGCCGCCGGTCTGGGCGCGGTGCAGTCCGCGCCAGGTCCACCCGTTCCACCGCGTCCTGGGCCGCCCGTCCACCGCTCCTGGCCCGACGTGGTGGTGCTTGTCACCGCCGGCGTCAGCGTGATCTTCCCCGCCGGCCGCCGCGGCTAGGGTGGGCGGATGGACTCCTGGGCGGCGCATGACGTGCCGCGGCTGCCGGGCACCGGAGGGCGGCTGGCTCTCTTCGACACGGCCCGGCAGGGCGTGCACCCGACCCGCCCACGCGGCGAGGCGACGATCTACGTGTGCGGCATCACGCCGTACGACGCGACCCATCTCGGGCACGCCGCCACCATGATCGCTTTTGACCTCGTCCACCGCGTCTGGCGCGACGCCGGGCACCGGGTGCGCTACGTGCAGAACGTGACCGACATCGACGAGCCGCTGCTGGAGCGCGCGGCGCGCGACCACGAGGACTGGGTCGTGCTCGGGATGCGGGAGACCGCGCTGTTCCGGGAGGACATGGAGGCGCTACGGATCATCCCGCCGGCGCACTACGTCGGCGCGGTCGAGTCGGTCCCGGCCATCGCCGCCCGCGTGGCCGACCTGCTCGCCGACGGCGCGGCGTACCTGCTGGACGACGGCACCGGGGACGTCTACTTCGACGTGGCCGCAACGCCCCACTTCGGCTACGAGTCGCGCCTTACGCGAGAGCAGATGCTTCCCCTCTTCGCCGAGCGCGGCGGTGACCCGCAGCGCCCCGGCAAGCGCGACCCCCTCGACCCGCTGCTGTGGCGCGGCGCCCGCGACGGCGAGCCGGCCTGGCCCGGCGGGCCGCTCGGGCCGGGCCGGCCCGGCTGGCACGTCGAGTGCGCCGTGATCGCGCTCAGCCTGCTGGGCGCCCAGATCGACGTCCAGGGCGGCGGCAACGACCTGGTCTTCCCGCACCACGAGTGCTCGGCGGCGCACGCCGAGCGGCTCACCGGTGTGACCCCGTTCGCCCGGCACTACGCACACGCCGGCATGATCGGCCTCGGCGGGGAGAAGATGTCCAAGTCGCGGGGGAACCTGGTGTTCGTCTCGCGGCTGCGGGCCGACCGGGTCGACCCGATGGCGCTGCGCCTGGCCCTCATGGGCGGGCACTACCGCACCGACCGGCAGTGGACCGACGACATGCTCAAGGAGGGCGAGCTGCGGCTGGCCCGGTGGCGCGAGGCCGCCGCCGGCCGGTCCGGACCGTCCGGCCAGAACCTTCTGGCCCGGGTACGCGAACGGCTCGCCGACGACCTGGACACGCCCGGCGCGCTGTCTGTTGTGGACCGATGGGCCGACGCGGCGCTGGCCGGCGCGGGAGCGGACACCGGCGCACCGCCCCTGGTCGCGTCCACAGTGGACGCCCTGCTCGGCGTGCGGCTCCAGGACGTCCACCGCTGACGTCCGCCGGGCTGACCGCCGGGCCGCCGCGCCGCTGCGGCGCGACCTGCGTCAGAGCGGTCCGAGGCCGAACCTGCGTCAGAGCGGTCCGAGGCCGAGGGCCTCGCGGACCAGCGCGGCAGTCTCGGCCTCGTCGACCAGCTGGTGGCGACCGTCGCGGACCACCACCCGGCCGTTGACCAGGACCAGGCTGGCGACGGTGGACAGGCCGGTGAACAGCAGCGCGGCCACCGGGTCGGTGATTCCGGCGCGGTCCACGCCGCGCAGGTCCCAACAGGCGATGTCGGCGGACCGGCCGGGGGCGACCGCGCCGAGGTCGTCGCGGCCCAGGCACGCCGCGGAGCCGCGGGTCGCCATCTCCAGCAGCTCGCGGGCTGACAGCCAGCGCTGCGGGTCCGGGCTGGCAAGGCGGTGGGCGAGCGCACCCACCCGCAGGTCGCCGAGCAGGTTGCCGCCGTCGTTGACCATCGAGCCGCTGGTGGCTACGCCGACTGGGATCCCGGCGTCGAGGAAGTCACGTACCGGAGCCAGGCCCCAGCCGAGCTTGAGGTCGACGGCCGGAGTGGTGGCGACCCCGATGCCCGCCTGCGCGTACTCCGGGATCTCGGTACGCGGACCCGTGACCACGTGAGCGGCCCACATCCGCTCGCCGGCGAACCCCCGCTCGCACAGCACCCGCCAGGGCGAGGTCTGGTAACGGGCCTGGGCGACCTGGGTGTCCAAGCCATGATGGAGATGGGTGTGTAGCCGTACCTCCGGGAGCTCGGCTGCCAGCTCGGCGAACGCCTCGAAGATCTCCAGCCGGTCAGCGCTGACTCCGGCGGGCGCGAGCGCAACCCGCACCATCGCCTGCGGGCGCGGGTCATGATACGCATCGATCAGAGCGCGGCAGCGGCGTACCGCGTCCGGCACCTCCTCCGACATCGCGTCGTCGATCATGCCGCCGTACCGGCGGCCCAGGGTGGCCGTGCCTCGGCAGGCGTGCAGGCGCACCCCCACGTCCCCGGCCGCGCGGATCGCCGCCTCCATGTAGGGCTCCGGCTCGGCCCCGGGGAAGATGTTCTGCTGGTCGGCGACTGTCGTCACCCCGCCCAGGACGGACTCGACGAGGGCGGCCCGGGAGAACGCGTACACCTCCTTGGCGCCGAACCGTCCCGCCCGCCAGCGCTCGCCGGTCACCTGTACCAGCGCGGTCAGGAACTCCACGAACCCCGACCGCTCCAGCTGGGGCAGGGTACGCATCGACATCTGGTAGAGGTGCTGGTGCGCGTTGACCAGCCCGGGCAGGGCCAGCAGGCCCCGTCCGTCGATCACCTCGTCCACCGCGGTGGGCTTGAGGCCGTGCCCTACCTCGGTGATGCAGGCGTCCTCGACCAGGATGTCGGCGTCGGTCAGCTCCCGGCGCGCGTCGTCGAACGTCGCAACATGCGACAGCCGCTGTAGCAGGATTCTCACACGCGCCATCCAGGAGGGAAGGGAAGGAACCGGGTCTCACGATCCACAGTGGACTTGTGGTGCGGCTTGCTCAGCGCGCACGCCGATCCCACTCTCGCACCACTGTAGAGGGACCTGCAGCCGAGCCGTACCCGAGTCCCCTGTCTGGATGACGTGCACCCCGGTGAGGCCCTGCGGGCCTGGGAGGTCACGACGGGAGCGCCCCGAGCTGGCGCAGGAACCCGAGCTGGTCGACCGCGTTCCAGTGCTCGACGATCCGCCCGTCGGCGATGCGCACGATGTCGATGACGTCGATGCGGACCTCCCGGTCCGTCGGCGCGACCCCCAGGTACTCGCCGATGTGCCGGCCATGGAACGACTTGCGGGTGACGACCCGGTCGTTCTCGGCGACCTGGTCGTGCACCTGGGCCCGGAACCCCGCGAAAGCGGCATGGAACGCGTCGAAGGCGGCCTTGACGCCTTCCCGGCCGGGCGGCAGGCCCGGTGACGCGCTGTGGTCAACGAAGTCGTCGGCCACCAGCTCGTAGAGGACGGCGTCATCGTGGTTGGTCTGGTACTCCGAGATGAAGCGCTGCATCAGGGCCTTGTTCTCCTCGCTCACGCGGTCCTCCTGCCTCCTGCCGGGCGCGCACACGGAGATCGTCGCCGCTGTCTCCGCATGGCGGCATCGGCCGGATCTCCGATCCTGGGTCCTGCACATCGGCGGCTGGGTGAGGTCAGGCTGGTCTGCGCCGCTCCCGTCAACGGCCTAGCCGAGCACCAGGTCGGGCTGGTCCTCGGCGTAGCGGGCGGGCGGTGCGGGGATCGGGTACTGCTCGGTGAGCGCGGTGACCGGGCCGGGCCAGGTGGCGGTGGCCACCTCGACCGGGCGGTGCTCGGCGTCGTAGGCCACGTGCAGCAGGTGCAGCACTGGCGTGTCGGGCCGGATCTGGAGCAGCTCGGCCTCCTCCCGGGTGGGCAGCCGGGCGGTGATCTGGTCGGTCGCGCTGGCGTAGCGCCGCCCGAGCACCTCCTCGGCCTCCTGGTAGAGCGGGCGGCCGAACGCCTCGAACCGCTCCAGGCTGGTGCCGGCGGCCTCGGTGGCGCGGAACCAGGACGCGCCCACCTCGACCGGGTGGTCCTGGGTACGTACCAGGTGCTGGCGGACCAGCAGCGGGGTCCCGTCCGGCACGCCGAACGCGTCGGCCACCTCCGGCGGGGCAGCGGAGCGGCCCACCTCGGTCAGCTGCTGCCGGTAGCGGGCCGCGAGGTCGGCGTGGTAGCCGCGCTGCGCACCGTACCGCCCGCGGGAGAGCCGGTTGAGCCGGCGCCGGGTGCCGCGCACGTACGTGCCGGAGCCCGGCTTGGTGATCAGCAGCCCCTCGACGCGCAGCTGGTCGATGGTGCGCTGGACCGTCTGCTTGGCCACGCCGTACATGGCGGCGATCGCCGGGATCGACGGCAGGCGCTCGCCAGGCCCCCAGTCACCGCGGCGGATCCGGGCGCGCAGCTGCGCTGCGATCTGACGGTGCGGAAACTCGGCCGCCCCCGGGTTGATCGTCATAGGTCCGAACCTAGCCTCCTAGGATGCTTTAGGGGAGGTGACACGCCGTCCGTCCCATCAAGCCCACCCAGGCGGCGGCTACGGCGGCATAGTGGCTCCATTCCCGCCAAGGTCATCTCAACTACATGGAAATTGGGGTTATTTCAGCCTTCTATAGGCCCAATTACCATGAAGTTGAGATGATCTTGGCGAAGTGACCATGGCGACGATGGCCAAAGATGGGATGGTCATGTTGATCTTGATGATTAGGGAGAGGCAGGGCGAGTCGGCCTCGCCCAGAGACTCGGAGACGCCGGGGGCTCTGAGACCAACGCTCTCCAGGGCGGGCCATGGGGCGGGCCATGGGGCCCCAGAGCAGGCCCAGACGGTAAGGAGAGCGGCAGGGTACGACGGGCCTTCACCTGAGCCCAGCGCTCGTCGGACCCGAGCACGAACGACGAGTGTCCGGAGAGGCGAACGGAGAGCGGTCAGCGGGAGGCGGTGGGGCCGGCGGAGCCACCCCGGCGGCGCAGGTACTTCTCGAACTCCTGGGCGATCTCGTCGCCGGAGACCGGCTGGATGCCCTCGTCGCCGACGCGCTCCTCAAGCTCGCGGACGTAGTCGCTGAGCTCGGTGTCCTGTTCGGCGGCGGTGCGGACCCGCTGTTCCCACTCTGCCGCCTCTTCGGCGAGCTCGGACATTGGCACCGGCAGGTCGAGCAGGTCCTCCACCCGGTGCAGCAGGGCGAGGGTGGCCTTGGGGCAGGGCGGGTTGTTCGCGTAGTGGGGCACGTGCACCCAGAAGGACACCGCCTCCAGCTCTGCCCGGGTGCAGGCGTCGTGGAGCACACCGACGATACCGGTCGGGCCCTCGTACCGGGTGGGTGCCAGCTTGAGCCGAGTGGCCGCCGGGCCGTCGGAGGCGCTGCCGCTGATCGGCAGGGGCCGGGTGTACGGCACGTCGGCCAGCAGCGCGCCGAGCAGCACGACGCGCTTGACCTCCAGGCTGTGGCAGATCTCCAGCACCTCGTCGCAGAACGCGCGCCAGCGCATGCTCGGCTCGATGCCCCGGATGAGCACCACGTCGCGCTCGGTGCCGGGTGGGCGAGCCAGGCCGAACCGGGTGGTCGGCCACTCGATGCGACGGGTCTCGCCGTCCGCGAGCGTGACCGCCGGCCGGTTCACCTGGAAGTCGTAGAACTCCTCCGGGTCCAGCGCCGTGATGGGACGGGCTCCCCACACCTGTTCCAGGTGCTCCACGGCGGCGGTCGACGCGTCGGCGGCGTCGTTCCACCCCTCGAAGGCCGCCACGGCGACCGGGGAGCGCAGCACGGGCAGCCCGTCAAACTCCGTCACGATCCCAGCCTACGGGTCGGGGTGAAGCGAAGCCCGGTGAGCCACTCCACAGGCCCGCCGGGACCCAGCCACGGGCCCCGCCGGGACCCAGCGACCGGCTCCCACGACCCGGGCACCACCCGGCCTCCAGCCACTCACCGAGCCCCAGCCACTAACCTGTTGGGATGCCGACATCGTTCCTGGATGAGTTGACCGAGCGGGTGCTGATCGCCGACGGGGCCATGGGCACCATGCTCCAGGCGGCCAACCCGTCCCTCGACGACTTCGCCGGCTACGAGGGCTGTAACGAGATCCTGAACGTCACCCGGCCGGACATCGTCCGCGCGGTGCACGAGGCGTACTTCGAGGCCGGGGCCGACTGTGTGGAGACAAACACGTTCGGCGCCAACTTTGGCAACCTGGGCGAGTACGACATAACCCACCGAACCAGGGAGCTGTCCGAGGCCGGCGCACGGCTGGCGCGCGAGGTGGCCGACGCGTGGTCGACGCCGGAGCGGCCGAGGTACGTACTCGGCTCGATGGGTCCCGGCACCAAGCTGCCCACCCTGGGGCACACGCCGTACGCGACGCTGCGCGACGCGTACCAGGAGAACGCCGCGGGCCTGCTCGCCGGCGGCGCGGACGCGCTGATCGTGGAGACCTGCCAGGACCTGCTCCAGGCGAAGTCGGCCGTGGTCGGGGCGCGGCGGGCGATGGCGGCCGCGGGCCGCGATGTGTCCCTGATCTGCCAGGTGACCGTCGAGACCACGGGCACGATGCTGCTGGGCAGCGAGATCGGCGCGGCGCTGACCGCGCTGGAGCCGCTCGGCATCGACCTCATCGGGCTCAACTGCGCGACCGGGCCGGCGGAGATGACCGAGCACCTGCGCTACCTGGCCCAGCACGCCCGGGTGCCGATCTCGGTGATGCCCAACGCCGGGCTGCCCGAGCTGACTCCGGACGGCGCGGCGTACCCCTTGACGCCGGAGGAGCTGGCCGAGGCGCTGCACCGGTTCGTCACCGAGTACGGCGTCTCGCTCGTCGGGGGCTGCTGCGGCACCACGCCGGAGCACATCCGTACGGTCGTGGACCGGCTCCGCGACGTGGCCCGGGCATCGCGCGAGCCGCAGCCGGAGGCGGGCGTCGCGTCTCTTTACCACCACGTGCCGTTCGCGCAGGACGCGAGCGTGCTGATGGTGGGGGAGCGCACCAACGCCAACGGGTCCAAGGCGTTCCGTACCGCGATGCTGGCCGGCGACTGGCAGGCGTGCATCGAGATCGCCCGGGAGCAGGCCCGCGACGGCTCGCACGTGCTGGACCTGTGCGTGGACTACGTGGGCCGCGACGGCGCGGCGGACATGCGGCAGGTGGCCAGCCGGTTCGCCACCGCCTCCACCCTGCCGATCATGCTGGACTCGACCGAGCCCGAGGTGACCGAGGCGGGCCTGGAGATGCTCGGTGGCCGCTGCGTGATCAACTCGGTGAACTTCGAGGACGGCGACGGGCCGCAGTCGCGCTACGCGCGGGCCATGCCGCTGGTCCGCGAGCACGGCGCGGCCGTGGTGGCGCTCACCATCGACGAGGAGGGGCAGGCGCGTACGGCAGAGTGGAAGGTGCGGGTGGCGACCCGGCTGATCGAGGACCTGACCGGCCGCTGGGGGCTGCGCCTGCCCGACATCCTGGTCGACTGCCTGACCTTCCCGATCGCCACCGGGCAGGAGGAGACCCGGCGGGACGGCATCGAGACGATCGAGGCGATCCGCGAGATCTCCCGGCGCTTCCCGGGGGTCAACTTCACCCTCGGCATCTCCAACGTGTCGTTCGGCCTCAACGCGGCGGCCCGGCAGGTGCTCAACTCGGTGTTCCTGCACGAGTGCGTGCAGGCCGGGCTCACCTCGGCGATCGTGCACGCCAGCAAGATCCTGCCGATGTCCAAGATCGCCGACGAGCAGCGCGAGGTCGCGCTGGACCTGGTCTACGACCGCAGGCGCGAGGGGTACGACCCGGTGCAGCGGTTCATCGAGCTGTTCGAGGGGGTCGACGCCGCCTCGGCGCGGGCGTCGCGGGCGCAGGAGCTGGCCGCGCTGCCGCTGGATGAGCGGCTGCACCGGCGCATCGTCGACGGCGAGCGCAACGGCCTGGAGGCCGACCTGGACGCGGCGCTGGAGCAGCGCCCGGCGCTGGCCATCATCAACGACACGCTGCTCGGCGGCATGAAGGAGGTCGGCGAGCTGTTCGGCTCCGGCCAGATGCAGCTGCCGTTCGTGCTCCAGTCGGCCGAGGTGATGAAGGCGGCCGTGGCCCACCTCGAGCCGCATATGGAGAAGACCGACAGCGACGGCAAGGGCCGCATCGTGCTCGCCACGGTAAAGGGCGACGTGCACGACATCGGCAAGAACCTGGTCGACATCATCCTGTCCAACAACGGCTACGAGGTGGTGAACATTGGCATCAAGCAGCCGATCACCGCGATCCTCGACGCCGCCGAGTCGCACTCCGCCGACGCCATCGGCATGTCCGGCCTGCTCGTGAAGAGCACCGTGATCATGAAGGAGAACCTCGAGGAGATGAACACGCGCGGGGTCGCGCAGCGCTGGCCGGTCCTGCTCGGCGGGGCGGCGCTGACCCGGGCGTACGTCGAGGACGACCTGCGCGCGCTCTACACCGGCCAGGTGCACTACGCGCGGGACGCGTTCGAGGGGCTGGCCTTGATGGACCGGGTGATGTCCGCCAAGCGCGGGGGAGGGGCGGCGGTGGACGCCGGCCGGGAGGCCGCGCTCGCGGCGCGGCGCTCGCGGCGCGAGCGGCACCGGGCCACGGTCGCCGAGGATCTGCCGGACCTGGACGACTCCTCGGTCCGCTCCGACGTCGCCAGCGACGTGGCCGTGCCGCGGGCGCCGTTCTTCGGCACCCGGGTGGTCAAGGGCATCCCGCTGGGCGACTACGCGTCCATGCTGGACGAGCGGGCCACGTTCCTCGGCCAGTGGGGACTGCGCGGCTCGCGGGGCGGCGGGGGACCGTCCTATGAGGAGCTGGCCGAGACTGAGGGGCGGCCACGGCTGCGCTACT
>DASRIS010000126.1:0-25615 GCA_035649895.1 Micromonosporaceae bacterium | reverse complement strand
ACACCCCGGCCGCGGTCGTGCAGGACGCTACGACCCCGGCCCAGCAGGTGCTCCGGGCACCCCTGGCGGAGCTGGCCGAGCGGGCCGCGGCCGAGGGCATCCGTCCGCCGGCCGTGGTCGTCATCGGCGCCGTGGTGTCCGCGCTGCCGCTGCCCGCCTGACCGCGCCGGCCCACCGCCCGCCTGACCCCACCGCCCGCCTGACCCCACCGCCCGCCTGACCCTGCCGGCCAGCCATGGCCTGGCCGGCGCGTGTCCAGGCGCTACCTGAGCCCTCCGTCCAGCAGCAGCGCACAGCGGATCAGCCCGAGGTGGCTGTAGGCCTGCGGATGGTTGCCCAGGCCCCGCTCGGCCAACGGGTCGTACTGCTCGGGCAGCAGGCCGGTCGGGCCGGCACAGTCGACCATCTGGGCGAACAGCTCCTCGGCATCGCTCCGCCGGCCGGTACGCAGGTAGGCCTCGACCATCCAGGCCGAGCAGATGTGGAACCCGCCCTCGCGCCCGGGCAGCCCGTCGTCCCAGCGGTAGCGGTAGACGACCGGGCCGCTGCGCAGCTCCGCCTCGGTCTTGAGGACCGTGTCCAGGAACCGCGGGTGGTCGTCGGGGAGCAGGCCCGACAGCCCGATCCAGAGCGTCGCCGCGTCCATCTCCGGGGCGCCGTACGCCACCGTGTAGGCGCCGACGCCGCGGTGCCAGCCGTGGGTCAGCACGTGCTCGCCGATCCGGTCGCGCAGGGCCACCCAGCGCCGCTCGTCGACCCCGTGCCGACGGCCGTCGCGCCCGCTCTGCCGACCGCCGTCGGGCCCACCGTGCCGACCGCCGTCGGGCCCGCCGTGCCGGCGCAGCATGTGCAGCGCCCGGTCCACGGTCATCCAGCACATGACCTTGGAGTAGACGTGGTGGCGCGGTGCCAGGCGGGCCTCCCACAGGCCGTGGTCGGGCTCGTGCCAGCGCTGCTCGACGGCGGCGACCATCGCCTCCAGCACCCGCCACTCGTCCTCGTGCACCGATCCTCGGGCATCGGCGACGGCGGCGAGCAGGTCCGCGATCGGGCCGAACACGTCGAGCTGGAGCTGGCGGTTGGCGAGGTTGCCGACCCGCACCGGGCGGGACCCTGCGTAGCCCGGCAGTGTCTCGATGACCGCCTCGGGCCCGAGCGCACCACCGTCCACCGTGTAGAGCGGGTGCAGCCGCTCCGGGTGCCCGCAGGTGCGGTCCACGCACGCGTCGACCCAGCGCAGGAACGCCTCGGCCTCGGCCAGCGAGCCGAGGTCGACCAGGACCCGGGCGGTCATCGCGCCGTCGCGCAGCCAGCAGTAGCGGTAGTCCCAGTTGCGTACCCCGCCCAGCTCCTCCGGCAGGGAGGTGGTCGCGGCGGCGAGGATCGAGCCGGTCGGCTCGTAGCACAGCCCGCGCAGCACCAGCGCGCTGCGGGCGACCAGGTCGCGGGCGATGCCGGGCAGCCGCAGCCGCTCCACCCACTCCTGCCACGGCTGCTCCGCCGCCGCCTGCCGGGCCTGCACCGGTACGTCGGGCGGGTCCAGCCGGTGGGTGCCGAAGCGCAGCTCGAGTACTACCTCACCGCCGGCCGCGGCGAGGTCGACGACGGCCCGGGCGGTGTCGTGCCCGCCATCGTTCACCACATCCCACTCGACGCCGGGGGAGTACAGCGCGATCGGCTCGTTGGAGCCCAGCACCAGCAGGCCATCGCCGAGTGGTTGCAGGCAGACGGCGACCTGGCCGAACTCCGGGCGCGGCGCGAACTCCAGCCGGGTCCGCTGGTGGCCTGTGAGTACCCGGACCAGCGTCGAGTCGGTGTCGGTGGCGCCACCACGCGTGTCGAGCTGAGCGGTGCCGCCGCGCGTGGCGAGCCCAGCGGCGCCGCCCGGCGAGCCGAGTGCGGTGGCCGTGGTCCCGTCCAGCCAGTCCGTGACGGTCAGCCCGGACCAGCGCGTCTCCACGGTCATCGTGCCGGGCCGGTAGCGCTGCCCCAGCGGAAGCAGGTCACCGCGCTCCGGCTCGACCGCGAAGAACCCGGCCGGCGCGCCGCCGAGCAGGTCGGCGAAGATCGCCGCCGAGTCCGGGCGGGGATGGCACAGCCAGGTCACCCTCGCGTCGGGGGTGAGAAGCGCCATGGTACGGCCGTTGGCCAGCAGCGAGTGCCGCTCGATCGGCACCGCGTGCTCGCCGAAGAGCCACCGTCGCCGGGTCTCGAGCACCAGCGCGACCACCCGTACCCCGGTGTATGGGTCGGGCACCCGGAAGGGTGCCCGGGTCTCCCCAGGCCCGATCTTGATGCCGACGTCCGGCCCGTGCAGCGCCGCGAACGCGTTCTCGTCGGTGATGTCGTCCCCGAGGAACAGCACCGCGCTGGCCGACAGCTGCACGCGCAGCGCGTCCACGGCGGTGCCCTTGTGCGTCGCGATGACGGACAGCTCGATGACCTTCTTGCCGAAGGTCGCGTAGACCCCGGGCCAGCTGGTCGGGCCCTCCTTGACCGCCGCCTCGACCTGCTCCGCGACCCGGGTGTCGGCGCCGCGGGTGTGCACCGCCACGCCTGTCGGCTTGGTCTCCAGCCGTACCCCCGGGCAGTCCGCTGTGATCCGCTCCACCTCGGCGATGACCCGGCTCCGCAGGTCGACGACTGCCGGGTCCAACCGCTCCACGAAGCCCACGTCGAACTCGGAGCCGTGGCTGCCCACCAGGTGCACCTCGCTGGGCAGGCGGGACAGCGCGGCCAGGTCGCGCAGGGCCCGACCGGAGACCACCGCAACCGTGGTCTGCGGCAGGGTGGCCAGCGTGCGCAGGGCCGCCACGGCCTCCGGTAACGGGACCGCCTTGGCCGGGTTCTCCACGATCGGGGCGAGCGTGCCGTCGTAGTCGCAGGCGACCAGCAGCTGCGGCACCCGGGCGATGCGGCCGAGCGCGGTGCGCAGCCCCGGGTCCAGGTCCTGTGTCAGGTCGTCGTGGCCTGCGTCGTTGCGGTCTGCATCGTCGTGGTCTGCGGCGCCGTTGTCTGCCAAGCCATCTCCGGTCACTCCACCGCTCCGGTGAGGTCACTCCAGCGCTCCGGTGAGCGCGGGTTGGTCAGGGCTGCCCGGCCGGTGCGCCCCCAGCGCGGACAGGAAGGACTGGGCCCAGTGCCGTACGTCATGGGCGCGTAGATGGCGCTGCATCAGGCGCATCCGGCGGGTGGCGTCGACCGGGTCGGCGAAGACCGCCCTGACGAAGGCGTCCTTGATGCCGTCCGGGTCGTGCGGGTTGCAGAGGAACGCCTGGCGTAGCTCGGTCGCGGCGCCCGCGAACTCGCTCAGGACAAGGGCGCCGCGCCCATCAGTGCGTGCGGCGACATACTCCTTGGCTACCAGGTTCATCCCGTCCCGCAGGGGTGTCACCATCATGACGTCGGCGGCGCAGTACAGCGCCGCGAGCTCGCTGCGGCTGTACGACTGGTGGAGGTAGTGGACCGCCGGCACCCCCACCCGCCCGAACTCGCCGTTGATCCGGCCGACCTCCCGCTCGACCTTGACCCGCAGCGCCTGGTAGTGCTCGACCCGCTCCCGGCTGGGCGTGGCCACCTGCACCATCACCGTCTCCGGCACGCTCAGCCGGCCCTCGGTGAGCAGCTCGCGGAACGCCTTCATCCGCCGCTCGATGCCCTTGGTGTAGTCGAGCCGGTCGACGCCGAGGATGACGGTCTTCGGCTCGCCCAGCTCGGCCCGGATCTGCGCGGCGCGGGCCTGCACCACCGGGTCGGCCGCCATCGCCGCCATCTCCGCCACGTCGATGGAGATCGGGAACGCGCCAGCCTTGACGAGCCGGCCGTTCACCTCCACCGTGGTGCCCTCGTAGCGCAGGCTGAGCAGGTGCTTGGCGAGCCGGACGAAGTTCTGCACGGCCAGCCGCTGCTGGAAGCCGACCAGGTCCGCGCCGAGCAGGCCCCACATGATCTCGCTGCGCATCGGCATCTGCATGAACAGCTCGATCGGTGGGAACGGGATGTGCAGGAAGAAGCCGATCCTGACGTCCGGCCGCCGCTCGCGCAGCATCGCGGGCACCAGCTGGAGCTGGTAGTCCTGCACCCAGACGCAGGCATCCTCGGCCGCCACCTCCGCCGCGGCGTCGGCGAACCGGGCGTTGACGGCCCGGTACGCGTCCCGCCAGGTCCGCCGGAACACCGGGGTCTCCACCGCGTCGTGGTAGAGCGGCCAGATCGTGGCGTTGGAGGTGCCCTCGTAGTACCGCTCGAGGTCGAGGTCGGTGAGCGGGACCGGATGCAGGTGGATCCCCTCGATGTCAAAGGGCTTGGGCGCTGGGCCGGCCGCACCCGCCCAGCCGACCCAGGTGCCCTGGTGCGCGGCGAGCACCGGGTGCAGCGCGGTCACCAGCCCGCCGGGGCTGCGCCGCCAGCCACGCCCGGTGGGCGTGCTGATCTCGTCTACCGGGAGACGGTTCGCCACCACTACGAACGAGCTGCGTCCCGTCACCCCTTACCTCCGGCAGGTGGTTAGTCCCCTGGCTCTTCAGCCTACTGAGACTATCCACCCGACCGGGCTGACGCCCCTTACTTCACCCCACCAGCGGTCAGCCCTTCGACGATGCGGCGCTGGAAGAACAGCACCATCAGCACCAACGGAATGGTCACCACGACACCCGCCGCCATCTGGGTGCCGAACGGCTGGTCGTACCGGTACTGCCCGGTGAACAGCGACAGGATGACGTTCGCCGTCATCATGTCCTTACGGTTCACCACGCTCAGCGCGATGATGAACTCGTTCCAGGTCGCGATGAAGGCCAGGATCGCCGTGGTGAACACCCCCGGCGCGGCCAGCGGCAGGATCACCTTGCGGAAGGCCTGGCCCGGCGTGCAGCCGTCGACGACCGCCGCCTCCTCCAGCTCGTACGGCATCTGCCGGAAGAACGCGGTGAGGTTCCACACCGCCAGCGGCAGCGCGAAGGTCATGCTCGGCAGGATCATCGCCTGGTACGTGTTGATCCAGTTGATGTCCACAAACACGTCCAGCAGCGGCACCAGCAGCGTGATGCCGGGGAACATCGACGTGGCCACGATGATGGCGAGGATCGGGCCCTTGCCCTTGAAGTCGAGCCGGGCGATGGCGTAGCCGGCGAAGATCGCCAGCACCAGCACCAGCACGGTGGTCGAGCCTGCCACGACCAGGCTGTTGACCAGCGCCCGGGCAAACCCGTTGCGCGGGTCGAACGCGGCGTCGTAGTTGTCGAGCGAGAGCGGGTTCGGGACCAGCGAGTTGGAGAACTGGTCGCTGGGCCGGCGCAGGCTGGAGACGAGCATCCAGTAGAACGGGGCGAGGCAGTACGCCACGATCGCCAGGATGCCGAGCCAGCGCAGCACCGCCCGGGTATTCGTCGTCCTCATTTGCGCCCCTGCACTCCCCGGCCGATGATGTCAGCGCCCAGCACCCGGACGAACACGTAGGCCACGATGGCGATGTAGACGAACAGGATCATCGCGTACGCCGCGGCGGGTCCGAACCGTAGGTTGCTCATCTCGTCCCAGGCCAGGACCGACAGTGTCTCCACCGACTCCTTACGCGGGCCGACCAGCACGAACGGCAGGTCGAACATGCGCAGCAGGTCCAGGATCCGGAACAGCACGGCCACCACGAGCGCCGGCTTCACCAGCGGCAGCGTAATCCGCCAGAACGTCCGCCAGGCGGAGCTGCCGTCCACCCGCGCCGCCTCGTACACCTCGGCCGGGATGAGCTGGAGCCCGGCGAGCACCAGGAGCCCGATGAACGGGGCGGTCTTCCAGGTGTCCGCGATGACCACCGCGAGCCAGGCCTGGAAGCCCTCGGTGGTCCACAGGATCTTGGTGTTGAGGATGTCGTTGGCGACGCCGTCCGTGCTGAAGATCCACTTCCAGAGCAGCGCCGAGATGACGGTCGGGATCGCCCACGGCACCAGGACCGCCGCCCGGACCAGGCCGCGGCCCCGGAAGGCCCGGCTCATGATCAACGCCATGACCACGCCGATGACGGTCACCAGCGCGCCGGTGGCGAGCGTGAACGTGGTCGTGTTCCATAGGGCGTTGAGGAACCGGTCGCCGGTGTCGCCCTGGAACCCGTCGGTGTAGTTCTTCGTGCCGAGCTCGCTGCTGCGCTCGATCAGGCCGGTCTCCGGGTTGATCCCCTCCTCGGTGACCGTCAGCGACAGCCGCAGCGCCGCCAGCACCGGGTAGCCGACGACCAGGGCGAGCGCCAGCAAGGTCGGGGAGAGCAGCAGCGCGGCGAGCCGGACGATGCCGGCCCGCCGCCGCCGGGCGCCCGCCGCCTGGCGGTGCGCCCCCTCGCGGGCCTGCCCCGGCCGCCGGCGAGGTGCCGGCGGCCGGGTCTGCGTCGGGGCGGTCATGTCACTTCTTCGCGGTGACTTCGGTCAGCTTGGCCTGCATGTCGGCCAGTGCCTGGTCGACCGGCTTCTTCCCGGTGATCGCGGCGTACGCGTTCTCCTGGATCGCCGTTGTCGCGTCCCCGTACGCCACCACGCGCGGGCGGGCCGCGGCGGTGTCCAGCCCCTGCTTGAGCACTGACAGGTAGGGCAGCTTCTCCTGCAGCGCGGCGTCGGAGTAGATGCTGGCGTAGACCGGCGCGTTCGAGGCCACCTCAAGGTTCTTGCGGGCGTTCTCCGCGTTCGAGAACCACTTGATGAACTCCAGCGCGCTCGCCTTGTTCTTGGCGTACTTGCTGATCGCGAGGTTCGCCCCGCCAAGGCTGGAGCTGCCCACGCCACTCTTGCCGGGCAGCGGGGCCACGCCGAACTTGCCGGCCACCTTGCTGGAGCCGTCGGTCTTGTTGGCCAGCGTCCACTGGTACGGCCACTGCCGGTGGAAGACCAGCTTGCCGTCCTGGAAGGCGCGCCGGCCCTCCTCCTCCTTGTAGGTCACTGCCTCGCGCGGGAACAGCCCGCTGGTGAAGCCGTTGACCAGGAACTCCAGGCCAGCCTTTGCCTCCGCGGAGTTGACCACCGGCTTGCCCTCGTCGTCGACGACCTTGCCGCCGGCCGACTGCACGGCCTCGGAGAAGTTGACCGTCAGGCCCTCGTACTTCTCGAACTGGCCGGCGTAGCAGCCCATGGTCTTGCCCTCGGGCAGGGCCTTGACCTTGTCGCAGGCCGCCTTCATCTCGTCCCAGGTCTTCGGCGCCGCGGTGACGCCGGCCTTGTCGAGCAGGTCCTTGCGGTAGAAGAGCAGGCCCGCGTTGGTGCTGTACGGAACCGCGTAGAGCTTCTTGAAGTACTTCGCGGTCTCCACCGTGGACGGGATCATCTCGCCGATCGGGAACTGGTCCTCGGGCAGCTGCTCGACCCAGCCGTTGGCCGCGAACTCAGCCGTCCAGACCACGTCCAGGTTGAGCACGGTGTACGCGTCGGACTTGGTCTGGGCGTTCTGGATGAACTGCTGGCGCTGCCCGTCGGCGCTCTCCGGCAGCTCGGCCAGGGTCACCTTCTGGTCCGGGTGGTCGGCGTTCCACCGGTCCAGCTGCCCCTGGAGGGTGCCGGTGGTGTCCTTGCCCGTGGCGAGCGTGATCGCGCCACGCCCCTCGAACTGTCCTTGCCCGGCCGGGCCGGTTGTGCCGCCGTCATCGTCATCGCCGCAGGCGACGGCGCCACCCGCGACGACTAGGCCGATGGCGAGTGTCCCCGCTAGCCGGCCCCAGGACGATATGGACATGTTGGCTCCTTCAGCGTTGCTACGCACGGGCGGTGCCGGCTTGTCCGCCGGTGCGCCGCTCGTGATAGTCGAAGATGGTGCACTTGATGTTCATCCAATCGCGCCCGATCCCCACCTGCAACCGTCCCTGACGTGATCTCGCCACGCGCTGTTGCGCCAGCGTGGCACGCTGCCATCCATGACCGACCAGACGCCGCCGGAACGGTGCCATCCATGACCGGGCAGATGCCGCCGGCGCGGCGGGCCGTGGCCGGTCCGCTGGTGCTCGCGCTGGTGTTCCTCGCGGTCATCGGCGGGTCGGCCGGGGCAGTGCTCGGCCTGCGCGCCGACCGGGGATCTGGTGGTGCGGACGCTGGAGACCGTCCGGGCAACGGTGGGGTGACCGGGACGGCGCCGCAGAGCCAGCCGGCCGGGGACGGCACCACGCCCGCGACACAGCCCCCGACGGCGCCGGCCACGCCGGGCCGGGCGTGCCCGGCAGTGACCGAGCAGGCCGCCAAGGCCGGAGGGTCGCCGGGCGGCCTGACGTACGTGCTCTACATCCGCACCGACCAGTCCCAGGTGTGGATCTGCAAGGACACCGCGGGCCGGCTGTGGTACCAGGGGCACCGGCACCTGGGCAGCCCGACGTCCGAGCTGCCGGCGCCGACCTCCGACAACACCCTGTTCCTGGCCGACGTGGCGAAGGCGCCCGGCGAGGGGTATGTGGCCACGAACACCGGCCGCACCGCGACCACCTACTACCGGGTCTCCGCCACGTGGCTCGTGATCGACTACCCCGGCGCCGACAACGACTCTCAGGAGAAGGTTCTCGAGTACGACATCGGCCCTGCGTAGAGGCGTACCACCCGGGGGTCCGGTGGGCGGGCGGCGAGCTGCCTGGAAAGATTGGGACCGGCGCTGGCGAGGCACCCAGCGCCGCTGCACCGGCCATGAAGCCGGAGAAGATCGCAATCGGAGGCACTCCCACCGTGGCCCAGTTCATATACACGCTGGAGAAGGCGCGTAAGGCGCACGGCGACAAGGTCGTACTCGACAACGTGACGCTCTACTTCCTGCCCGGTGCGAAGATCGGCGTGGTCGGCCCCAACGGCGCGGGCAAGTCGACGCTGCTGCGGATCATGGCTGGCGAGGACAAGCCGAGCAACGGCGAGGCGCGGCTGATGCCCGGCTACACCGTCGGCCTGCTCGCCCAGGAGCCGCCGCTGAACGAGAGCAAGGACGTGCTCGGCAACATCGAGGAGGCGGTGGCCGGCACCAAGGCGAAGCTGGCCCGCTTCAACGAGATCGCCGAGCTGATGGCGACCGACTACTCCGACGAGCTGATGGCCGAGATGGGCCAGCTCCAGGAGGACCTGGACCACGCCGACGCCTGGGACGTCGACTCAAAGCTGGAGCTGGCGATGGACGCGCTGCGCTGCCCGCCGCCCGACGCCGACGTGACCATGCTCTCCGGCGGCGAGCGGCGCCGGGTGGCGCTGTGCAAGCTGCTGCTGGAGCAGCCGGACCTGCTGCTGCTCGACGAGCCCACCAACCACCTGGACGCGGAGAGCGTGCTCTGGCTGGAGCAGCACCTCGCCAAGTACCCGGGCACCGTGGTGGCGATCACCCACGACCGCTACTTCCTGGACAACGTGGCCCAGTGGATCGCCGAGGTCGACCGCGGGCGGGTCTACCCGTACGAGGGCAACTACTCGACCTACCTGGAGAAGAAGGCCGAGCGCCTGTCGGTGCAGGGCCGCAAGGACGCCAAGATGCGCAAGCGCCTCGAGGACGAGCTGGACTGGGTCCGCTCCAACGCGCGGGCGCGGCAGACCAAGTCGCGGGCGCGGCTGCAGCGCTACGACGAGATGGCGGCCGAGGCGGAGAAGACGCGCAAGCTCGACTTCGAGGAGATCCAGATCCCACCGGGGCCGCGGCTGGGCAACACCGTGATCGAGGCGACCGGCCTGCGCAAGGGCTTCGGCGACCGGCTGCTCATCGACGACCTGTCGTTCTCGCTGCCGCGCAACGGCATCGTCGGCATCATCGGCCCCAACGGCGTGGGCAAGACCACGCTGTTCAAGATGGTCCTCGGTGAGGAGCGGCCGGACGCCGGCACGCTGCGGGTGGGCGAGACCGTACGGCTGTCCTACGTGGACCAGAGCCGGGCCGGGCTGGAGCCGGCCAAGAGCGTCTGGGAGGTGGTCTCGGACGGGCTGGACTACCTGATGGTGGGCAAGGTGGAGATGCCGTCCCGGGCCTACGTCGCGGCGTTCGGCTTCAAGGGTCCCGACCAGCAGAAGCCGACCGGGGTGCTCTCCGGTGGCGAGCGCAACCGGCTCAACCTGGCACTCACCCTCAAGCAGGGCGGCAACGTGCTGCTGCTCGACGAGCCAACCAACGACCTGGACGTGGAGACCCTCTCCTCGCTGGAGAACGCGCTGCTGGACTTCCCCGGCTGCGCCGTGGTCATCTCCCACGACCGGATGTTCCTCGACCGGGTGGCAACGCACATCCTGGCCTGGGAGGGCGACGACGCCGACCCGGCACGGTGGTTCTGGTTCGAGGGCAACTTCGAGGCGTACGAGAAGAACAAGATCGAGCGGCTCGGGGCGGAGGCTGCCCGCCCGCACCGGGTCACCTACCGCAAGCTCACGCGTGACTAGCGGCGTCGGAGTCGGGGTCGGCGAGGCGCCACAGCCGCTGTCGGTGCCGCAGCCGTCGGTGCCGCCTCAGCCGTCGGTGGCGGCGCAGCCGTCGGTGCCGCCGCAGCCGTCGGTGGTGGCGCGGGCGGCCCGGTTCCGGTACGACTGCGCGCTGCGCTGGTCCGACCTTGACGTCTTCGGCCACGTCAACAACGCGCGCTTCCTCACCCTCTACGAGGAGGCGCGGGTCGCGTTGATGTTCACGGCGGCCCGCCGGGAGGGCCTCACGTCGTTCGAGGACGGGGTGGTCATCTACCGGCACGAGATCGACTACCTGCGGCCGGTCGGCTACCGGGCGGGGCCGGAGAGCGACGAGGCACCGCGGGTGCTGATCGAGATGTGGGTGGCCGAGATCCGCCCGTCCCGGTTCGTCATCGCGTACGAGCTGCTCGACGGTTGCCAGGTGGCCAGCCGGGCGCGGTCGGTGTGCGTGCCGTACGACCTCGGCGCGCAGCAGCCCCGCCGGCTCACCGACGCCGAGTGGGCCTTCCTGGAGCTTTGGTCGGGGTGACGCGGCACGGGCTGTCGAGCGCCGGCGTCGCCGACGCGGGCGTGTTCCTCGGCCGGCTGCACCGGCTCGACCGGGCCGCACTCGTCCGGCTGCGCCCGGCGGGCCAGACCATGCCCACCCGGGCCGAGAACCCAGCCGTGCCTGGCTCGGCCCGGGACCCGGCCGCGCCTGGCTCGGCCGTGCCTAGCCTGGCCCGGAACCCGGCCGTGCCGGCGCCGGAGGACCCGGCCGGGGCGGTCCCCTGGCCGAGGGCCGCGGTCCTGACCGGCGGCGTCGCCCTGTGGGCCCGGCTGCCGTGGGGGGCGCTGGTGACCCGCACCGTTGACGGATCCTTGGCCGACGACGCCACTGTGGCCGCGGGAGACCTCCTGGCGGTGCTCTCCGCCGGCGGTGACGCGCTGCCCGCCCGGCGCGACTCCGGCTGGCGCTGGCCACTTCCGCCGGCACCGGTCATGGCCGTGGAGTCGGTTCCCGCCGCAACGGTACGGGCGCTGGGCGCCGCCGCCGAGCGCGCGCTACGCACCGCAGCCGGCGAGCGGCATGACGTCCATGGGCGCCACGATGCCTGTGAGCAGCGTGATGCCCGTGAGCGGCACGATGCCGGTGAGCACCATGACGCCGGCGGGCCGACCCGCAGCCAGCGGAGCAGGGCCGGACGGGTCGTCGGCGAGCGCGCCATCCGGGACGCGCTCCTTGACCACGTGCCGATCATGGTTGAGGCTACGGAGGCCCAGCGCGGTGCCGTGCCGGTGCCGGGCCGGGTCGAGGTACCGCAGCGACTGGTGCAGGCGGTGGTGCGGATGGGGTTCCTGGGCCGCTCTGACCTGCCGGTACGGGTACTCGTGGCCGGCCGGTCGGCTAGTCGTTTTGTCGGTCTTGCGGCTGAATACGGTACTTCGTGGTACCAAAAGCCTATTGAACTTTCGATCAATACCCTCGGCTGAACGGTTGAACACTGGTATCTGATCGGGTTGGTCAGGTCGTTGTGGGGATGTCTTCAGCCGGCTATACGGGTACCGTCGGGCCTCGGATCCACGGACTGTCAGCAAGTGGATCCGCTGTGTTGTCTCGGCAGTACAGAGCATGGATCGCCGTCGTCGGGTGCGGCGATCCGTGACCATGCCGAGCAGCACCCGGAGAAGAGGCGGACCTGGGGTCTAACGAAGCGGTTCGAGGCGAGGAGTGCGAGCTATGCCGTGGTGGCCATGGCGCGGCGGACAGACCGACGGCGGACCAGCGACGCGGAGCAGCCGACGAGCCGAGGCGGCAGTCAGCGTCGGAGTACCACACCCGAGAGTGCCGGAAGGGGCGTCACCGGCTCCGCCCGGCGTGCCGGCAGACTTATCCACCCTGGAATCCCTGCCCGTGGCGGGCGCTGCCGCGGTCGCCGTCGTCCCGGTGACGCTGCCACGGATCACCGACACGCTCGACCTGCTCGACATCCGGTACCTCGCCGACGGCGAGGGCGGGCTGCTGGCCATGTGGGAGCGGCACGCCGTGCTGTTCACGCTCGAAGGGCCTGAGGACGAGATCCTGGTGATCCGGGCCCGTCCCCATGGGACGGTCCCGCCGGACTGGGCCGACCACGCGTACCGCGCAGTCAACGAGTGGAACCACACCCGGCGGTTCTGCAAGGCGTACATCGGTGACCCCACCGAGCGCGGCCAGCTGCCGATCTACGCGGAGATGCAGGTGCCGCTGCGGTCCGGCACACACGACGCGCTGCTGGTCGAGCTGATCGACTGTGCTGCGGCGGTGGCCACCACATTTGTGGACTGGCTGCACGACGAGGGGGCGCTGCTCTAGGCGCCCCGTTCTCTTGTCCGGTCGGCCCCGCGGGCCGGTCCGGTCAGGCTGGCGTGGTCTCCGGCCGGGTGGTCTCAGGCCGGCGTGGTCGATGAGTCCAGCCAGCGGTCGACGACCGGGGCCAGGTCCTGGCCCGTGTACGCGCGCAGCCAGGCCGTGAACGAGGCCCGGTCCTGCTGGGTGTGCCGGTGGTGCTGGGCCCAGTCATGCAGCAGCGCGAAGAACACCGGGTCGCCGAGGCGGCGGCGCAGCTCGTGCAGCATGAGCGCCGGGCCGACGTACACGTTGCGGGCGCCGAACCGGTCCGGGCGGTACCGCCCCGGTGGGCCCGCCGCGGCCCGCTGCTCCGCGTCGACGCGGCGCCACTGCGCGACCAGGCCGGCCAGGGACACCTCCCGGCGCTCGACCGCGTAGAGACCCTGCAGGTAGGTCGCGAAGCCCTCGTTGAGCCACAGGTCCTGCCAGGTCCGCGGGGTTACCGAGTCGCCGAACCAGTGGTGGGCGTACTCGTGCAGCAGCACCGGCTCTGCCTGGGGCCCGGTGAGCGGGCCGAGGGTGACCATCGTCTGCGTCTCCATGCCCGAGGTGCCCTGCACCACGACCACTCCGGCGCTGGCGAAGGGGTACCGGCCCAGCCGCTGCTCAAGCCAGCTGAGCAGGCGCGGTGACTGGCTGAGCGTGGGCAGCATCCGGGCCGCGTCCTGCGGGCGGACCCAGTACGTGACCGGCAGGCCGCCCGGCCCGGTGGCGGCGTGCCGCTCGAACCGGTCTACCGCCATCGTGACCAGGTAGGTGGGCATCGCCTCGGCCGCCTGCCAGCGGAACGTGCGCCGGTCGCCCTGGTCGGACTCGCCGGCCAGGCGGCCGTTGGCAACCCCGGTCCAGCCCTCGGGCACGGTGACCGAGATGTCGTACCGGGCCTCGTCGGACGGCTGGTCGCTGCACGGGTACCAGGTGAACGCGCCGTACGGCTCCTGCATCGTCCAGAGGGCGCCGTCGGGCATCGGGCGCAGCCCGAGCGCTGTCACGTCCTGCCGGGTGCCCGGGAAGGGCACCGGGGCCGGGCTGCCCCGGTAGCTGACCGCCACGCGCGCGGTGGCGTCGCGGGCGAGCGGTCGCGGCAGCGGCACCACCAGGTCCTCACCGCGGTGGGTCGCGGTGACGGCGGCCCCGTCGGCCGTTGCGGTGTCCACCGCGTACGCCGGGCTGAGGTCGAGCGCCACCGCGGTAAGGTCGGTGACCGCTCGTACGGTGAGCGTGGCCACGCCGCTGAGCAGCCGGGCGGCCGGGTCCCAGGCGAGGTCGAGCGCGTAGTGCAGCACGTCGACATCGGGGCTGCCGTACTGCGGGTAGACCGGGTCGCGGACCGGCGCGGACCGCCCGTCCGGGACCGCCGGGCCGCTCGACGCCGGCCTGGTGGGCAGGGCCGGGCCGCCCGGCAGCGGACCTCCTGTCCCGGGTGGCGCGTCGGCGGGCAGCGGGCCGGGCCGGCCGGCGCCTGGACAGCCGGCGAGGCAGAGCAGGACGGCGGCGGCCGCGCCCGCCCTACCGAGCCACCTGGCCGCGCCCGCCGTACCGAGCCTGGTGGTGGCTGGGCTACTGAGCCATCTCGCAGCTGGCCTACTGAGCCACCTCGCGGTACCGCACCATCTGGTCGCCATGGCTGTCCTGGTCGCTTCCTGGCTGGCTGGACCGCCGGCTAGAGCTGGGGGAGGCCGGTGGGTGCGTCCTCAACAGTGTTGACCATGAAGTACGCCGACCGCTCCAGGTAGTCCCAGAGCGTCGCGGCCTGCTCCGCGGGCAGCTCCAGCGCGTCCACGGCCCGGCGCATGTGCCGCAGCCAGGCGTCCCGCTCCGCGGGGCCGACCCGGAAGGGGGCGTGCCGCAGCCGCAGCCGCGGGTGGCCCCGTTGCTGCGAGTAGGTGGTCGGGCCACCCCAGTACTGAATGAGGAAGAGCGTCAGGCGCTCAATGGCCGGGCCGAGGTCCTGCTCCGGGTAGAGCGGCCGGAGCACCGGGTCGGTGGCGACCCCCGCGTAGAACTCGCGTACCAGCCTGCGGAACGTCGGCTCGCCGCCAACCAGGTCAAAGAAGGTCGCCCGCACGGTCACCTGACAAGTGTGCCAGCCACGGCCGTCCCGGCCGCTACGTCGACCCGGCCTACGACCTACCGGGGCGAGTCACCGCGGGCGGAGCCGTTCAGGGGCCCGTGGGCGGGGTCCGCGGGCGGAGCGGCTCAGGGGTCCGCGGGCGGAGCGGCTCAGGCGTTGGCCTCGCCGTGCTCGGTGCTGGGCTGGCTCAGGCCCATCATGGCGCGGCGGCGGGCCAGCGTGTGCGTGCCCAGGCCGTCCGGCGGCGTGTTTCCGGCCCCGTCGAGCCGTACGCCGTTGACGCGCCCCTCGCGCTCGGTCTCCTCGTTGGCGAGCTGGGCGGCGTGGACCGTGGCCGCGATCGTCTCCTTGGCCGGCCAGCTCGAGCTCGTGGCGAGCAGCAGCACCACGCCGGCCAGGCTCCAGAAGCCGACGACCGCCGGGATCCCGAAGCGGTCCGCGAGGATCCCGGTCGCGATCACCGCGACACCCTGCGTCACCTGCATGCCGCCCTGCATCACGCCGAACGCCCGCGCCCGGTAGGCCGCTGGCAGTGCCTGCACGAACAGGCCGTTGGCGGGCGGCATCATGCCGGCCACAGCGAAGCCACACACCGCGGCCATCAGCGCGATGCCCCCGACCGGGGGCCCCAGCAACGCCGGCACCAGCGCGAGCGGGGCCAGCACGGCGAACGGCCGGATCAGCCGGCGCCGCAGGTCGGGCCGGATCAGCCGGCCGACCACTATGCCACCCAGGATGAAGCCGATCGGGTTGGCCACCATGATCATGGCCTGCATCCAGCCCCGGTCAGATTCATTGTCGGCCAGCTCGGCGGCCCAGGCGGCGGCGAGCCCCTCCGGGACGATCGCGAAGAGCATCGAGGTGAACACGAGCAGTGCGATGGCCCGCAGCACCGGAGTGCCGAAGACGACCCGGAACCCGTCGGCGGTGTCCCGGGCGAGGTGGTTGTGCAGCGGCCGGCCGATCGGGCGCCGGTCACCCAGGCCCACCGCGATGAGCACCGCGGAGACCGCGAAGGTGGCGGCGTTGAGCAGCAGCGCCACCCGGGGGTAGAACGGCGCGATGGCGCCGCCCAGCGCGTAGCCGGCGATCTGCGCCGCCTGGCCGGTGCTCTGCTGGAGCGAGAGGCCGACGACGTAGCGGTCGCCCTGGAGCAGCTGCGGCAGCAGCGCCGAGCGGGCCGCCTGGAACGGTGGGTTGGCCAGGGCGGTGGCGAACAGCAGGAAAAGGATCAGCCAGACTGGTATGCCCGGGATTGCGACCAATGCGATCAGCGACATCCGGATCAGGTCACAGATCACCATCACCCGTCGGTACGGGTGCCGCTCGGCGATCGTGGCGAGCAGCGGCCCCCCGGCGATCCAGGGGAGGTAGCTCAGCGCGAACGCGGCGGCCGAGAGGGCGACGGACCCGGTCTCGTGGAAGACCAAAGCGGTGACCGCCGCCTTGGCTAAGTGGTCACCGATCCAGGAGAGCGTGCTTGAGGCGAAGATGAAACGGAACTCACGGCTCGAGAACACGTCACCGAACGTGGCTGGGCGATCGGTGACGAACATCTCGTCAGACACCGGAAGCCCTCCATAGATAACGGCTAGTGTGGCGAAAGCCTGTCGTGATTCTGCCCGATCATCCGAGATCGTGCTAGGGCGAACGGTCCATGAGTCACCTGTACGACGGAGCTAGGGGACGATACTGGACTGGGCGCTGCCACGGCGACCCCGTTGTCCGTCTTTGTCTACGCACTACCCAGTGTGCCGGTTCGACGTGAGTCACGTTGCGCCCGCCTGGCCCGTCTCGGTCGGGTCGGTCCCGTCCGGCGTGGCTGCCCCGAGTGTTGGCGCAGCCGGGCGCGGGTACACCCGGGATGCGCTGATCTGTGCCGCTATGCCCGAAGACTCAAGCGCCTCGGTGAGCCGGCGGCGCAGCTCCCGGCCGACCCGGAACTGTGCGTCGGCCGAGGTCTTGGCGGTCGACCGGACCACCGCCCCGTCCACCGTGATCTGCTCGACGCCGAGCACCTCGGGGCCCTCGATGAAGTCACCGACGTACTCGGGGTCCTCGGCCAGCGACGCCGCCGCCCGCCGCAGGACAGCGGTGGCGTCGTCCACGCCGGCGAAGCCGATCGGGATGTCGACCACGACCATGGCCCAGCCCTGGCTCTTGTTCCCGACCCGGACGATCTCTCCGTTGCGGATGTACCACAGCACGCCGCGGGCGTCGCGTACCGTCGTCACGCGCAGCCCGACCGCCTCCACCACCCCGGTCGCCTCCCCGACGTCCACCGTGTCGCCGACCCCGTACTGGTCCTCGAGCAGCATGAACAAGCCGGCGATGAGATCCTTCACCAGGGTCTGCGCGCCGAAGCCGAGGGCCACCCCGGCGATGCCGGCGCTGGCCAGAAGCGGCGCCAGGTTCACCCCGAGCTGGGCGAGGACCATCAGCGTGGCCATGGAGTAGACGGCGAGGCTGACGAAGCTGCGCAGCACCGAGCCGATCGCCTGGGCCCGCTGCCGGCGCCGCTCCGGGAACAGCGCCGTCGCCTCCTGCAGCGCCGCGGGCATGCGCTCCTTCAGCGGCTTGAGGATGGTCGGCACGGCGCCCTGGGCGGTGGTGTGCACGAGCCGGTAGATCATGCGGTGCAGCAGGTAGCGGATGAGCATCGCGACTACCACGATCATCAGGATCTGCAGCGGCTTGACCACGAACACATAGCTGCCCTCGGCCAGCCACGCCTCGCCGGTCCAGTCCAGGATCTGCTGGCACAGGGAGTTGTCGCCGCACCCCGTCGGCGTCGGCCCCGGAATGGGGCTCACGTCAGCCACGATCCTCCTTTTGCTCCGGCGCGCGCTCTGGCCCACCCGTCCGGTCTGCCGGGCGCTCCGGCCCGCCCATCAGCCCGCCGAGTTTTTCTACCCCGCCGGGGCCGAATAGTACGTGCAATCCAGTAGTCCATCAGGGACCATTGGCGCACGGAACCTAGCGCGCCGGCCGCGCCGGGCAAGCGAACGGGAGCCGCCACACGCACCGACCGGGAGGGTGAGCGCGATGCCTGACATACGACCCACGGCTGGCGCCGGAGCGTTGGTCCTCAACGCCACCTACGAGCCGTTGTGTGTCGTGTCAGTACGTCGAGCCGCGATCCTCGTCCTCTCCGCAAAGGCAGTCTGTGTCGCGGACGGGGACGGCATCCTGCACAGCGCCCGGCACAGCCTGCCGGTGCCGTCGGTCGTCCGGCTCACCCGGTTCGTCCGGGTCCCTTACCGTACGCACGTCGGGCTCTCCCGTCGGGCGATCTTCGCGCGGGACGGGTGGCGGTGCGTCTACTGCCACGGCCCGGCCGAGACCATAGACCACGTGCAGCCGCGCAGCCGGGGAGGCCGGCATGCCTGGGAGAACGTGGTCGCCGCCTGCGCCCGGTGTAACCACAGCAAAGGGGACAGGACGCCAGCCGAGCTCGGCTGGCGTCTGCATGTGCCCCCGGCTCCGCCCAAAGGAGCCGCGTGGCGGGTGCTGGGGCACCGCGCGCCAGACCCGCGCTGGGCCGACTGGCTGCTGGTCTGACCGGGGTCCGGCCGCCTGGGCGGGCTAGGTCGCCGCCGCGGCGGCTCAGGTCACCTAGCGGGTCAGGTCACCCGGCTGCGCTCCTCGCCGAACCGCAGGTACTCGCCGGACCCCATAATCTGGCGCAGCCGGTGCACCGCCTCGTACACGTCGGTGAAGCGGGTGTACAGCGGGGCCAGCCCGACCCTGATCCGGTCCGGGGTGCGGAAGTCGGGGACCACCCGGGCGGCCTTCCACGCCTGGTAGACCTGCCAGGCGTACGGGTGGTGCAGGGTCACGTGGGCACCCCGGCGGGCCGGGTCGCGGGGCGAGGCCAGGGCGAAGCCGTGCGGGGCGAGCAGGTCGTCGACGAGCTCCACCGCGTACGAGGTCAGCGCCGTGGCCTTGGCGGCGATCGCGTCGACGCCGGCCTCGGCGGCGAGCCGGGCGCCCTCGAGCACGCCGTAGTAGGCGAGCACGGGCGGGGTGCCGACCAGGAACCGGTCGACCGAGTCGACCGGGTCGTAGTCCGGCCCCATGGCGAACTGGTCCCGCTGCCCGAACCAGCCCCAGATCGGCTGGCGCAGCTCGGTCTGCAGGTCGGCCCGGACAAACAGGAACGCCGGTGCGCCCGGCCCGCCGTTGAGGTACTTGTAGGTGGCCCCGACGGCGAGGTCGGCGCCGGCCTGGCGCAGCGGGGTCGGTGTCGCGCCGGCCGAGTGGGACAGGTCCCACAGCATCATGGCGCCGGCCCGGTGCGCCGCCGCGGTGATCCCGACCAGGTCGGCGACGGCCCCGGAGCGGTACGCCATGTGGGACAGCGCGACCAGGGCCACGTCGTCGCCGAGCGCCTCCTGGACGCTGTGCAGGCTGATCCCCTCGTTCATGTCCGCGGCGACCATGCGTACCGTGGCGCCCCGGGCCGCGGCGAGGCCGTGCAGCACATAGCGGTCGGAGGAGAAGTTGTCGTCGTCGGTCACGATCACCCGCCGCCCGGGCCGGGCATCCAGGGCGGCGATGGCGAGCTTGTACAGGTTGACGCTGGTGGAGTCGGACAGGACCACCTCTCCCGGCGCCACCCCGAGCACCCCGGTCGCCAGCACGTCGCCGGCCCGGCGAGCCAGGCTGATCCACTGGTCCCAGCCGCCCAGCAGCCGCTCGCCCCACTCCACCTCCATGGCGTGGCGCAGCCGGTCCCGGGTCGCCTCCGGCATCCGGCCCAGCGAGTGACCGCTAAGGTAGACCAGATCTGGATCGGAGATCACAAACCGGTCCCTGAACGCCGCTAGGACGTCAGCGGCGTCTAAAGCGCGTGCACGCGCAAGAAGCTGGGTCACACCGGCCACGGTAGCTTGACAGGCATGGCCCAGCCGCACGACCTGACCGCGCTGGAACAAGCAGAAGCGGTACGCACCAAACAGCTGAGCTCCGTCGAACTGGTTGACCATTACCTCGCCCGGATCGGGGCGTACCAGGAGACCGTTGGTGCGTTCGTGACCGTGACCGGTGACGCGGCCCGCGACGCGGCGCGCCGGGCGGACGCCGCACTGCGCGAGCGCCCGGCCGGCGAGCTTCCCCCGCTGCACGGGGTGCCCATCGGGATCAAGGACCTGACGATGACCGCCGGGGTACGGACCACCTTCGGCTCGGCCGCCTTCGCCGGCTACGTGCCGCCGGTCGACGCCGACGTGGTCGCCCTGCTGCGGGCCGCCGGCACGGTCAGCCTGGGCAAGACCACCACGTCGGAGTTTGGGCTGACCCTCTACTCGGAGACGCTCGTCGCCCCGCCGGCCCGCAACCCGTGGAGCCTGCGGCACACGGCCGGCGGGTCCAGCGGCGGCGCCGCCGCGGCCGTGGCGGCCGGGCTGCTGCCCTTCGCGCAGGGCACCGACGGCGGTGGCTCCATCCGCATCCCGGCCGCGATCTGCGGGCTGGTCGGCTTCAAGCCGAGCCGCGGGGTGGTCAGCACCGGGCCGGTCGGCTTCGGCGGGTTCGGCCTGCCCACCAGCGGGCCGATCGGCCGTACCGTCGCCGACGTGGCGGCGCTGCTGGACGCCATGGCGGTGCCGGTGCCGGGCGAGCCGTTCCCGGCGCCGGCCCGACCCGGTGGTGGCTACCTGCGCACCCTGGCCACCGCACCGGGACGGCTGCGGGTCGGGCGGTTCACCGCCCCGATGCTCGCCGACGTGCCGGTCGACCCGTCCTGCCTGGCCGCGGTGGACGCCGCCGCAGCAGCCCTGACCGAGGCCGGCCACGAGGTCGTCGACGTGCCGGGACTGCTCGGCTCAGGGCTGGGGGAGTCCTTCGAGACGGTGTGGGCGGCGCTCACGCTCGCCACCGTGGTGCCGCCCGGGGCGGAGGAGAAGCTGCTGCCGCTGACCCGGTGGATGCGCGAGCGGGGCGCCCGGCTCGACGCGGCCACACTCGTGGCCGACCTGACCGCGGTGCAGCACGACGCGCGCCGGGCGCTGCGCACGCTGGCCCCGTACGACCTGTTGCTGTGCCCGACGCTGGCGGCCCCACAGGCGCTGGTCGGCTACTTCGCCGGTGCACCCGACCCGGCCGAGGACTTCGCCCGGCAGAAGCGGTTCTCGCCGTTCTGCGCGGCGTACAACATCACCGGCCAGCCGGCGGTGTCGCTGCCGGTGGGCCAGACCCCGCAGGGGCTGCCGGTCGGGGCGATGCTGGCCGGCGCGGTGGGCGCGGACGCCCTGGTTCTGGGGGCCGCGGCACAGGTCGAGCAGGTCGCGCCGTGGCGCGACCGGCACCCCGCGCTGTGGGACGCGGCACCCCCTCCGCTACCGTGAACGGGTCCAAGTCCGTCCTTTGTGGCCCCTGGGGGCGTGAGGCGTGAGCGTTCTCGAGACGGTGCTCATCTTCGTGGGGGCGCCCGCGGCGGTCATCGCGGTGGTCGCCGGGCTGGTGTACGGCGGCTCCCGCCGCGGCCGGCGCTACCGGCCGGGCCGGCCGTTCGAGTTCATGCCGGTCTGGTTCCTCTCCTCGCAGGCCCAGGCGAGTGGGGCAGGCCACTCCGCCGGGGACGACCGCCGGGCGGTGACCGGCACCGCGGAGCGCGCGGCGCTGCCCGCCCGGACGCCGGCCGGCGAGGACGGGCCGGAGCCCGCGGTGGCGGCGGCCCCGCACGGCGCGACGGGAGGCGCAAGTGACCGCTGGTGAGCTGGACCGGCCCGCGACCGGGCAGGTGTCGCACGGCTCGGTGACCGGGCACCCCGAGGTGCTGGACGGGCCGTTCACCACCCGGCAGCTGCTGCGCCTGGACGAGGCGCTCCGGCTGGCCGACCGGTCGACCAGCCTGACCTTCAGCGTCTACGTCGGTGAGCTTGACGAGCCGGTGCGGGCGCACGCCGAGAAGCTGCATGCCCAGCTCGCCGACCCGGACCGGTCGGTGCTGCTGGCGGTCTCGCCCAACCAGCGGCTGATGGAGATCGTCACCGGCGCCGAGGCCCGCAAGCGGCTACCGGACCGGGACGCGAAGCTCGCCGCCCTGTCCATGGCGGCCGCCTTCGGCGGAGGCGACCTGGCCGGCGGCATCCTCACCGGGATCGCCCAGCTGGCCAACCACGCCGGCCGCCGCTGACCGCTGCTCGGCCCCCGACCAGCACCAGGCTGCTGATCGGCTGCTGACCGTTTCTCGGTTGCCGACCGGACCGCTGACCGTTCTCGGTTGCTCGCCAGCATCAACCGGGGTCGGCCGATTCCGTTGCCCTGATTGGACATCTGCATCACGACCGACCACAACTCGTTCTGGCTCCTACCAACTGGTCGCCTGGCGGTGTTACCGCAGGTCAAGCCACAAATTTGAGATCGACAACGAGTAGCTTCGGCCTAGATCACGGCCTTGAATATTCTTTGATGCGGGTCTCCGTTGCATTCAGTCCGAATTCCCTACCGTCGGTTATCGAGAATTGCTTGAGCGTCCGCAAGGTAATCGCCAAGATTGCACTCATGCCTTACGCTTGTATATCCGACGTGGTGGTCGTATGTGGGCAAGGCCTTATGGTCATGACTCGTCGTCGCAGCCGCATTTCGTTTCGGACGTCCGGCGTATTCCGGCTGCTGTTCTTCGTTGCTACGGTCGTGCCCTGACCAAGATCGCGATCTGGCGTGCCGAATGTTTAGTTGCACTACACATTTCAAGCCATGATCGTGATCTTGTGGCGTAAGGCGGTGGACGGGGCGGTAGAACCGGCGGTCCAGGCGCAGCTCATGTGGGTGGGTAGGGGAACGGAAGCAGGTCGTCGAGGACGGTTACCAGGCGGGCAGTACATCGTGACCTTGTATATGCATCGCACAGGTGGTCGTGTTGTCCGCTCCGGTGATCCAGATATCAGACGCGTGGCGGCAAGGACGACCTTAGCTCGTCCCTGGTATCTGCCGCTCTTGGCCCGTGCCCGGATATCCTGTCGCTCCTTGACGACCACTTGACAGCACGCCATGCCGGTGCCCCGAATGCGATAGGCAGCGTATCTGGCCTCGCTTCCGCTTCTCCAGATAGCGGGCTTCGTCCGCGCACGTGCTATCGACCCTGGCGGGAGGACGGCCAGTGGTCACCCGTGCTCTATGCCTACCAAGCACGGCTATCTCAGCGTCCTGTAGCCTCACCGAATCTATGCCGGTGATGACCTCCGCCATTGCCTAACCGACGCCCGGCTATTGCCTAGCCGAGCTCGCGCGGTCGCGCCCGCGGGCCCGCAGCGCCCGGGTGATGCCGTCCCTGCCCTCGGCGACCAGCCGCCGCAGCGGCGCCGGGTGGCCGTCGCTTTCCAGCCAGGCATCCGTCGCCTCCACGGTGTCCTCGCTGACCTGGAACGACGGGTACGCGTAGAAGACGAAGTCCTGCGCCGGCTCGCTGTCGCGGTGATGCCACACGTCGCCGACCGCCTCGAAGTAGCGGTGCGTGTACGGGGCAGTCAGCTCCACCTGGGCCGGGTGCTGGAAGCCTTGCAGCAGCGAGCGCTGCAGCCAGTTGGGCAGCGCATGGTCAGTGACCAGCCGCCGCCAGGTCTCCGACTTGGCCTCCGGGGTGGCCACGAGAGCGCGGGTGAGCGCGGCCTGGCGCTCGCCGCTGGCGGTGCGGTCGCGGTCGAGCTCCGCCTCGATCTCGTCCGGCCCGGCGCCGCCGCCGGCGACCAGCGCGCCCAGCAACGTCCAGCGCAGCTCGGTGTCGATGAGCAGGCCGTCGGGCACCCCCTCGCCGGCCAGCCAGCCGGCGAGCACGGCCAGCTCGTCCGGGGTACGGGCCGCCGCGGCGAAGGACCGGGCCCAGGCGAGCTGGAGGCCGCTGCCCGGCTCGGCGCCGGTGACGACGGCGTGCGAGGCCTGGGCGAGCTGGGACCAGCCGGCCGGCGCCCAGCCGGGGTCGGCGTAGAACGACAGCACCGACTGGACCTGGCGCAGTGTCGTGGTGACCAGGTTGATGTCGCGCTCGGCCGGCAGCGCGGTGAGCGCCAGCGCGACGTAGTCCCGCGCGGGCAGCTCGGCGTCGCGCACCATGTCCCAGGCGGCGGCCCAGCACAGCGCCCGGGCCAGGGAGGACTCGAAGCCGCTCAGGTGCGCGACGACAGCCGCCATCGACGCGTCGTCCAGCCGCATCTTGGCGTAGGTGAGGTCCTCGTCGTTGAGCAGCAGCACGTCGGGCACTCGTACGCCGGCCAGGGCGGGCACCTCGGTCCGCTCGCCGGCCACGTCGACCTCGACCAGGTCGCGCCGCACCAGGCGGTCGCCGTCCAGGTCGTAGAGGCCGATGCCGATGCGGTGGGTACGCAGCGTCGGGAAGTCGGCCGGCGCCTCCTGCCGGACGACCACCGACTCGTACGTGCCGTCGGCCGCGATGGACAGCTCCGGCCGCAGCGTGTTGACCTGGGCCGTCTCCAGCCACTGCGCGGCGAACTTGCGCAGCTCCCGCCCTGACGCCGCCTCCAGCGCGGTGAGCAGGTCGTCGAAGGTGGCGTTGCCCCAGACATGCCGCTGGAAGTAGGTGCGCAGGCCGGCCACGAACGCGTCCTGGCCGACGTACGCGACCAGCTGCTTGATCACGCTGGCACCCTTGGCGTACGTGATGCCGTCGAAGTTGACCTCGACCGCCTCGACGTCGGGCATGTCGCAGTAGACCGGGTGGGTGGAGGAGAGCTGGTCCTGCCGGTAGCCCCAGTTCTTGCGGATGGACAGGAACGTGGTCCAGGCGTCGGTGAACCGGGTCGCCTCCGCGTTGCACCAGTGGGAGGCCCACTCGGCGAACGACTCGTTCAGCCACAGGTCGTCCCACCAGCGCATGGTGACCAGGTCGCCGAACCACATGTGCGCCATCTCGTGCAGCATCGTGTTGGCCCGCTGCTCGTACTCGAAGTCGGTGACGGCCGAGCGGAAGATGTAGTACTGCTCGGCGTGCACGATGCAGCCGAAGTTCTCCATCGCGCCGGCGTTGAAGTCGGGCACCCACAGCTGGTCGTACTTGGGCAGCGGGTAGCGCACGCCGAAGTGCTCGTGGAAGAAGTCGAAGCCCTGCCTGGTGACCAGGAACAGGTCGTCGCTGTCGAGGTACTGGGCCATCGAGGCGCGGCAGAACAGACCGAGGTCGATCCCGTCGTGGTTGTCACGGACCTCGTGGTAGGGCCCGGCGCACAGCGCCGTCACATACGTGCTCATCCGCGCCGACGGGGCAAAGTGGATCATCTTGCTGCCCTCGACGTCACCGTTCTCGACCCGCTCCACAACCGCGTTCGACACGACCTTCCAGTGCCCTGGCACCAGCACGTGCCAGGTGTAGACCGACTTGAGGTCGGGCTGGTCGAAGCAGGCGAAGACGCGCTGGGCGTCGGCCGTCTCGAACTGGCTGTAGAGGTAGACCTCCTTGTCGACCGGGTCGACGCTGCGGTGCAGACCCTGGCCGGAGGAGGAGAACGGGAAGTCGGCGTCGACCACGAGCGTGTTCTCCGCCTCGAGGCCGACCAGCGGCAGGCCCCTCTCGGCCGACCAGCCGGCGGGGTCAAGCTCGACACCGTTGAGTCGGGCGGACCGGATGCGCTCGGCGGCCACCTCGATGAAGGAGGACGCACCCGGCTCGGCGCACGTGAACCGGACCTCGGTCGTCGACCGGAACACACGCTCGCCCGGACCACCCGTGCCGTCGGTGAGATCGAGCCTGATGTCGTAGCCCAGTACGTTGAACAGGCGAGCCCGCTCCGCGGCCTCGGTCTGGGTCAGATTGCGCACTCCGGCCACGGTTTCTTTCTCCAT
>DASRIS010000125.1:0-12382 GCA_035649895.1 Micromonosporaceae bacterium | reverse complement strand
CCCCGCCCCGGCGGTGCCCAACCGCCACGCACCCGCCGGCGGCACCAGACCACCACCACCGGAGTCCGCCCGCACCAGCCGCGGGGCAAACAGCGCACCACCGCGCACCGCCACCTCCGGCTCGCCGCTGGCCAGCGCCGCGCCCAGCAGCGACTCACCAGCACCATCCAGCTCCACCAGCACAAACCGGCCCGGATGCTCCGACTGCGCCGAACGCACCAGCCCCCGCACCGCCGCATGGGCCAGCTCCCCGGCCCGGACCACCACCGCCAGCCGCGACACCGCCAGCGAGGCCACAGTGGACTGAAGCACCCCCAGCACCTCGGCCGTCACCACACGCACCGCCGACGCCAGGTCACCGGTAGCCGGCCGGCACCGGTAGACCTGCACATCCGGCACCGCCACCGCCGGCTCCCCAGCCGCCAGCGGCACCCAGTCCACCCGGAACAACGAGTCGAACCGGCCATCCCGGACCGCCAGCAACCGCGCAGGCGACACCGCCCGGGAGACCAGCGAGTCGGCGTGGAACACCGGCTGGCCGGTGGCGTCGGCCGCATCAACGGCGACCGAGCCTGCACCGGCCGGGGAGATCCGTACCCGCAGCGTGGTCGCCCCGGTGGCGTGCAGCGCCACCCCGGTCCAGGCGAACGGCAGCCGCAGCCCCTCCTCGCCCGGCCGGTCGGCGGCGACCACGTGCAGGGCGGCGTCCAGCAGCGCGGGGTGGATGCCGAACCGGCCCACCTCGGCGCGTTGCTGCTGCGGCAGCACCACCTCGGCGAAGAGGTCTTCCCCGCGCCGCCAGGCCGCGTCCAGGCCCTGGAACGCCGGCCCGTACCCGTAGCCGGCCTCGGCCAGCGCCGGGTAGAACCCGGTCAGGTCCACCGGCTCGGCTCCGGCCGGCGGCCAGGTGGTCAGGTCCGGGGCTGTTGGGCGCACGGCCGCGGCGGTGAGGGTGGCGGTGGCGTGCCGGGTCCAGTCGTGCTGCTCGTCCGGGCGGGAGTAGATGGCGGCCCGCCGGCCACCGTGCCCGTCGGGCGCCTCGACCGACACCTGTAGCTGGACCGTGCCGTCGTCGGGCAGGGCGAGCGGCGCCTCGACCGTCAGCTCCTCGACCCGGCCGCAGCCGACCTCGTCGCCGGCGCGCAGCGCCAGCTCCACCAGCGCCGTCCCCGGTACGAGGACCGTGCCGGCCACGGTGTGGTCGGCCAGCCACGGGTGCGAGCGCGTGGAGAGGCGGCCGGTGAGCAGCAGGCCGCCGTTGTCGGCCAGCGTGACTGCGGCGGCGAGGAGCGGGTGGCCGGTGGAGGCCAGACCGAGCCCGGCCGGGTCACCCTGGCCGGTCCCGGCCAGCCAGTAGCGCTGGCGCTGGAACGGGTACGTGGGCAGGTCGACCCGCTGCCCGGCGGGCAGCCGCCAGTCCACGGGTGCACCGTGGACGTAGGCCTCAGCGAGGCTGGTCAGGAAGCGGGTGGCCCCGCCGTCGTCACGGCGCAGCGACCCCACTGCAAGGGCGTCCGGGACGCCGGCCACCAGCACCGGATGCGGGCTGCACTCGACCAGCGGCCCGAACCCCTCGTCCTGGAGGCGCTGGACCGCCTCGTGGAACCGGACGGTCTGGCGCAGGTTGGTGAACCAGTAGGAGGCGTCCAGGGTGGACGTGTCCACCCAGTCGCCGGTGACCGTGGAGACCATCGGCACCGACGCCGGCTGTGGCCTGATGCCGGTCAGGGCCTGCCGTAGCTCGTCGTGGATGGCGTCGATCTGCGCCGAGTGGGACGCGTAGCCCACCGCCACCCGCCGCGCCCGCACGCCGTCCGCCTCACACGCGGCGAGCAGCTCCTCCAGCGCGCCTGGCTCGCCGGAGACGATGACCGTGGCCGGGCCGTTGACCGCGGCCACCGACAGCCGCTCCCCCCAGGCGGTGATGCGCTGCCCGACGTCGGCGGCGGGCCGGGACACCGAGACCATCCCGCCCCGGCCGGACAGCCCCACCAGGGCCGCGCTGCGCAGCGCGACCACCTTCGCCGCGTCCTCCAGGCTGAGCGCACCGGCCACGCACGCCGCGGCGATCTCACCCTGCGAGTGGCCCACGACCGCCGCCGGCTCAACCCCATGGTGCCGCCACAGCTCGGCCAGGGACACCATCACCGCGAACAGCGCCGGCTGCACCACCTCCACCCGCCCCAACGCCTCCTCGTCACCGAGCACGTCCAGCAACGACCACCCGGTGTGCGGCGCCAACGCCTCAGCACACTCCCGCAGCCGCGCCGCGAAGACCGGCGAGGACGCCGCCAGCTCCAGCCCCATCCCGGCCCACTGCGAACCCTGGCCCGAGAACACGAACACCACCCGAACCGCGTCCCCCTGCACCACACCGCTGACCAGACACGGCGCCGGCTCACCCGCCGCCAGCGCGGCCAACCCACCCAGCAGCTCGTCCCTGCCCTCACCCAGCACCACCGCCCGGTGCTCCAGCGCCGACCGGGTCGCCGCCAACGACGCCCCGACATCGACCGGGCACAGCTCCGGGTCACCCTCCACCCGCGACAGCAGCCGGACGGCCTGGTCCCGCAGCGCAGGTGCCGACCTGGCCGACAGCACCCACGGCACCACCGCCACGGCGCCAGACGGCTCGTCGGAGCGCTCCGCGCCCGGCTCGGGCGCCGGTGCGGGCGGGGCCTCCTCCAGGATCACGTGCGCGTTCGTCCCGCTGATCCCGAACGACGACACGCCCACCCGCCGCGGCTGGTCGCCAGCGGGCCACCTGCGCGGCTGTGTCAGCAGCGACACCGCACCCGTCGACCAGTCCACCTCGGGTGTCGGCTCGGTCACGTGCAGGGTCGCCGGCATGAGGCGGTGGTGCAGGGCCAGCACGGACTTGATGACCCCGGCGACGCCGGCCGCGGCCTGGGTGTGCCCGATGTTCGACTTGACCGCGCCGACCCACAGTGGACGGTCGCCTGGCCGGCCCTGCCCGTACGTGGCGAGCAGCGCCTGCGCCTCGATCGGGTCGCCCAGCGCCGTCCCGGTGCCGTGCGCCTCGACCATGTCCACATCGGACGGCGCCAGCTGGGCACTGGCCAGTGCCTGCCGGATCACCCGCTGCTGCGACGGCCCGTTGGGCGCGGTCAGCCCGTTGCTCGCCCCGTCGGAGTTCACCGCCGAGCCGCGCAGCACCGCCCACGCCCGGCGCCCGTTGCGCAGCGCGTCGGACAGCCGCTCCAGCAGCAGCACGCCGGCGCCCTCGGCCATCGTCATGCCGTCCGCATCAGCCGAGAACGCCTTGCTCCGGCCGTCCGGCGCGAGCCCCCGCTGCCGGCCGAAGTCGATGAACCCGGCCGGCGTGGCCATGACCGTCACGCCGCCGGCCAGTGCCAGCGTGCACTCACCCTGCCGCAGCGCCTGGCCGGCCAGGTGCAGCGCGACCAGCGACGACGAGCACGCCGTGTCCACGGTCACCGCCGGCCCTTCCAGGCCGAACACGTACGCGACCCGGCCCGACAGGACGCTCGCCGAGTTGCCGGTGCCGAGGTAGCCCTCCAGCTCGTCCGGCGTCTGCCGCAGCGACCAGCCGTAGTCCAGGATGCTGTTGCCGACGAAGGTGCCGGTGCGGCTGCCCCGCAGGGAGTGCGGTGGGACCCCGGCCCGCTCCAGCACCTCCCAGGACACCTCGAGCAGCAGCCGCTGCTGGGGGTCCGTCGCAAGCGCCTCCCGCGGCGAGATCCCGAACAGCTCGGCGTCGAACTCGGCGACCCCGTCCACGAAGCCACCGGCGGTGACGTAGCTCGTACCAGGGCGGTCCGGGTCCGGGTCGAACAGCGCCGCAAGGTCCCAGCCCCGGTCCGTGGGCAGGTCCGAGACCGCGTCAACGCCCTCGTGGACGAGCCGCCACAGCGCCTCCGGCGAGTCGGCGCCCGGGAAGCGGCACGCCATCCCGATGACGGCGATCGGCTCGCTGTCCGCCGCCTCGACCTCGCGCAGGCGCTGTCGGGTCTGGTGCAGGTCCGCCGTGACCCACCTGAGGTAGTCGCGGAGTGTCTCTTCAGTCGCCATCGTCAGCTCACCGGTTTTCCGAACTCGCGGCGGATGAACTCGAAGATCTCGTCGTCGGTGGCGGCGTCCAGCTTCTCCGTCACGGCACGCGGGTCAGCGCCGCCGGTCCACCGGTCCAGCAGGGTCCGCAGGTGGGCGGCGATCTCCGTACGCTCGGTGTGGTCCACGGTGAGCGCGGCGAGGCTCGCGCCGAGTCGGTCCAGCTCGGCGTGGACCGACTCCGGTGTCGGCACGTCGTCGCCGAGCAGCACCCCCCGCAGGTAGGCCGCCAGGTCCGCCGGTGTCGGGTAGTCGAAGACGAGCGTGGCCGGCAGGCGCAGCCCGGTCGCCGAGCCCAGCCGGTTGCGCAGCTCAACCGCTGTGAGCGAGTCGAACCCGAGATCCTTGAACGCCTGCCGCGCCGGCACCCCGTCCGGCCCGCGGCGCCGCAGCACCGCGGCGACGTGACCGCACACCAGGTCCACCAGCACCCGGTCCCGGTCTGCCGCCGCCACGGCGGCGAGCCGCCGCCGCAGCGCCTCGCCCGCGCCTGCGCCCGGCGCGGCGTCCGCGGCGCTCTCGGCCTCGGCGACCCGCGCCGCCTCGGGTACGCCGTCCAGCAACGGGCTCGGGCGGGCGGCGGTGAACAGGGGTACGAACCGTTCCCAGTCCACGTAGGCGACGACCACGAAGGGCTCGTCGTGCTCCACGGCCTGCCGCAGCGCGGCGACGGCGAGGTCGCTGTCGAGCAGCGGCAGCCCCTGCCGGCCGGAGCGTCTGGCCATACTGGCCGGGCCCGCGCCATTGCCGGCGGTGCCAGCCGGGCCGGCGCCATTGCCGGCCGTGCCAACCGGGCCGGCGCCATTGCCGGCGGTGCCAACCGGGCCCGCTTCGGGCTCCGCCGGCTCGCGGAACACGTCCCATCCGGCCCAGGCGACCGAGGTTGCCGGCAGGCCGCGCGAGCGCCGCTGCTGCGCGAGCGCGTCCAGGTGCGCGTTCGCGGCGGCGTACGCGGCGTGGTCGCCGCTGCCCCAGACGCTGGCGACCGACGAGAACAGGACGAACGCGTCGAGCGGGTCGCTGGCGAAGATCTCGTCGAGGTGGTGCGCCGTCTCCACCTTGACGGCCAGGTTGCCGGCGAGATGATCGAGGTCGATCTCGGTGATCGGGCCCAGCACCGCGTCGACGGCGTCGTGCAGGACCGCGCGCACGGGTTCGCCCTCCTCGCCCAGGCGGTGGACCAACCCGGCCAGCGCGTCCCGGTCGGGCAGCGCGATGCCGGCGACGGTCAGCCGCGTGCCCGACCGGGTCAGCTCCTCGGCGAGCGCGGCGGGCTCTGGGGCCCCGGCCCCGGCGAGGACGACGACGTGCCCGGCTCCGCTGCGCGCCAGCCAGCGGGCAAGGTGCGTGGTGACGGGTCCGCCGCCGGTCACCAGCACCGTCCCGCGCGGGGTCCAGGAGCGGCGGGGTACGGTGCCGGCGAGCGGCGCGCGGACCAGCCGCCGGGCGAGCAGGCCGGCCGGGCGTACCGCCAGCTGGTCCTCTGCACCGCGAGCGGCGAGGACCGCGACCAGCCGCTCCAGGTCGGGGCCGTCCACCGCCTCCGGCAGGTCGACCAGGCCGCCCCACTGCCGGGGAAGCTCCAGCGCGGCCACCCGGCCCAGCCCCCACACCTGCGCCTGCACCGGGCTGACCTGCTCGCCGTCGATGGCGGCCACCCCGCCGCGGGTAGCGCACCACAGCGGTCCGACCCCCGCGTCGGCGCACGCCTGCGCGAGCAGCAGCGTGCCGGCCAGGCCGCGGGAGAGCGCCTGCCGGTACGGCCGCTCGTCCAGGGCGAGGAGCGACAGCACACCGTTGACGGGGCCTTCGGCTGCCTCGACGACCTGGAGGGCTAGTCCCGGACGGTCGATCTCGGCCGCCTCGACCACCAGCGGGACCACCCGCACGCCGCGCCCGGCGAGCGCCTGGGTGCACGCGCCGGCCAGGTCCGTGGCGACACCGGCCGGTGACACGACGACCCACGCGCCGGCCAGCGGCTGGCGCGGCTCGGGGCTGACCGTCTGCCAGGCGATGCGGTAGCGCCATGAGTCCAGCACCGACTGTTCGCGGTGGCGCTGGTGCCAGGTGGACAGAGCCGGCAGTACGGCCGCCAGCGACGACCTGTCTTCGGCTCCGTCCAGCCGCAGCTGGTCGGCGAGCGTGGTCAGGTCCTGCCGCTCGACCGCGTCCCAGAAGCGCCCCTCGACGGCGTCGCCCCGCACCTCGTCCCCTGGTGGCTCCACCCAGTAGCGCTGGCGCTGGAACGGGTACGTGGGCAGGTCCACCCGCCGCCCCTGAAGCCGCCAGTCCACGGCCACGCCGTGGACGTGGGCCTCGGCGAGGGAGGTGAGGAAGCGGGCGGGGCCGCCGTCGTCACGGCGCAGGGAGCCGATGGCGAGGGTGTCCGGGATGCCGGCCACCAGGACCGGGTGGGGGCTGCACTCCACCAGCGGTCCGTAGCCCTCGGCTTGAAGCCGCTGCACCGCCTCGTGGAGGCGGACGGTCTGGCGCAGGTTGTCGAACCAGTAGCCGGCGTCCAGTGTGGACGTGTCGACCCAGTCCCCGGTCACCGTGGACACCATCGGCACCGACGCCGGCTGCGGACGGATGCCGGCCAGGTCAGCCAGCAGCTTGCCGCGGACGGCGTCGATCTGCGCCGAGTGGGAGGCGTAGTCCACCGCGACCCGCCGCGCCCGCACCCCGTCGGCCTCACAGCCGGCCAGCATCTCGTCCAACGCCACCGGCTCACCGGAGACGACCACCGTGGCCGGACCGTTCACCGCCGCCACCGACAGCCGCTCACCCCAAGCGGCGATGCGCTGGGCGACCTGCTCGACGGGCAGGGACACCGAGACCATCCCACCCCGCCCGGACAGCCCCACCAGCGCCGCGCTGCGCAGGGCGACCACCTTCGCCGCGTCCTCAAGGGACAGCGCCCCAACCACGCAAGCCGCCGCGATCTCACCCTGCGAGTGCCCCACCACCGCCGCCGGCCGCACCCCGTGATGCCGCCACAGCTCGGCCAGGGACACCATCACCGCGAACAACGCCGGCTGCACCACCTCCACCCGCCCCAACGCCCGCTCGTCACCGAGCACGTCCAGCAACGACCACCCGGTGTGCGGCGCCAACGCCTCAGCACACTCCCGCAGCCGCACCGCGAACACCGGCGAGGACGCCGCCAGCTCCAGCCCCATCCCCGCCCACTGCGAACCCTGCCCCGAGAACACGAACACCACCCGGCAGGCGCTCTCGGCCGCGCCGGACACGAGGTTCGGTGCCGGTTTCGCGCTGGCCAGCGCGAGCAGCCCGGCGGCGTACCCGTCCCGGTCCTCGCCGACGACAACGGCCCGGTGGTCGAGTGCGGCCCTCGTGGTCACCAGCGAGAACGCCACATCCACCGCCCGCAGGTCCGGCCGGGCCTCCACATGGGACAGCAACCGGGCCGCCTGCGCCCGCAGGGCACCCGGCGTCCGGGCCGACAGGACCCACGGCACGGGCCCGGGCGCGGGCCCGTCCTCAGGGGGCGGCAAGAGGGCATCGGCCGGCGGTGGCTCCTCCACGATCACGTGGGCGTTGGTGCCGCTGACCCCGAACGAGGACACCCCGGCCCGCCGCGGCCGGCCGTTGGCCGTCCACTCCTGCGGTCGCGTCAGCAGCGACACGGCCCCCGCCGACCAGTCCACCTCCGGCGTCGGCGCGTCCACGTGCAGCGTCGGCGGCAGCACGCCCTCCTGGAAAGCCAGCACCATCTTGATCACGCCAGCCATCCCGGCTGCGGCAGCGGTGTGGCCGATGTTCGACTTCACCGCACCCAGCCACAGTGGGCAGCCGTCCGGCCGGTCCTGCCCGTACGTGGCGAGCAGCGCCTGCGCCTCGATCGGGTCACCCAGGCGGGTCCCCGTGCCGTGCGCCTCCACCGCGTCCACATCGGATGGAGAAAGCCGGCCGCTCGCCAGGGCCTGCTGGATCACCCGCTGCTGGGACGGCCCGTTCGGGGCGGTCAGCCCGTTGCTCGCCCCGTCCTGGTTGACGGCTGAGCCTCGGACCACCGCCCATACCCGGTGCCCGTTGCGCAGCGCGTCGGGCAGCCGCTCCAGCAGCAGCACGCCGACGCCCTCGGCCCACGCCGTACCGTCCGCGGCGGCCGAGAACGGCTTCACGCGGCCGTCCGGCGCCAGCCCCCGCTGCCGGCTGAACTCGACGAACCCGGCCGGGGTCGCCATCACCGCCACCCCGGCGGCCACGGCCAGCGGGCACTCGCCGTGCCACAGCGCCTGCCCGGCAAGGTGCAGCGCGACCAGCGACGACGAGCAGGCCGTGTCCACCGTCAGCGCCGGGCCCTCGAAGCCGAACTGGTAGGCGACCCGTCCAGACAGGACGCTGCCGGTGGTGCCGGTGCCGAAGTAGCCCTCCACCTCGGCCAGCGAGCGCCGCAGCACCGTGGCGTAGTCCGAGGACGAGGCGCCGACGAACACACCGGTCGCGCTGCCCGAAAGCGACAGCGGGTCGATGCCGGCCCGTTCGAACGCCTCCCAGGTGACCTCGAGCAGGAGCCGCTGCTGGGGGTCCATGGCCAGCGCCTCCCGCGGCGAGATCCCGAACAGCTCCGCGTCGAACTCGGCCGCGTCGTAGAGGAACCCGCCTTCCCGGGCGTAGCTCGTACCGAGATGGTCCGGGTCGGGGTGGTAGAGCGCGCCCAGGTCCCAACCGCGGTCGGCCGGGAACCCAGAGATCGCGTCCCGTCCGTCGGCGACCAGGGCCCACAGCTCCTCCGGCGAGGACACGCCGCCCGGGTACCGGCACGCCATCCCGACGACCGCTACCGGCTCCGGCTCCTCGAGCTCGCGTACCCGCCTGCGGGCCTGGTCGAGGTCGGCGGCGGCCCGCCTGAGGTACTGACGCAGCTTCTCTTCGCTGTCCATTCACCTACTCCGGGAGGCTCGCGTCGCGGTCAAGGAAGTCGAACAGCTCGTCGTCGGTTGCCGTCGCGAAGTCGTGGCCGGAGCCGGCCCGGTCGGCGCCAGCGTCGGCCCGTGCCCCGCCGGAACCGGCGCGGCCCGGCCCGGCATCAGCCACCCCGGCGCCGGTCACCTTGGACAGCAGTGCCTTCAGCCGCGCCGCCACCTTGGCCCGGGCCGGCCCGTCCGCGCCGGCCTCGGCCAGCAGGGTGGCGGCCAGCCGGTCCAGCTCGTCCAGCCGCGGCGCGCCGGCGCCGCCGGACGGGCCCAGCTGGGTGAGCAGCGCTCTGGCCAGGACGGTCGGCGTGGGATGGTCGAAGACCAGCGTGGCCGGCAGGCGCAGCCCGGTCGCCGCGCCGAGCCGGTTGCGCAGCTCGACCGCGAGCAGCGAGTCGAAGCCCAGCTCCTTGAACGCCCGGTCGGCGGCGACCGCGCGCGGCGAGGCGTGGCCGAGCACCGTGGCGACGTGGGCGCGTACCACGTCGAGCAGCACCGCCTCCCGCTCCTCCGGCGGCCTGCCGGCCAGCCGCTGTGCCAGCGCGGACGCCTCGGGCGGGTCGCCGGCGGCGCGCCGGGGCGCGCCGCGTACCAGGGCCCGCAGCATCGGCGGGACGGCGGTCGCGGCGGCGGCCCGTGCCCGCCAGCCCGCGAGGTCCAGCCGCGCCGGCACCAGCAGCGCCTCGCCGCCGCCGACCGCCGCGTCGAACAGCGCGAGGGCCTGCTCGCGCGGCATCGGCAGGATCCCGGTACGGGCCAGCCGCGCCTTGTCGTCCTCGCCGAGCCGTGCGGTGAGCCCGCTCGCCTGCTCCCAGTGCCCCCAGGCCAGCGAGACCGCGGGGAGGCCCTGCGCCCGCCGGTGCTCGGCGAGCGCGTCCAGGAAGGTGTTGGCCGCCGCGTAGCTGCCCTGCCCGGTGTTACCCAGCACCCCGGCCGCGGCGGAGAACAGGACGAAGAGCGACAGGTCCCGGTCGCGGGTCAGCTCGTGCAGGTGGACAGCGGCGTCGACCTTGGGCCGCAGCACCCGGTCGAGCCGCTCGGGGGTGAGCGACCCGACCACCGCGTCGTCGACCGTCCCGGCGCAGTGCACCACGCCGGCCAGCGCCGGAGTGCCGGCGAGCACGTCGGCGAGCGCGGCCCGGTCGGCCACGTCGCACGCCACCACCCGGACCTCGGCGCCCAGCTCGGCCAGGTCGGCGGCGAGGTCCGGGGCGTGCCCGCCACGGCTGGCCAGCACCAGGTGGCGTACGCCGTACGCGGTGACCAGGTGCCGGGCGAGCAGCCCGCCCAGCGTGCCGGTGCCGCCGGTGACCAGCACGGTACCGTCCGGGTCGAGCGTGACCGGCTCGGCCGGCGCGGCGCGGACCAGCCGCGGCACCGCCAGGGCACCGTCTCTGACCAGCACCTGCGGCTCACCCGACGCGATGGCCGCGTCGAGCAGCGACCCGTTGTCCTCGTCCAGCTCCACCAGGATGAACCGGTCCGGGTCCTCCGACTGCGCGGACCGCACCAGGCCGCGCGCTGCCGCGTGCGCCAGGTCGCCGGCTCTGGTCACCACCGCCAGCCGCGGCGCCGTCGTGGACTGTAGGGCATCCAGGACCGCCGCGGTCACCGTACGTACCGCCTCGGGGAGGTCCGCGTCGACGGCCGGGCACCGGAACACCTCTGTCGCTGCCGCCTCTGGCGCGGCCGACGGTGGGTGGGCAGGGACGGGCTGCCACTCCACCCGGAACAGCGCGTCGGTGTCGTACCGGCCCGCCCGGCCGAGCTGTCCGGCGGAGACCGGCCGGGAGGCCAGCGAGGCCACCGCGGCCACCGGCTGGCCGGAGCCGTCCGCGGCGGCGACCGCCACCGTTTCCTCGCCGAGCAGGCTGATGCGCACCCGCAGGCTGGTGGCGCCGGTGGCGAACAGCTCCACCCCGTTCCACGAGAACGGCAGCCGGACCTGTCCGGTGGGCTCGTCGAAGCTGGTCAGCACCACCGCGTGCAGGGCCGCGTCGAGCAGGGCGGGGTGGATGCCGTACCGCACCGCGTCGGCCTGCTGCTCCTGCGGCAGCACGACCTCGGCGTAGACCTCGTCCCCGCGCCGCCACACCGCCCGCAGGCCCTGGAAGGCAGGGCCGTACGCGTAGCCGAGCTTCGCCGCGTCCTCGTAGAAGCCCTGCACGGCAAGCTGCTCGGCACCGTCTGGCGGCCAGGCGCTCAGGTCGAAGGCGGGGCGGCCCGCGGCCGTGGTGAGGAGTGCCGTGGCGTGGCAGCTCCACTCCTGGTGCTCGTCGGGGCGGGAGTGGATCGTCAGGGTGCGGCCGCCGCGGTCGTCGGGAGGGTCGACGGAGACCTGGACGTGTACGGCGCCGTGGCTAGGCAGGGTGAGCGGGGTCTCCAGGGTGAGCTCGTCGATGTGGTGGCAGCCGGTGGCGTCGCCGGCCTGGAGGGCGAGCTCCAGCAGGCCGGTGCCGGGCAGCAGGGTGGTGGTGGCCACGGTGTGGTCAGCCAGCCACGGGTGCGTGCCGACCGACAGCCGCCCGGCCAGGACCACGCCGCCGTTGGCGAGGGTCACCACCGCGCCCAGCAGCGGATGCTCGCTGCGGCCCAGCCCCGCGTCGGCGGGCGGGTCCAGCCAGAACCGCTGCCGCTGGAACGGGTACGTGGGCAGGTCCACCCGCCGCCCGCCGGGCAGCTTCCAGTCCACGGGCACGCCGTGGACGTAGGCCTCGGCGAGGGAGGTGAGGAAGCGGGTGGGGCCGCCGTCGTCACGGCGCAGGGACCCCACCGCCAGGGCGTCCGGCACACCAGCAACGAGGACGGGGTGAGGGCTGCACTCGACCAGCAGCCCGAACCCGTCATCCTGCAGCCGCTGCACCGCCTCGTGGAACCGCACCGTCTGACGCAGGTTGGTGAACCAGTAGCTGGCGTCCAGAGTGGACGCCTCTACCCAGTCCCCCGTCACCGTGGACACCATCGGCACCGTGGCCACCTGCGGGTGGATGCCGGCCAGGTCCGCGAGGAGCTTGTCGCGGATGGTGTCGATCTGCGCCGAGTGGGACGCGTAGTCCACGGCGACCCGCCGGGCCCGCATCCCGTCGGCCTCGCAGGTGGTGAGCAGCTCGTCCAGCGCGCCCGGCTCGCCGGAGACGACCACCGTGGCCGGGCCGTTGACCGCGGCCACCGACAGCCGGTCACCCCAGGCGGCGATGCGCTGGGCGACCTGGTCGGCGGGCAGGGACACCGACACCATCCCACCCCGCCCGGACAGCCCCACCAGCGCCGCGCTGCGCAGCGCCACCACCTTCGCCGCGTCCTCAAGGGACAGCGCACCCGCCACGCACGCCGCCGCGATCTCCCCCTGC
>DASRIS010000124.1:0-16808 GCA_035649895.1 Micromonosporaceae bacterium | reverse complement strand
GCCGGCCGGGCTGGCGCGCCGGCCCTACCTCCTTGTACGGCTCGAAGCGGTACGGCTCCACCTGGCCCAGCCGGTGCGCGTCGCGTCCCGCGTGGACGGTGCCGGCGGCGTCCACATGCACGCACGAGGGCAGCAGCGGGGAACCGTCGAACAGCAGCGGGCGCGCCGGCTGGTCCGCGCGGCGCACCACGGCGACCGTGTGCGTGGTGCCGAGGTCAACCGAGAGCCGGGCCGGGTCGGGCACGCCGACCACCTTCCCTTCGCCACTGGGGACGCGACGGGGCATGATAGCCGGCCGGCCGGGCTGGCGCGCCGGCCCTACCTCCTGCCGGCCGGGCTGGCGCGCCGGCCCTACCTCCTTGTACGGCTCGACCTGGCCTTGCGGCGCTGCGGGCGTCTCGGCTGCGCCTTGGCGGCTCCTGGCCTGGCCGGCCCGTCACCGGCCACGGACCGTTCCGGGCCGGCCAGGCTGCTGGCCTGGCCGGGCGACGCCTCCGCCGCCGGCGCTACCGCCGCCCCGGTGCCGCCGGTGACCTCGGCATGCTCGGCCGCCGTCGGCTCTGTCGCCTCTGCCGGCTCCGCGTCTTGGGTCTCTGCCGGCCCCGCGGCCTGCCTCACCGGCTGGGGCTCCCCCCGCCCCACCTGACCCCATACGTGCTGGATGACCTGCACGGTCAGCGCCACGGCGAGGACCGCGACCGCGTACAACGACCGCCACCCCGACTGCACCAGACTGACCCCGAGCACCACGAGCAGCACCAGGTTCAGCGCGGAGCGCAGCGTCAGCCCGCGCACCCGCGCGTAGGAGACGATGCTCAGCAGGTAGAGCACGATGAAGATGGCGCTGGCCATGGCCACCGCGTCCACGATCATGCCGGGCCGGCTGGCGAGCACGGCGGTGACCCCGGTGAACAGCACGGCCAGGAACACCACGGCCCGCCGCGGCACCCCCCGCGCGTTGCTGCGCCCCAGCCCGCGCGGCAGCACGCCGCTGCCGGCCGCGCCCACCACGAGCCGGGACACCCCCCACACCCAGGCGACCGCGTTGAGCACCATGGCGCCGAGCGCGATCGTGGTCACCGCGGTAACCACCAGCCGCCGCGGCTCGATCGTCTCGGCCAGCTGCAGCAGCCCGGTCACCTCGTCCACCGTGCCGTGCGGGATGCGCACCGCGATCGCGACGGTGAGCAGGATCGTGAACACCCCGTACACGCCGAGTGCGGTCGCGCTCACCGGCAGGAAGTCCCGCTGCGGGTCGCGGAACTCCCGGCTCAGGAACGTCAGGTTCTCGAACCCGGCGAACGCCCAGAACGCCAGCACCACACCGGGCAGCAGCACGCCCAGGCCGGTCCCGTCCGGCGCCACTGTGGACAGTCCGGTGGCGACCCCCGGCACCGCGGCCACGATCAGCACCAGCGCCATCAGCACCAGCGCCCACGTGCCCGCGTGCTGCACCCGGGAGCTGGTCCGGACCCCGGCGAGGTTGGTCACCACGGCGGCCAGCAGCACGCCGGCCGCGCTGAGCACCGCCACCAGCTCCCCGGCCCCCACCGCCTGCGCCACGTACCGCCCGGCCACCATCGACCCCGCCGGCAGCCCCACGATCACCAGCGCCACGAACATCAGCGGTACGCACCGGCCGAAGACCCGGCCCAGCCCCGACCCGATGAACGCCTCGATGCCGTCGCCGTTCGGGTTGGCCCGCACCATGTCCTCGAACATCAGCAGCATCGGCAGGCACACCACCGTGGCCAGCAGCCACACCAGCAGGCTGTTGCGCTCGGCCTCGGCGTACACCGCTGAGGGCAGGAACAGGATCCCCGAGCCCGCCACCGAGCCGATCGCCAGCGGGACCGCCTGCCGCCGGCTGAGCCGCGCCGTGACCACCTCGGGCTGCGCCGTCATCTGCCCTCCCGCCGCGCCGTCATGAGCCCTCCCGTGAAGCGACCTCGACCGCGTCCCGCGGCACCCGGCCGGCCCGCAGGTCCGCAAGGTTCTCCAGGAACACCCGGCCGACCTCTCCCGGCTCGTCGGGAAAGGCAAACGCACAGTGGGGCGAGACCACAAGATTCGGTACAGACCATACCGGATCATCCGAAGGTAGCGGCTCCACCCGGTGCACGTCCAGGAAGGCCCCCCGGATCCGGCCACCGCGCAGCGCCGCGTGCAGCGCCGCGTCGTCCACGGTGGCGGCGCGCCCCACGTTCACCAGCACCGCGTGGCGCGGCAGGGCGGCCAGCACCGCCGCGCCCACCACGTTCGCCGTCTGCGCCGTCCCCGGCAGGCAGCACACCAGGTGGTCCGCTGCCGCGGCGACGGTGACCAGGTCGGCGACGCCGACCGTACGCGCCGCCCCGGCGACCGGCCGCGCGCCGTCCCGGGTGACCGCCACGCACCGGGCGCCCAGCGCGGACAGCAGCTCGACCACCACCCGCCCGATCCGGCCAGCCCCCAGCACCAGCACCGTCGACCCGTGCAGCAGCAGCGCCGAGGATGTATACCAGGGCCGCAGCTGCGGCCGGGCAGCCAGGGCGGGAAAGTCCTTCAGCAGCATCAGCAGGGCGGACACCGCGTACTCGGCGACCGACCGCACCGGCACCCGCGCCGAGCTGGTCACCAGCACCTGCGGGGCCAACCCGGCCGCCGCCAGGTGGTCGGTGCCGGTGCCGGTCAGGTGCAGCCAGCGCAGGCCCGGCAGCTCGGCCAGCACCCCGGGCGGGAACTGGAAGCCCACCAGGACCTCCACCTCCGCCCGCTGCGCGAGGTCCAGGTCCAGGACCGAGCCGGTCGACCGTACCGGCACCTCCGTCTCGATCCGCGGCACCAGCTGCGGCGCCATCTTGCAGTGCGCCACCAGCACCCGCGGGTGCGCCCAGCCGCCACCGCCCGCCGAGCCGCCACCCGGGCCGCGGTCGGCCGCGGCGCCACCGGAGCCCTGGGCCGCCGCGGCATCACCGGGGCCGCGGGTCACCGGGCCACCGCCCGGGCCGCGAGCAGCTCACCGACCGGGTCGGCGCTGCCCGCCGCGGCCAGCTCCAGCACCAGCTCGCAGTTGCGGGTCACCTTCGCCGACACCCACTCGCGCAGCCACGCCGTCAGCTCCGCCAGCGGCAGGTCCGCCGGGGCCACCCCGGTGAGCACGCACCCGACCACCGCCGCCGCGCCGACGTTGACCACCACGTCCGGCAGCACCGTACGGCCGGCGCCGCGCAGCACCCGCCGGGCCGCCTCGGTGCAGCTGAGGTTGCCGCCCTCGACCACCAGCCAGGCCCGCACCGAGCCGGCCGTCGCAGCGTCCACCGCACCGGCGCTGGCGGCGAGCACAAGCACGTCGGCGTCGACGTCCAGCCACGCCCGCTCACCCGGGCACCGGCGCACCGAGGCCGGCAGGGCGTCCCGGTCGACCGTCCCGTCCGCGCCGGTGGCCGCCACCAGCGCGGCCACCGGCAGCCCCGCCGGGTCCGCCACGGTGCCCCGCACGTCCGCCACGGCCACCACCCGGTGCCCGTGCCCGGCCAGGTGCTGGGCCACCGAGCGCCCGACCGTGCCGAAGCCCTGGACCGTGACCCGCTGCGGGCCGGTGACCCCGGCCGCGCGCAGCCCGGCCAGCACCGCCGTAGCCACCCCCAACCCGGTGACGTCCACCACGCCGCGCCAGAAGCCGGCCCAGTCGATGCGCAGCTTCGCCGCCCCCGGCTGGCGCGCCAGGTCGTAGCCTGCCGCGGCGAGCCACCGGTCCCGGTCGGCGTAGCCGGTGCCCAGGTCGCAGCCGAGGTACACGCCGCCATGCAGCAGCGGGGCCGCGGCCTGCCCGAACGCCCGCATCAGCCCGGCCCGGTCGGTGACCGGGCCCCGGGGCCGGATCCCCGCCTTCGCACCGCCGATCGGCAGGTCGACCAGGGCCAGCTTGTGCGTCATCGCCCTGGCCAACGCCGCCAGCTCCGCCTCGGTGACGGCCGCCGTCATCCGGGTGCCGCCCATTGCCACGCCCTCGACCAGGTCATCGACCACAACCCAGGCGTCCGCGTCGTACCGGCGCAGCCACAGCCTGCTGGACAGCAGGCACGGGCGTGAACCCACGACACCCCCTCCGCCGGGGCCGGTATGCGGACCATCCGCGTTACGTTTATAGGCGTCAATACTAATATTTGATCAGACCGCCTGCGAAATCGCGGCCATATCCGTACCCAGATCCATACCCGGCTGGCTGGCGGCGCTGGTCAGGCCCTAGCTCGTCAGGCACCTGACACGGGCGCAGGGAGTTTCAGCCCAACCGGGCCTGCACCGGGGTGCCGAACCGCTGCGCCACCATTGCCTTGAGACCGTGCGGGAAGTCCGCCCGGGCGGCCAGGTGCGCCGCCAGCAGGCCCCGCTGCGACGCCCCGTCCCCACCGAACGCGGCCAGGCACTCCTGCGGGTACGCGTTCGCCACCGCCAGGACCGCCCCTGCCGCACCCACCAGGCCCGCCAGCCCCACCAGTGCCGACGAGCCGACATAGGTCCACCCGTCCCACGCGGCCAGCTCCCGCAGCAGCCGCTCGGCATCCCCGCTGGAGTCCTTCAGCCCCGAGACCGGCAGCTCCCCCAGCGCCTCCACCGGCACCGGGCCACCTGCCATGCCCGGGCAGTGGTACGCCAGCACCGGCCGCCCGTCCGCGGCGGCCGCCACCTGCCGGTAGAGCTCCACCACACCCCGGCACCGGCTCGGCGGCGCCACCAGCACCGCGTCCGCCCCCGCACCGACCGCGTCCGCCACCCGGGCCACCGCCTGCCCGGTCCACGCCGCGCTCGCCCCCGCCAGCACCGGCACGCCCGCCGGCAGCGCATGGCGCACCGCGGCCACCAGAGCCACCCGCTCGGTGTCGGTCAGCGCATCCGCCTCACCGGTCGAGCCGGCCACCAGCACCGCTCGAACCCCCGCCTCGACCAGCCGCACCGCATGCCCGGCCGTGGCCGCGTGGTCCACGCCACCTTCTGCATCGAAGAACGTGACCAGAGCGACCGCAACCCCCCGCCACAGCGGCTCGGTCACGCCCCGCCGGTCCGCGACGATGCCCACCAGCCCGCCCGGACTACGACGCCGGCACCGGGCGGGTGGCCGCCCCCGGCGTGTCCGCACCGAACCGGGCGATCTCCGCCTCCAGGTCCAGCGGCCGGACCGTCGCGGTGGCCGGCGCCTCCCCCTCGATCAGCTCCGGCGGCACCACCCAGGTCAGCTCGAGCTCCAGCCCGTCCGGGTCCTTGGCGTACAGGCCCTTCGTGCTGTTGTGGTCGCTCGCCCCCACCAGCGCGCCCCGCTCGGCCAGCCGCCGGGCATACTCCCGCAGCGCCCCGAGCGTGCGTACCTCCCACGCCAGGTGGTAGAGCCCCACGGTGGCCCGGCCAGCGGTGCTCGCGCCCGCCTGCTCACCGATGCCGAACAGGGCCAGGTCATGGTCGTTGGGCGAGCCCGCGGCACGCAGGAACACCCCGCCGGGCATCTCGCGCACCGCCTCGAAGCCCAGCACCTCCCGGTAGAACGCCGCGCTGCGCTCGGCGTCCCGCACGAAAAGCACCGCATGGTTGAGCCCCGCGATCGTCATCGTGACCTCCCGTGACCACGGTTGCCCTGGTCACGGCCAGCCTACGCGCGGGCGCCGGGAGCGGCTCGGGCCCGCGTACCGGCCGGCTCCAGCCCGGCAGCCGGGGCCCTGGCCCGCCGCCGCAGCCACCACCAGCCGGCCGCGTTGCCCAGGCACAGCGCCAGCAGCAGGGTCAGGCAGAGCCAGAACCCGCCGCCGGTCTGCACGTGGTCCGCGGCCAGCGGCGCCTGCGGCGCGGCCTGGCGCACCTGCTCCCGGACCCGCTCCGCCAGCAACGACTCCACCCTGGCCTGGTTGCCGAGCAGCAGCAGCGCGGCGGCGGCGGACACCGCGGCCGTACCCGCCCGGCGAAGCGCCGGGTCCCGGCGCAGGACCGCCACTGCCAGGCCCACCGCGAGCAGCGCGAGGACCACCAGGGCGAGCAGCTGCGGCGGCAGCTGGTCCGGGCGCCACTGCTCGCGCGGCAGCACGAACTGCTCGTCCACTGCCGGCGCTCCCCCGAGAGCCAGGTCCACGCCGGAGTACTCGGTGCCGCCGCCCGCCCGCACGCGGCCGTACCCGCCCGGCGTGCCGCACGAGACCGTTGCGAACGGCAGCAGGAAGCAGCCCGCCGCCAGGACGAACGTGGTGGGGCTGAGCCATCTGGTGAGTCGGTGCATCAGCTCAAGCGTATGCGGCAGAGCACTTCGCCTATAGCATCCTAGGAAGCTAGGTACGTGGCTCTGGCGCAGAATGGCGCCCATGGCCCCAGCCCCGGTGGCACCGGACCTCGCCACGACCGCGGCCAGCCTCGCCGCACACCGGCCGGAGCTGCTCCCGGCCTACCGGGCGGCGCTGGCGGGAGCGCGCAGCGCCGTGCTGGCCCGGCTCTGGGGTGCCTGCGCCAGGGAGCCGCTGCCCGGCCTGGCCTCCCGCTCGGTCCACGGCGAGTGGCTCACCTGCTGGTTCTCCAACGGGTCCGGCGGTAGGGCGCCGGCGGACGGCCCGGGATGGGCCCTGACCGGTCCACGAGCCGCCGCCGAGCCGTTCGCGGCCCCGGCGCGGCTGTCGCTGTCCCTAGCCTCCCCCGCCCCGTCTGGAGCGCCCCTAAGCCACGTCCCGGACGACCGGAGAGACCAGGACGGCCGGGAGGCCCACGACGCCCGGCATTTCAAGGACCCGGCCCAGCTGGTACGGGCCCTGGGCCTGCCCGGCGGTGAGCGGCTCGCCGCCGAGCTGGCCAACAGCGTCGCCAACCTCGCGCTGGCCCGGGCCACCCAGCCCGCCCCTGACCCGGCCCTGGCGCTGGCCACGCTCACCGGAGCGCCGCCGCTGCTGGAGCAGTGCGTGGTGGACGGCCACCCGCTGCACCCCGGCTGCCGGACCAGGCTCGGGATGTCCACTGTGGAGGTGCTGCGGTACGCGCCGGAGCACCGGCCGGCGGTGCGGCTGGTCCTCGCCGCCGTCCCAGCCGAGGAGCTCCTCGCCACCGGGGACTGGCCGGAAAGGCTGCGCGCCGGCGGGTGCGTGCTGCTGCCGGTGCACCCCTGGCAGGCCGAGCACGTGCTGCCCGACCACCCGGGGCTGCGCCGCACCGCCGCGACGCTGCCGGCGTACCCGTTGATGTCCCTGCGGACGCTGGCCACCGCGGACGGCGCCTGGCACGTCAAGACAGCGGTCGACGTGCAGATGACCTCGGCGGTGCGCACCGTCTCCGCGGCCGCCGTGCGCAACGGGCCGGTGCTGTCGGCGTTCCTGGCCGGGCTGCGGGTCCCCGGGGTCCACCTGCTGCCCGAGCGGGCCGCGGGCGCGGCCGTGGTCGACGGCGAGCCGTGCCGCAGCCTCGCCGTCGCGATCCGCCCGGCCCCCCGGCTGCGCCCTGGGGAGCTGGCCCTGCCCCTCGCCGCGCTGGCCGCCCCCTCCCCCGCGACCGGACGCCTGCTCGTCACGGACCTGGCCGCCCTGGCTGACCCGGCCCACCTGGCCTACCCGCCCGACCTGGCCGGTGCCGGACCGCATGCCCGGCCCGGCACCGGGCCGCTGCGCGCCGGGCCCGGCTGCCGGCCACACGCCCTGCTCGCCGGTGTGGTCCGTGTCCTGGTACCACCGGCGCTGGTCCTGCTCGACCTCGGCATCGCGCTGGAGGCGCACGGCCAGAACACGCTGCTCGTGCTGCGCGCCGGCCGCCCGGTACGGGTGCTGCACCGCGACCTCGGCGGGGTGCGGGTCAGCCCGGCCCAGCTGCGCCGGCACCGCATCGAGCCGCCCGTCCTGCACGGCGACCTGGCCACCGACGACCCCGCGCAGCTACGCGCCAAGCTCGTCGGCGCGGCCATGTCCACTGTGCTGGCACAGCTGGTGGCGGCCCTCGCGGACGGGTACGGCGAGCCGCCCGCGCAGCTGTGGCGCACGGTCGGCGGCACCCTGCGCGCCTGCGCACCGCAGCTGCCCACCGGCGCCGGGCGCCTGCTGCGCTCGCTGTTCACCGGCGCGTGGCCGGTCAAGGCCGCCACCGCGATGCGGCTGGCCGCCGACCCCCTCGACGACGTGTGGACCGAGCTGCCCAACCCGCTGGAGAGCTGGTGAGCGTGCGTACGGCCACCGCAGGCCTCGCCGCGACGGCCGGCGCGGTCCGGCAGGAGCTGGCTCGTGCCGCCCCGGAGCTGGTGCCGGCGTTCCGCGCCGCCCTGCCCGCCGCCGCGGCCGTGGTCGGGCGCAGGCTGCTCGAGGCGCTGCACCGCGAGGGCCTGCTCGGGGCCGGACGCGACCCGCACGCCGCGTTCGGCCGGGTCGAGTGCCCGGTCACGCCCGCCGACCCGGCCGCGCTGCTCGAGCCGCTGCACCACCCGGCGCGGGACCAGCTGGCCGCGGAGGTCACCGACGCCAGCGTCAACCTCGCCCTGGCCTACGCCCGCCGGCCCGCGGTCGAGGCGCGGGCGCGGGCCGCCGCAGCCGAGGCGCAAGCCTACGACCTGCTCGGCTGCGCCGCGGCGCTGCCGGACGACGACTACGCGGTGCTGCTCGAGCGGCTGGCCACCGAGGGCCACAACCTGCACCCGTGCGGGCGTACCCGGCTCGGCTGGGCCCCCCGCGACGTGCTCGCCCACGACCTGGAGACGCCCGGTACGGCGGTGCGCCTGGCCGCGGTACGGCACACCGCGCACCGCGGCGACGACATCGGCGCCGCGCTGCGCGCCAGCTACCCCTGGCTGCCGGCCGCCCCGCCCGGCTACCGGGTGCAGCCGCTGCACGCCTGGCAGCTGGACCACCTGCTGCGGCACCGCCCCGACCTGTCCGGCCTGCTGCACCCGCTGGACGCGCCGGAGCTGCCCGCGGTGCCCACCGGCGCGCTGCGCACGCTGCTGCTCCCCCCGGCTGGGGCGGGGAGCCGCCCCTACCGGTCCGCCCCGGAGCGGGGCCCCGGCGGCGCACCGGGCACCGGTGGGCCGCCCGGCTGCCGGTACCTGAAGCTCTCCCTCGACATCCAGGTCACCTCGACCCGCCGCACCATCTCGGTGGCCAGCACCCGCAACGGACCCGTGGTCTCCGCCCTGCTGGCCCGCGTCCTCGCCGGCGAGCCGGCCGGGCACCGGGTGGTGCTGCTGGCCGAGCCGGCCGGTGCCGCGCTCGACGCGGGAGCCGGCCGCGACCGCGACGCCGCCGCGATCCTGCGCCAGGGGCTGGCCGGGCGGCTGGGCCCGGGCGAGGTCGCCGTGCCTGCCGCCGCCCTGACCGCCCGCTCCCCGCTGACCGGCGGCACGCTGCTGTCGGAGCTGGTCGACCGGTATGCGGCCACCCGCGGGCGCGGCTGCCGGGCCGGTGCTGCGCTCGCGTTCCTCACCGAGTACGCCGCGCTGCTGCTGCCCCCGGTGCTGACTCTGTGTACCCGCTACGGCGTCGGGTTCGAGGCGCACCTGCAGAACTGCCTGCCGACGTTCGTGGCCGGCGCGCCCCACCGCATGGTGCTGCGCGACCTGGCCGGGCTGCGGCTGCACCTGCCCCGGCTGCGGGCCCGCGGGCTGGCGCCGCGGCTGTGGCCCGGCTCGGTCGTGGCAACCACCGACGTGGACGTGCTGCGGGCCAAGGTCGCCTACACCGCGTTCCAGGCCCACCTGGGCGAGCTCGTCCTGGCCCTGCGCGGCTCGCACGGCCTGGACGAGCCGGCCGCCTGGCGGGTCGTACGGGGTGTGGTCGACGAGGCCTACGCCGGTCTGGCCGGCGACCGGGCGAGCGCCGCGGCGGCCCGCGCCGACCACGCGTTCCTCACCGCGCCGCGGGTGCCGCACAAGGCACTGGTACGCATGCGCCTCGCCGGCGGCGGCGACTGCTACGTGCCGGTGCACAATCCGCTCCATGGCCGCTGACCCGCGCCCCGCTGGCCCGCGCCCGGCGGGTCCCGGCCCCGTGGGTCCCGGCCCGGTGGAGCCGGTGCCCGGGCGGGTCGCCGCGGCGGTGCGTCGCCTGCCCCGCCCGGTGTGCGGCTACGTCTACGACGCCGCAACGCTGCGGGCCCGGGTCGCGCTGCTGCGCGGCGTGCTGCCGCCGCGGGTGCGGCTGCTCTACGCGGTCAAGGCCAACGGCCACCCAGAGGTGGTGCGCACTGTGGCGGCCACAGTGGACGGGCTCGAGGTCGCCTCCGGCGGGGAGCTGGCGCTCGCCCTCGGCTGCGGCACCGGCACCGGCACCGGCACGGACTACGGCACCGGCACCGGCCGGGACACCAGCACCGGTCCGGACACCGGCACTGGTCGGGATGCCGGCCCGGGCACCGGCAGGCTCGTCGCGTTCAGCGGGCCGGGCAAGACCGACGCAGAGCTCGCCGCGGCCGTCGACGCCGGTGCGGTGGTGCACGTCGAGAGCCTGCACGAGCTGCGGCGGCTGTCCCTCGCCGCCGTCGCCGCCTCCCCCGGCCCCGGCCGTGGCCACGGCTGCAGCCGGCGGCCGGTCCCGGTGGCGCTGCGGGTCAACCGGCCCGGCGCACCGCTGCCGGGCAGCCACGCGATGACCGGGACGGCCACCCCGTTCGGTATCGACGCCGCTCAGCTGGACCGGGCCGCGGCCCTCGCCGCCGCGCTGCCCGGCCTCGACCTCATCGGCTTCCACCTGCACGCGGTCTCCAACAACACCGACGCCGCGGCGCACGCCGCTTTCCTCGTCGACGCCGTGCAGTGGTCGGTACGCACCGCCGCGAGGCTGCGGCTGCGGCTGCGCTACGTCAACGCCGGCGGTGGGCTGGGCGTCGGCTACACCGGCACGGCCGCCGAGCTCGACCTCGGCGTACTCGGCGGCGGGCTGCGCCGGGCAGTGGCCGACCTGCCGGACGGGGCCGAGCTGGTGCTGGAGCCGGGGCGCTTCCTCGCCGCCGACGCCGGCTGGTACGCCGCCGAGGTGCTCGACCTCAAGCCCGTCCACGGCCGGTGGTTCGCCGTGCTGCGCGGGGGCACGCACCACTTCCGGCTGCCGGCGGCGTGGGGCTACAGCCACCCGTGCACGGTGCTGCCGGTCGAGGAGTGGCCGTACCCGTTCGACCGGCCGCAGCTGCGCCACGCAACGGTCGACGTGGCCGGGGAGCTGTGCACGCCCCGCGACGTGCTCGCCCGGGACCGCCGCTTCGACCTCCTGCGCGCCGGCGACATCCTGGTGTTCGCCCGCACCGGCGCGTACGGCTGGGAGGTCTCGCACCACGACTTCCTGCGGCACCCGTACCCGGAGCTGGTTTTTCTCCCCTAGCGCGGCGGCCAGGCAAGGCCAGGTAACGGGCCTGGCGGCATGTCAGGCCCGGCGCCCATACCCGGGCCGGGCGCCTGGACCGGCGACCCACCCGCTAACGTATAGGGCACTTCGGGATATATCTTCCTGCCGTCGCGGCGCATCCGACCAAGGTCACGATCGCGGGCGCCAGATGTGCAGCCGCACCAGACATCCGCTACCCTGGTCGCGATCTTGAGGCGGTCGGGACGGCACAACAGGGCGGACGGGTGCCGCCGCCGCCCTACGTTATGACTTTGGGTAACGTCGAACGCACACAGCGAGGGATGTTCGGACGGGCCCCTCATGGCCGGTCGCGGAGAGCCTAAACTGGGCCCGATCTCACGTTCAGTCACCTCCGGAGGCACACCCGATGGCGTACGGCCGTCCCGCAACCGTTCGGTCGCACCGTCGCGGCGGCCCGCGGCGCCGGCTGAACGTGGCGCCATGGATTGTGATCTCCGTCGTCGTCGTCCTGGTGCTCTCCGGCTTCACCGCTGGTTACCTGCACCTGGTCCGGCAGTCGTGCTCCGGGTCGGCCAAGGCCTCGATCATCGCCTCCACCGCCACCGCCACGATCCTGGAGAACCTGGCCCGCCGCTGGGCCACGACCGAGCCGGACGTGGACGGCGTGTGCGCCTCGGTGGAGGTGACGGCGAAGGACTCCGCGCTGATGGCCCAGGCGCTTCAGGAGGACTGGGACGCCAAGGCCAACGGCCCGGCCCCGGACGCGTGGGTGCCGCAGTCGACCGCGTGGGTCCGCCGGGCCGCCATCGACGCCGACGCCGAGCGGATGCTCCCCGACCGGCAGCCGAGCATCGCCCGCTCCCCGGTCGTGATCGCCATGCCCAAGCCCATGGCCCAGGCGCTCGGCTGGCCCGGCGTGAAGCTGAGCTGGCAGGACATCATCACCAAGTTCGCCGGCGACCCGAGCGGCTGGTCGTCGCTGGGCAAGCCGTGGGGACCGTTCAAGTTCGGCATGACCGACCCGGCCAGGTCGACAGCCGGGCTGCTGGGGCTGACCGCCATCATCGACGCCAACGACGACAGCGACGTCTCGGCCGAGGAGCAGGAGACGGTCCTCAAGCTCAAGCAGGTGATGCGCCCCTACCTCCAGTCGACCGACCAGATCCTCAGCGAGCTCAAGCGGGCCGGCGACCAGAGCGAGGCGGCGGCCCTGCAGTACGTCTCCGCCTTCCCCGCCTTCGAGCAGGACGTGCTCAACCACAACCTGCGCAACCCGCGGGTATCGCTGGTCGCGGTCTACCCGAACAACGGCACGATCGAGGCCGACCACCCGTTCCTGGTCCTCGACGCGCCCTGGGCCAAGGCCCAGGCGAAGGAGGTCGCGAACGCGTTCATGGGGTACGTGCGCGGGCCAGCCGGCCAGCAGGAGCTGATGGACTCCGGCTTCCGCGACCCCAACCGGGGCCCCGGCCCCCAGCTGGTCGAGCAGAACGGCCTGGCACCGCAGATCACCGCCCTGCCGCGGGCGGTCCTGCTGCCCGACTCGGTGTCGCGCACGTTGACCACCTGGACCGCGCTGACCCAGCCGACCAACCTGCTGCTCGTGCTCGACGTGTCCGGCTCGATGAAGGACCAGGTGCCCGGCAGTGGCCAGACCCGGCTGTCGCTGGCCAAGCGGGCCGCCCGGGACGCGCTCGCGCTCTTCCCCGCGGACGCGCACGTGGGGCTGTGGGCGTTCTCCACCCGGCAGAACGGCACCCGCGACTACCGCACGGTGGTCCCGGTCGGCGCGCTCGGCGACCCGGTGGGCAACCGGACCCGCAAGGACGCGCTGCTGGCCGGGGTCGACAACCTCCAGCCGGCCGGGGACACCGGGCTCTACGACACCATCGCAGCGGCCCAGGAAGCCCTCCTCGACAGCTACCGCAAGAACGCCACCAACCTGGTGGTGCTGCTCACCGACGGCAGGAACGACGACACCACCGGCGGGATGACCATAGCGGCGCTGCGCGACCAGCTGACGAAGAACAGCAAGGACCCCGACCACCGGGTCCCGGTGGTCCTCATCGGCTTCGGCAACGACGTCGACTTCGCCACGCTGCAGGAGATCTCCCGGATCACTGGAGCGACGGCCCGCTCCTCACGCGAGGTGTTCGACATCGACCAGGTGCTGATCTCAGCCATCTTCGGCGGCGCCGGCTGAGCCGCCGGCGCCGGCCCTCACGCGCCGCCCAGGGCGGCCAGCAGGGGCGCCGCCTTCGCCGCGGCCTCAGCCACCTCGGCCGCCGGGTCGCTGCCCCAGGTGACCCCACCACCGGCCCACACGTGCGCCCGCTGCTCGTCGAGGGCGACCGTGCGGATGGTCAGGCCAAGGTCGACCCGGTCCGCGGCGACCCAGCCGAGCGCGCCCATGCTCGGACCCCGGCCCACCGGCTCCAGCCGGGCGATGGTGTCGACAGCGGCCAGCTTGGGCGCGCCGGTCACCGAGCCGGCCGGGCACACGGCACGCAGCAGCCCGGCCAGGCCCACCCCGGCGGCGAGCCGGGCGGAGACCACCGACTCGGCCTGCCACAGGTCGCACCAGCGGCGTACGGCGTACAGCTCGTCCACCCGTACGCTGCCGGTCGTGGCCACCCGGCCGAGGTCGTTGCGGACCAGGTCGACGATCATCACGTGCTCCGCACGCTCCTTCGCCGAGGCGAGCAGCTGCGCGCGACCCTCCACTGTGGCCGGTCGGGTGCCCTTGATCGGTCCGGTACGCACCCGGCCCGCAACCACCTGCACCAGGGTCTCCGGTGACGCGCACGCCACCAGCCACCCGGCGCCGCTGACAACGCCGCCGTACCGGGCGCCGGACAGGGCCGCCACCCGCCGCAGCGCTCGGGACGGGTCCCCGGCCCACGGCGCGCTCGCGTGCCCGACGAGGTTGACCTGGTAGACGTCGCCGCGGGAGATCGCCTCCCGGACCTTCGCCACGGCTGCGGCGTGCTCGGCAGGGTCCCAGCTGGGCACCCACGCCCCGACCCGCCAGCCTCCGGCCCCGCCGCCGCCCTGCGGCCACCCGCGGGCGCCGCCGCCGCCCTGCGGCCACCCAGCGCCGCCGTCGCCGTCGGCCACCCGCAGCCCGGTCACCAGGCCCCGCCCCCATCGGCCCGCCGCGGCGGGCGGCCACGGGCGGGCCGCCGCGCCCTGCCCGCAGCAGACCGCCGGGACCTGCCCATGGCGGGCCGGCGGGCCGTGCCCGTACACGACGGCGACGACATCCGGTACGGCGGTGGCCGGGCTCGCCGGTCCCGGCGCGCCGCCGGCCAGCACCGCCCCGGCCGCGGCGGAGACCAGCAGGGCGGCGCCGCACAATCCGTCATCCGGACCGTGCTGGCGGGAGCTACCGTTGACCCGGGTCGGTGACAGGTCGCCGACCCGCAGGCCAGCATCCTCGAGGAACGTGGTCACCAGCGCAGCGGGGTCCCCGCCGTCGCCGACCCGCCACTCGAGGCGGGACCACTCCCGCAGCCGGCCTGCGCACCGCCGCGGAGCCCCCGGAGGACAGTCGACGGGGAGCGCCACACCACCCGGCACGAGCGGACCAAGGAGGCTCATCCGATCAGCGGACTCTGCCAGGCTCGGACCGGTACTTGCTCGAACCCGCGTCATGGTGCCTGGTACCGTGCGTCACTGGTCTGGTGGCCGCCGGCACTGGCCCGACCCCACATTTTCACGTAACACCCACCCCTCGCACAACCGCACTTGCGCAAACCGCGGAGAGCCCCTCATGTGTGCACACCAGCCGTCCTGTCCGCCTGCCGAAGCGGTGGACCGGGACGCCGCTAGGGCGCTCGCGTCCTTCCCGCAGCAGGGCTGGACCCTGCTCTGCAACGGCGTGATCGTCTTCGACGACACCGGCGAGCTGCTGCCCGACGGCCGGTCGATCGCCCCCCACCGCGGCCCGGCGCGGCACGCGCCCATCCCCGTGGCAGCAGCGCTGGCCGCCTGACCGCCGCCCGCCGGCGCCGATGCTAGGCGTAGTCCGAGACCGGCGGGCAGGCGCAGACCAGGTGCCGGTCGCCGTACGCACCCTCGACCCGCCGCACCGGTGGCCAGTACTTCCCGACCGGCACGCCCGCCGGGTAGGCCGCCACCGACCGCGGGTACGGATGCGGCCAGTCGTCCCCGGCCACCATCGCGGCCGTATGCGGCGCGTTGGCCAGCGGGTTGTCCTCCTTCGGCCACTCGCCGGAGGCCACCTTGTCGATCTCGGCCCGGATCGCCACCATCGCGTCGCAGAACCGGTCGAGCTCGGTGAGGTCCTCGCTCTCCGTCGGCTCCACCATCAGCGTGCCGGGCACCGGGAACGACATCGTCGGCGCGTGGAAGCCGTAGTCGACAAGGCGCTTGGCCACGTCGTCCACTGTGACGCCGGTGGCCCGGGTGATCGGGCGCAGGTCCAGGATGCACTCGTGGGCGACCAGCCCCTTGTTGCCGCTGTAGAGCACCGGGTAGTGCGCCCGCAGCCGGGCGGCCGCGTAGTTGGCGGCGAGCACCGCCGCGCCGGTGGCCCGGACCAGCCCGTCCGGCCCCATCAGCCGCAGGTACGCCCAGGAGATCGGCAGGATGCCGGCCGAGCCGTACGGCGCGGCCGACACCGGGCCGACCGGTGCCTGGCCGGGCCGGGCCAGCGGGTCCCCGGGCAGGTAGCGGGCGAGGTGCCCGCGGACCGCCAGCGGCCCGACGCCCGGGCCACCGCCGCCGTGCGGGATGCAGAACGTCTTGTGCAGGTTGAGGTGTGACACGTCCGCCCCGAACAGGCCCGGCTTGGCGAAGCCGAGCAGGGCGTTGAGGTTCGCGCCGTCCACGTACACCTGGCCACCGGCCTCGTGCACCTTGGCGCAGAGCTGGGCGATGCCGGCCTCGTACACGCCGTGGGTGGAGGGGTAGGTGACCATCGCGGCGGCCACCCGCGAGGGGTGCTCGGCGATGCGCCGGTCCAGGTCGGCGAGGTCCACGTTGCCCTGCTCGTCGCAGGCGACCACGACCACCCGCATGCCGGCCATGGTCGCGCTCGCCGCGTTGGTGCCGTGCGCGCTGGAGGGGATCAGGCACACGTCCCGGTCGGCCTCGCCGCGGTCGCGGTGGTAGGCCCGGATCGCCAGCAGCCCGGCCAGCTCGCCCTGGGACCCGGCGTTGGGCTGCACGCTGACCGCGTCGTACCCGGTCAGCTCCGCCAGCCACCGCTCCAGCTGCCCGACGAGGGCGGCGTAGCCGGGCGCCTGCGCCGCCGGGGCGTACGGGTGCATGGCGGCAAAGCCCGGCCAGCTGACCGGCTCCATCTCGGTGGTCGCGTTGAGCTTCATCGTGCACGAGCCGAGCGGGATCATCCCGCGGTCGAGTGCGTAGTCCTTGTCGGCCAGCGACCGCAGGTACCGCAGCATCGCGGTCTCCGACCGGTGGGCGTGGAAGACCGGGTGGGTCAGGTAGGCCGAACCACGGTGCAGCGCGGTCGGCAGTGAACCGCTGATCTCGACGTCCCCATTG
>DASRIS010000123.1:0-13298 GCA_035649895.1 Micromonosporaceae bacterium | reverse complement strand
CTTCGGGCCGTACTCGCACGCCTGGGCGATCCGCGAGACGCTGGACCTGCTGCTGCGGGTCTTCCCGGCGCGGACCTGCTCGGCCGGGGTGTTCAAGCGGGCCGGCCAGATCGGCCGGCCGTGCCTGCTCGGCTACATCGGCAAGTGCTCGGCCCCGTGCGTCGGCAGCATCGACGCGGCCGGTCACCGGCGGGTGGTCGAGGAGTTCTGCGACTTCATGGCGGGCCGTACCGACCTGATGGTCAGGCGGCTCGAGCGGGAGATGGCCCAGGCGTCGCAGGAGCTGGAGTTCGAGCGGGCCGCGCGGCTGCGCGACGACCTCGCCGCGCTGCGACGGGCGATGGAGAAGCAGACGGTGGTGCTCGGCGACGGCACCGACGCCGACGTCGTGGCCTTCGCCGACGACCCGCTGGAGGCCGCCGTCCAGGTCTTCCACGTACGCGGCGGGCGGGTGCGCGGCCAGCGCGGCTGGGTGGTCGAGAAGACCGAGGAGGTCTCGCCCGGGGACCTGGTCCACCACTTCTGCACCCAGGTGTACGGCGGTGAGCGCGGTGAGGCCGACGTGCCCCGGGAGCTGCTGGTGCCCGCCCTGCCGGCGGATGCGGACGCGCTGGCCGAGTGGCTGTCTGAGCACCGGGGCAGCCGGGTGACGCTGCGGGTGCCGCAGCGCGGGGACAAGCGCGCGCTGATGGAGACCGTGGCGCGTAACGCCGCCGAGGCGCTGGCCCGGCACAAGCTGCGCCGCGCTGGTGACCTGACCACGCGCAGCAAGGCGCTGGAGGAGATCGCCGAGGCGCTCGGCCTGGACACCGCCCCGCTGCGCATCGAGTGCTACGACGTGTCCCAGATCCAGGGCACCGACGTGGTGGCGAGCATGGTGGTCTTCGAGGACGGCCTGGCGCGCAAGAGCGAGTACCGGCGGTTCGCGGTGCGGGGGGACACCGACGACGTCGCGGCCCTGTCGGAGGTGCTGCGCCGGCGGTTCGCCCGCTACCTCGAGGCGCGGACCGGCCGTGGCCAGCCAGCGGACCAGCTCGATGCGCCGGCCGGCCGGGACGAGCCAGCGGACCAAGGCGCCACGGACGGCGACGCGGACGGTGGTGACGCGCCGGGCGAGCCGGCGGAGCCGCCCGGTGTGGACCCGACCACCGGCCGGCCGCGCAGGTTCGCGTACCCCCCGCAGCTGGTGGTCGTCGACGGCGGCCAGCCGCAGGTGAACGCGGCCGCCAACGTCCTGGCCCGGCTGGGGGTCTCCGACGTGGCGGTGTGCGGCCTGGCCAAGCGCCTGGAGGAGGTGTGGCTGCCGGACGAGCAGTTCCCGGTGGTGCTGCCGCGCGCGTCCGAGGGGCTCTACCTGCTCCAGCGGGTGCGTGACGAGGCGCACCGGTTCGCCATCGCCTTCCACCGGCAGCGCCGGTCGAAGCGGATGACCACCTCGGCGCTGGACGGCGTGCCGGGTCTCGGCGAGGTACGGCGCAAGGCGCTGCTGCGCCGGTTCGGCTCGCTCAAGCGGCTGGCGGCGGCGAGCATCGAGGAGATCGCGGAGGTCCCCGGCATCGGACGGCGCACGGCCGAGGCGGTGATGGCGGCGCTCGCCGGGGCGCAGCCGCCAGCGGCGCAGCCCGCGGGAGGGCCCCAGCCGGGAGGGCCCCAGCCGGAAAGGCCCCAGACGGAAAGGCCCCAGCCGGAAGGGATCCAGGGGGAGCCCCAGTCGTCGGGGCCCGCCGTCCTGTCGCCGGTCTCCACGGAACGGTCAACGGACCGTGCCGGGCGGACCGAAAACCCTGGCCCCTAATATGGCGCAGTGATCGAACGGCCAGCCGCCGGCGAGCAGACGCCCGGGCGGTCCGACACCGACCTGGTGATCGTCACCGGGGTGTCGGGCGGCGGGCGCAGCACGGTGGCGCGGGCGCTGGAGAACGTCGGGTTCTACGTTGTGGACAACCTGCCGCAGGCACTGCTGCTCGACATGGCCGAGCTGGCGTTCCAGGCCGGCGGCGCGGCCCGGCACACGGCGATGGTGCTGGACGTGCGCAGCCGCGCGTTCTCCACCGACCTCACCGGCGCCATCGGCGACCTGGTCGAGCGCGGCTTCCGTCCCCGGGTGATTTTCGTCGACGCCGACGACGAGGTGCTGATCCGGCGCTTCGAGAGCGTGCGGCGCCCGCACCCGTTGCAGGGCGACGGCCGGCTCGCCGACGGCATCGCGGCCGAGCGCAAGCTGCTGGAGCAGGCGCGCGAGCAGGCGGACGTGCTGATCGACACCAGCCACCTCAACGTGAACCAGCTGCGGGCCAGGATCGAGCAGCTCTTCGGCGGTGAGGACGCGCGCCGGCTACGGGTGACCGTCCTCTCCTTCGGCTTCAAGTACGGCCTTCCGCCGGATGCGGACTTCGTCCTTGACGCGCGGTTCCTGCCTAACCCGTACTGGGTGCCCGGCCTGCGCGAGTACTCCGGACTCCAGCCCGAGGTCAGCCGGTACGTGCTCGGCCAGCGCGATGCGGCGTCGTTCGTGGAGACGTACGCGCACCTGGTCGACGCGGCAGCGCCGGGCTTCGAACGGGAGGGCAAGCGGTACCTGACCGTGGCGGTCGGCTGCACCGGCGGCCGGCACCGCAGCGTGGCGATCGCCGAGGAGCTCGCCCGCCGCCTGCGGGAGCTGCGGCTGTCGGTCACCGCGCAGCACCGCGACCTGGAGCGGGAATGACGCTGCGGGTGGTCGCCTTCGGCGGTGGGCACGGCCTGGCCGCGTCACTGCGCGGCCTGCGGCTGGCCGCGACCCAGCTGGACCTCACGGTCACGGCCGTGGTGACGGTCGGCGACGACGGCGGGTCGAGCGGCCGGCTACGCGCCGAGCGTGGCGCGCTGCCCCCGGGTGACCTGCGGCAGGCGCTGGTGGCGCTGGCCGCCGACGACCCGCTGTCGATCCGCACCGCGGAGCTGCTGCAGCACCGCTACGGCCCGCCCGCCGGCGGCGAACGTGACTGGCTGACCGGGCACGCCGTCGGCAACCTGCTGCTGTGCGGGCTGATCGACCGCTACGGCGACCCGGTGGCCGCCCTCGACCACGCCGGGATGCTGGTTCGCGCCGCCGGACGGGTGCTGCCCATGTCGCGCTCGCCGGTGGCGATCGAGGCCGATGTCCGCGGCGCCGACCCGAGCCGGCCGGACGACGTGGTGACGGTCCGTGGCCAGCACGCCGTGGCGGTGACCCGCGGGCAGGTGACGACCGTACGGATCATGCCGGAGGCGCCGCCCGCGTGTGCCGAGGCGGTCGCCGCGGTCGCCGCCGCCGACTGGCTCGTCTTCGGGCCGGGCAGCTGGTACACGAGCGTCATCCCGCACCTGCTGGTGCCGCAGCTGGCCGCCGCGGTCGTGACGAGCCGGGCGCGCCGCCTGGTGACCCTGAACCTCGCCGTCGAGCCGGAGACGGCCGGGCTGTCGCTCGCCGACCATCTCGCCGCGCTGTCCTGGTACCTCCCCAGCCTTCACGTGGATGTGGTGCTGGCGGACGAGAAAGCCGTAGGCGACCCCGGACCGGTGCTGCGTACGGCAGAATCTCTGGGTGCGCGTCTCGCCCTCGCCCCGGTCGCCATGCCCGACGGGTCGTCCCGCCACGATCCGGTCGCGCTGGCGGCCGCCCTGGTGTCCCAGCTGGGCACCGCCCCCTAGCCCCCTACCGACCATGCAGCTGCCCACGAGGTGACGACACGATGGCGATGACCGCAGCAGTGAAGGATGAGCTGAGCCGCGTCGACGTGTCCAAGCCGTGCTGCCGCCGGGCGGAGATGGCCGCCCTGCTCCGTTTCGCCGGCGGGCTGCACATCGTGTCGGGGCGGGTCGTGGTCGAGGCGGAGCTGGACACCGGCGCCACCGCGCGCCGCCTGCGGCGGGAGGTCGCCGAGGTGTACGGCTACCCGAGCGAGATCCACGTGCTCGCCTCCGGGGGCCTGCGCAAGGGCAGCCACTACATCGTCCGGGTGGTCAAGGACGGTGAGGCGCTGGCGCGCCAGACCGGGCTGCTGGACCTGCGCGGCCGGCCCGTGCGCGGCCTGCCCCCGCACGTGGTCACCGCCAACGTGTGCTGCGCGGTGTCGGCCTGGCGCGGGGCGTTCATGGCGCACGGCTCGCTGACCGAGCCGGGCCGCTCCTGCGCCCTCGAGATCACCTGCCCCGGCCCGGAGTCGGCGCTCGCCCTCGTCGGGTCCGCCCGGCGGATCGGCCTGACCGTCAAGGCGCGGGAGGTCCGCGGGGTGGACCGGGTGGTGCTCAAGGACGGTGACGCGATCGCCGCGCTGCTCACCCGGATGGGTGCGCACACCAGCGTGTGCACCTGGGAGGACCGGCGGGTGCGCCGCGAGGTGCGGGCCACGGCGAACCGCCTGGCCAACTTCGACGACGCGAACCTGCGCCGTTCCGCGCGGGCCGCGGTGGCCGCGTCCGCGCGGGTCACCCGCGCGCTGGAGATCCTGGGCCCGGACGCGCCGTACCACCTGACCTCCGCCGGCCGGCTGCGCCTGGAGCACCGGCAGGCCTCCCTGGAGGAGCTCGGCGCGCTGGCCGACCCGCCGCTGACCAAGGACGCCATCGCGGGCCGGATCCGCCGGCTGCTCGCCCTCGCCGACAAGCGCGCCCGCGACCTCGGCATACCGGACACCGAGGCGGCGGTGACCCCGGAGATGCTCGCCTGCTAGCCCCACGCATCGAGGCTGTGGCGCCAGCCGCGTACCGAGGGTCCTGGCGTCGCCACGTCCCGGCGTAGCGTGGCCCGGCCCCCAGGGCGCAGGCCTGCGGGCTGGGCGTTAGGGTCGACGCTGTAGAAGACCGGGCCGAGTGGTCAGCGGCGAAAGGGTGGGGCATTGGCTATCCGGGTAGGCATCAACGGGTTCGGCCGCATCGGCCGGAACTTCTTCCGTGCCGTGCTCGCGTCCGGCGCGGAGATCGAGGTTGTGGCGGTCAACGACCTGACCGACAACGCGAGCCTCGCGCACCTGCTCAAGTACGACAGCATCCTCGGCCGGCTGCCCTACGAGGTGAAGGCGACCGCAGACGAGATCTCGGTGGGCGGGCAGACGTTCAAGGCGTTCGCCGAGCGGGACCCGGCCAAGCTGGCCTGGGGTGACCTGGGTGCCGAGGTGGTGCTCGAGTCGACCGGCCTGTTCACCGACGCGAACAAGGCCCGGGTGCACGCGGACAACGGCGCTCGCAAGGTCATCATCTCCGCGCCGGCCAAGAACGAGGACGTGACCCTCGTGATGGGGGTCAACCACGAGACGTACGACGCCGCGGCGCACACGATCATCTCCAACGCCTCCTGCACCACCAACTGCCTCGCCCCGATGGCCAAGGTGCTGCACGACGCGTTCGGCATCGAGCGTGGCCTGATGACCACGATCCACGCGTACACGCAGGACCAGAACCTCCAGGACGGCCCGCACAAGGATCTGCGGCGAGCCCGCGCGGCGGCGCTGAACATCGTCCCCACCTCGACCGGCGCGGCCAAGGCGATCGGCCTGGTGCTGCCCGACCTCAAGGGCAAGCTCGACGGGTACGCACTGCGCGTGCCCATCCCGACCGGCTCCGCCACCGACCTGACCGCCACCCTGTCCCGCGCGGCCAGCGTGGAGGAGGTGAACGCGGCGATGAAGGCGGCGGCCGACGGCCCGCTCAAGGGCATCCTGAGCTACACCGAGGACGAGATCGTCTCCACCGACATCGTCACCGACCCGGCCTCCTGCGTCTTCGACTCCGGCCTCACCAAGGCCATCGGCGACCAGGTCAAGGTCGTCGGCTGGTACGACAACGAGTGGGGCTACTCCAACCGCCTGGTCGACCTGATCCAGCTGGTTGGCACCGGATGACCCTGGACGACCTGCTGGCCCAGGGGGTGCGTGGCCGTCGCGTCCTGGTGCGAGCCGACCTCAACGTCCCACTCGACAACGGCCGGATAGCCGACGACGGCCGGATCCGTGCCGTGCTGCCCACGCTGGGCGCCCTGCGCGACGGCGGGGCCCGGGTCGTGGTCTGCTCACACCTGGGCCGCCCCAAGGCCGGGCCGGACCCGAGGTTCTCGCTGGCGCCGGTCGCCACCCGGCTGGCCCAGCTGCTCGACGCGCGCGTGGCGTTCGCGGCCGACACCGTCGGCGGCCAGGCCCGCTCCACGGTGGACGGCCTCGCCGACGGGGCGGTGGCCCTGCTGGAGAACCTGCGCTTCAACGCGGGCGAGACGAGCAAGGACGACGCGGAGCGGGGCGCCTTCGCGACCGCGCTGGCCGGGCTCGCGGACTGCTACGTCAACGACGCGTTCGGGACCCTGCACCGCCGCCACGCCAGCGTGTACGACGCGCCGCGGCTGCTGCCGCACTACGCCGGCTGGCTGGTGCTGCGCGAGGTCGAGGTGCTGCGCCGGCTGACCGCCGAGGACGTGTCCCGCCCGTACGTGGTGGTGCTCGGCGGCGCGAAGGTCTCCGACAAGATCGCGGTCATCGAGGCGCTGCTGCCAAGGGTGGACCAGCTGCTCGTCGGCGGCGGCATGTGCTTCACGTTCCTGCGCGCGCTGGGGCGCCAGGTCGGCCGGTCCCTGGTGGAGGAGGACCGGGTCGACACGTGCCGGCGGCTGCTCGACCGGGCCAACGGCCGGATCGTGCTGCCCGTCGACATCGTGGTGGGCAACCGGCTCGCGGCCGACGCCCGGGCCGAGACGGTGCCGGTCGACGCGATCCCGGCTGGCGCCTTGGGGCTGGACATCGGTCCGGCGACCGGGGCCGAGTTCGCGGCTGCCCTGAGCCACGCCCACACGGTGTTCTGGAACGGTCCGATGGGCGTGTTCGAGCTGGCGCCGTTCGCCTCCGGCACCCGCGCGGTGGCCGAGGCGATCACCAAGGTGGACGGGTTCACGGTCGTCGGCGGCGGTGACTCGGCCGCCGCGGTGCGTGCCCTGGCCATCCCGGAGGACGGGTTCGGCCACATCTCCACCGGCGGCGGCGCGTCCCTGGAGTACCTGGAGGGTCGCGTCCTCCCCGGCCTGGCCGCGCTGGAGGCCTAGGTGACCGACGTGGTCCGCCGGCCGCTGATGGCCGGCAACTGGAAGATGCACCTGAACCACCTCGAGGCCATCGCCTTGGTGCAGAAGCTCGCGTTCAGCCTGACCGAGCAGCTGCTCGCCGAGGTCGAGGTGGTGGTGCTGCCACCCTTCGTCGACATCCGCAGCGTGCAGACGCTCGTCGACGGCGACAAGCTGCTGATCGGGTACGGCGCCCAGGACCTGTCCCCGCACCAGTCCGGCGCCTACACCGGCGACGTGTCCGGCCCGATGCTCGCCAAGCTCGGCTGCTCCTACGTCGTCGTCGGGCACTCCGAGCGCCGCGAGCACCACCACGAGGACGACGCGCTGGTCCGCACGAAGGTGAAGGCGGCGCTCGCCAACGACCTGACGCCGATCCTGTGCGTGGGCGAGGGCCTGGCGGTACGCGAGTCCGGCGACCACGTGGCGCACAGCGTCGCCCAGCTGGACGCGGCCCTCGACGGGCTCAAGGCCGCCCAGGTCGAGAAGGTCGTGGTGGCGTACGAGCCGGTCTGGGCGATCGGCACCGGGAAGACCGCGACCCCACAGGACGCCCAGGAGGTCATCGCAGCGCTGCGCGGCCGGCTCGCCGAGCGGTTCTCCGGCGATCTCGCCGGCCAGGTACGCATCCTGTACGGCGGCTCGGTCAAGGCCATCAACGTGGCGGACATCATGGCCGAGCCGGACATCGACGGTGCCCTGGTCGGCGGGGCGAGCCTGGACGCCGAGGAGTTCGCGCGCATCTGCCGCTACCGCGAGCACATAGTGCGGTGAGGAGATAGCTTTCTGTACCTGTTGCGGACCGCTGAAGGACCGGTTGCTCACCGCGCAGGTAGGCCGTGTTCGCGTCCGCTGGCGCCGCCGCCTAGAGTGTGCCGGTGGGCCGGCATCTGCGGCCCCTGCGCGCCCTTCACACCTGGCGAGGACGACTCCATGCAGGACAGCGGAAGCATCCCCGCGGCGTGTCCGTACCGCCCGGCCGGCCGCCGGTGGGGCCGCTTGGCTGCCATGGGCCGCTCCCTGGCCGCCATGGGCCGTCCGGCGGCGGCCGGTGCTGTCGTGGTGGCGCTCGCGGCGTGTGGCGCCGCCGACGCCGGGGACGGCCCGCAGCCGCCGGACAAGGGTGGGACGCTGCGCCTGGTGGTCAGCGTGATGCCGGAGCACCTGGACCCGCAGCGGATCTCCGCCGCCACCGATATCAACATCAGCCGGCTGGTCACCCGCACGCTGACGACCTTCCGCTCCGAGCCCGGCTCGGCGTCGAGCGAGATCGTCGGCGACCTCGCCACCGACACCGGCCGGCCCAGCGAGAGCAACCAGGTCTGGGAGTTCACGCTCAAGCGCGGCGTGAAGTGGCAGGACGGCTCGCTGGTCACGTGCCCCCACATCAAGTACGGCGTGGAGCGCAACTTCTCCCACCTGTTCACCAGCGGGCTGCAGTACCCGCGCCAGCTGCTGGCGGACAACAGCCCGGCGTACCAGGGGCCGTTCAAGGGCAGCAACGTGGGCCTCCAGTCGGTCAGCTGCGTGGACAACAGCACGGTCCGGTTCCGGCTGAAGCAGCCGATGGGCGACTTCGGCTACGCCGTGTCACTGCCTGTGTTCGCGCCGGTGCACCCCGAGAAGGACAGGAACAAGAACGAGTACGACCGCCGCCCGTTCGCCACCGGGCCCTACAAGATCATCGAGTCCACCGACAAGCGGATCGTGATGACCCGTAACGACTTCTGGGTCGCCACCACGGACGGGGTGCGCAAGGCGTACCCGGACCGGGTCGAGGTCGTGCTCGACAAGAACGTGCCGGCGGTGACCTACGGGATCCTCCAGGACCAGGGCGACGCCCGGAACACGGTGCTGCTGGACCAGGACATCGCACCCAACTTCGTCCAGCAGATCATCAACGACGAGAAGCTGTCCCAGCGGCTGGTCCAGGGCAGCCACACCGGCGTGCGCTACCTCGCCATCAACATGCGGCTCATCCCGGACGTACGGTGCCGCCAGGCCCTGGTCTACGCGGTGAACAAGCGCAAGTTCCGCAGCGCGATGGGCGGGTCGATGTTCGGGGAGCTGGCCACGTCGATCATCTCGCCGATCCTGCGCGCGCATAAGAAGTTCGACCTCTACAGCACGGGGACCAAGCCCGAGGGCGACCGGGAGCGGGCGCGGCAGCTGCTGACGGAGGCCGGCCGGGCCTGCCCGACCACGGTCCGCGTGGCGTACCCGGACGGCCCGGTGCGCAAGCGGCTGATCCAGACCGTGATCGAGTCGTTCCAGTACGCCGGCATCCAGGCGGTGCCGGTGCCGGTCGACCCGGCCCAGGTCGACTACTTCGACCAGGCGATCGGCAACCCCAACAACGACTACCACGTGATGTGGGCGGGCTGGGTGGCCGACTGGGCCAACGGCTCGGCAGTGATCCCGCCCCTGTTCAGCAGCAAGGTGATCCCCAAGGGGGAGACCGCCACCGGCAACAAGAACTTCGCGCTGTTCGAGGACCCCGAGGTGGACCGCCTCATCGACGAGGCGATGGCTGAGGCGAACCTGGAGGCGCAGTGGCGGCTCTGGGGCGAGCTCGACGAGCGGATCCAGGAGAAGGCCCCGATCATCCCGATGCTCTACCAGAAGGCGCTGCGGATCGCCGGGTCCAACGTGCGGGGCGGCTTCATCCACCCGGCCTTCGGGCAGCCGGACGTGTGCGCCCTGGGCCTGGCCACCGTGTAGCGGTCGACCGCCGCTATCCTTGACCGGCCACCGTCGAGAGGACTGGACCGACATGCCGATCGCGTTCGCGTACACGTTGATCGTTTTGCTGATCCTGACCAGCGCCATCCTGACCATGCTGATCCTCCTGCACCGGGGCAAAGGCGGCGGGCTGTCCAGCATGTTCGGCGGGGGAGTCTCCACCAGCCTCGCCGGCTCCTCGGTGGCCGAGCGGAACCTGGACCGCTACACGGTTCTGGTGGGCATTGTCTGGTTTGCCTGCATCATCGGGCTGGGTCTGTGGTTGAAGCTCGCCGTGCCGAGTGGTGTGTAACCGGGCTGGTAGAGCCTAGACTCATGCGCGGCGGTCCGCGGCCTGCGGTAACCGCCGCGCAGGTGTTGTAGTCACCCTGCGGCCATCCAGTCGACGACCCCCCCGACGACAGGAGCAAGTAGCCGTGGCAAGTGGCAGCGCCATTCGCGGTACCCGTGTCGGCTCCGGCCCTGTCCGGCAGCCCGAGCGGTGCGAGCCGGTGCCCCGTCGCGCGACCACATACTGGTGCGCCAACGGACACACCGTCAGACCGTCGTTCGCGGTCGACGCCCCACCCCCGAAGACCTGGGACTGCCCCAAGTGCGGCCTGCCGGCCGGGAGGGACGAGCAGAACCCGCCGGCCCCGCCGCGTAACGAGCCGTACAAGTCGCACCTGGCCTATGTCAAGGAGCGGCGCACCGACGAGGACGGTGCCGCGATCCTGGCGGAGGCGCTCGCCGCGCTGCGCCAGCGCCGCGGCGAGCCGCGCTGACGACCTCCTGAGGCAGGTGACGTTCGTAGGCAGGCGCGCTCGGGCGGGCGCGGCCTGTGGCACAGCCGTGCCGTGACCCGAACCAACGGTCTTCGAGGCCGCCGAAGGCGAGAGCCGGCCTTACTGGCGCTCGCAGCCGCGCACCACGCACGCTGCCTCGCGGATCCCGTGCTGAACCACCCGTTCTCGCACCCTGGTCATCCACAGCACATGGAGCGGCTGACGAGCTACTGGGCCAAGGTCTTCGGTGGCCCGGCCAGCTACACGCAGTTATGCGGTGCTCAGTCGGCGATGCTCGGCATATACGCACACCAGGGCATGGAGGTCGACCTGGGTGGGCGCTTCGTCGGGTGCTTCGTCCAGGCCGCTGGCGACGCCGGCCTCCCCGACGATCCCGAGATGCGCACCTGCCTGCGGCGTACATGCAGTGGGCGGTGGACGAGGTGCTCTCCTACTCACCGTATGACGCCCTCGTCATCCCGGCGAGGCTGCCCGTTCTCCGGCGGTCCTGGGACGGCCTGCAGGGACCGGCCTCTCGCTTAGGCCACCGATGTCGGCGCGGCATCGTGTCGCTCGACTGTACTCGTGGTTGATGAACTCACCGCGCGCTGGGTGTATGTAACGCTGCGTTGGCAGCTGGTCTGGTGCTGGCCACGTTGCCAAGAGACGACAGCGAGGGTTGCACCGATGTGGTAGATGTGAGGAACGCTTCACTAATTAGCTGTTTGGGGAGTCAGATGTTGACCGATGAGATGATGGCTTTGGCGGCAGCAGGTGGTAGCGCCCTGATTGGCGCTGCGGCGACCGATGCGTGGCAGATGACAAAGGCGAGCTTCTCCCGGTTGTTAGGCCGGGACGATGCTCGTCGGATGGCGGCGGTGGGACAGCAACTGGAGGAGAGCCGGGCCCAGCTGACGGCCGAGGACAGTAGCGAGCAGACCCGGGTTTTGCAGCGGGCGATGTGGACCGCGCGGCTGGAGGATCTGTTGATCGAACGGCCACAGCTAGCCGAGCAGCTGCGGCGGTCTGTCCAGCAGGTCAACCAGGCAACAGGTATGGCTACCGCCGCGCCCGTTGTACAGCGTGTAGTTGGTCTTGACCAAGCACAGCAGGCGGTGCAGGGCTACGGGAGCCAGAGCAACTACTTCGGCTACCGAAGGCGTGGTGCCGACGGTGCTATATAAACATGATGACTCCTATTACGATGGCCTGGCGTCACCGGTGCGGCCGGCCCCGGACGGTGTTAGCCAGCATGTGGTCGGCTCTGCGCAGGCGCGTCAATCGGTCCAGGATCACGGTAACCAGGTAAACGTCTTCCTTCCCGAGTCGCCGCCCGCCAGTTCCGTGGCAGCCACTGACCGTGTTCGCGGCTGGCCGGAGAGTCTGCGGGAAACTGGCGCGCTGCCGTCGGTGTGGAACGTCGAACCCCGAAACCCGGGATTCACTGGGCGCGAGTCATACCTGACCGAGCTGCGCGACCGGTTGCGAAGCGGTGGGCCGGCCGTGGTACAGGCACTGCATGGCATGGGTGGGGTCGGCAAGACCCAGCTGGCCATCGAGTATGCCTACCGGTACGCCGATGACTACGACGTGGTGTGGTGGATCTCGGCGGAGCGCGTCGGCATGCTCGGCGAGCAGTACGCAGATCTGGGCCGTAGGTTGGGAATCCTAGAAGCTGGAGCGGATACCGTGACTGGCGCCGCTCTGGTGAAGGAGGCGCTGCGGCAGCACGGCCGTTGGCTGGTCATCTTCGATCATGCTGAGGCGCCGGAAGGCGTTCGCCAATGGCTGCCTGGAGGCTCTGGGCATGTGATCATCACGTCGCGCCAGCAGCGGTGGGAGCAGTTAGCTGCCGTGATGCACCTTCCTGAGCTGCCTAGGGCGGAGTCGGTACAGCTGTTGATGGCGCATCATCTTGCCCTCAACGAGCACGAAGCGGGCCGGTTAGCCCGCGCGCTCGGAGATCTGCCGTTGGCGCTCGTGCAGGCCGCCGGCTTTCTCGCTGAGACCGGTACGGCCGTCGACGAGTACCTAGCTCTGCTAGCCACGCATGCCGCAGAGCTTCTCGGCGAGGGGAGGCCAGTGACCTATCCGGTACCGCTGGCCGCGGCGATCGGTATAAGTATGGAGCGACTGGCGACAACCGACGGCGCCGCCCATGCGCTGTTGCGGATCTGTGCGTTTCTCGCTCCCGAGCCGATCCCGCTTGAGCTGCTGACCCACCGTCCCGCGCCGGGGAGTGACGGGGACGAGGACTGGGACCTAATCGCTCCGTGGAATGCTGTACTCAAGCGACCGATCGTGTGGCGGCGAAGTATCGGCCGCACCGCTGACTATGGGTTGGCTAGGGTTACCCCGGACGGGATCATCCTGCATCGCCTCACCCAAGCCATACTCAAAGACCAGCTGACCGCACTGGACGCGCTGCGGGTACAGGGTCACGTTTGCGCGCTACTGGTGGCGGCCCATCCCGGTCCAGCAGCGCACCCCACCATTTGGCCGGCGTGGGCACGACTTCTGCCTCATCTGTTGGCAGTCGCCCCTGCTAGCTTTGACAACCCGCAGCTGCGGTCCCTAGCCTGCGATGCCTTATCTTATCTTCTCATCCGGGGCGACACCGACCAGGCCCATGTGCTCGCCAGCAATCTGTACCAGCAGTGGCGTCACCGCTTCGGTCCTGACGACGTGCATGTCCTCCGGGTGGCGGCCTGGTTGGCCCGGGCTGAGTT
>DASRIS010000122.1:0-7525 GCA_035649895.1 Micromonosporaceae bacterium | reverse complement strand
ACCGAGTTGAGCGGCATGTCCACGATCGTGGTGACGCCACCGGCAGCGGCGGCCCGGGTGGCCGTCGCGAAGCCCTCCCAGTGGGTGCGGCCCGGCTCGTTGACGTGCACGTGCGTGTCGACCAGGCCGGGCAGCAGGGCCAGCTCGCCCAGGTCCTGCCCTGGCACGGCGTCGTACGGCTCGACCGCGGCGACCTTCCCGTCCCGCACGCACACCGCTGCCGGGCGCTCCCCGTCGGGCAGGACCGTGCGGCGGGAGCGCAGCACCAGGTCAAACTCCACTGGGCACCTCCGCCGGGTCGAGCGCGCCGCAGTCCACGCCACGGCGCAGGAAGCCGGTCAGCGCCCGCACCGTGGCCGGCTCGTCCAGCACGCCGCCGCCGTCACCACCGTCTCCGCCACCACCGTCTCCGCCGCCGCTGGAGCCGCCGGGCCGATAGGCCGCGAGCCGGGTCACCGCCTCTGCCAGGCCCTCCCGGAAGAAGCCGTACGTGGCGGCGAACCTGGTCGGCAGCTGCGCCGGGTGCAGGTCCCAGCCTTGGTAGAAGCCGCGCTCCAGGGACCGCCGCACCAGCGCCAGGTGCAGCCGCCAGGCCGCGTGCACCTGCGCCGTCTCCCCCACCGGCAGGACGTTCGTCGAGCCGTCGCAGACGCGTACCCCGGTGCCGGCCGCGGCCACCTGCATCACCGCCTTGGCGTGGTCGGCCACCGCATGGTCCAGGCTCTGGTACGCCGGCGCGATGCCGCACTCGGCGCTGTAGTCGTACGTGCCGTAGTGCAGCCCGACGCAGCGGCCGCCGGCGGCGTGCACCATCCGGGCGACCGTGGCGGTGCCGTCCGCACCCAGCACCGCGGGCGTGGTCTCGACCTGCAGCTCGAAGCGCAGGCCGCCGTCGCGCAGGCCGTACTCCTGCTCCAGCCGGGCGCACAGGTGCACCATCGCGTCCACCTGCTCGACCCGGCTCACCTTCGGCAGGGTCACCACGAAGCCTGCCGGCGGCGGGCCGAGCGCGTCGAGGAACACGTCGAGCGTGCGTACGGCGCGCCGGCGCGTACCCGCCTCAAGGCTCTTGCACCGCAAGCCCACGAACGGCGGCATCGGGCCGGCGGCGAGCGACGCGGCGGCGGCCCGGGCGGCGGCGTCCTCGTCCGGGTCGTCGCGGGTGCCGTACCCGTCCTCGAAGTCGATCCGGACATCCTCGACCGGCTCCCGGGCCAGCTTGGCGAGGACCCGGTCGCGCAGCTCCTCGGGGAACGGCAGCGGCGGGTGCGCGACGAGCGCAGCCCGGGCCGCCGCGCCCCAGCGCTCCACCAGGTCGGCGCCGAACCGGTCGGCCGGGATGTAGACGGTGTGCACCGGCTGCCGCCCGGCCGGCGGCCCCGGGTAGCACCGGCGCAGCTCGGCGTCGGCGGTGGCCAGCCGCTCGTCCAGGGCCGCGTAGAGGTCCGGCCCGAGCCTCACCGCCGGCTCCCGCCCCGCCGCCCGAGCCTCATTCGACCAGCTCGTACGCTGGCAGCGTCAGGAAGTCGACGAACTCGTCGGCCAGCGCCACCTGCTCGAAGAGCGCCCGGGCCTCGTCCAGCCGGCCTTTGTCCTCATCCTGGCCGGCCTCGGCGCGGATCCGGGCCAGCTCCTCGTCCTCGATGCGGCGGACCAGCTCGGCGGTGACCGGCTCGCCGTCGTCGAGGCGTACCCCGTTGTGCAGCCACTGCCAGACCTGCGACCGGGAGATCTCGGCGGTGGCCGCGTCCTCCATCAGGTTGTTGATGGCCACCGCGCCGTTGCCGGCGAGCCACGCGGCCAGGTACTGGATGCCGACGGACACGTTGGTGCGCAGCCCTTCGCGGGTCACCGCGCCGGGCGTGGCGGCGACGTCGAGCAGCTGCTCCGCGGTGACCCGCACATCGTCGCGGCGGCGGTGCAGCTGGTTGGGGCGCTCGCCCAGGAACCGGTCGAAGACCTCCCGGCACACCGGCACCAGGTCCGGGTGGGCCACCCAGGACCCGTCGAAGCCGTCGGTCGCCTCGCGCTCCTTGTCCTCCCGGACCTTGGCCAGAGCCACCTCGTTGACCTGCGGGTCGCGCCGGCTCGGGATGAACGCGGCCATGCCGCCCATAGCGAAGGCGCCGCGCCGGTGGCAGGTCGCCACCAGCAGCTCGGTGTACGCCCGCATGAACGGCGCGGTCATCGTCACCGCGCCGCGGTCGGGCAGCACGAAGCTCGGGCCGGCGTCGCGGAAGTTCTTGATGATGCTGAACAGGTAGTCCCAGCGCCCGGCGTTCAGCCCGGAGGCGTGGGTGCGCAGCTCGTAGAGGATCTCGTCCATCTCGAACGCGGCCGGGATCGTCTCGACCAGGACCGTGGCCCGGATGGTGCCGCGGGGGATGCCGAGTGCGTCCTGAGCGTGGTCGAAGACCTCGTTCCAGAGCCGCGCCTCCAGGTGGCTCTCCATCTTGGGCAGGTAGAAGTAGGGTCCGCTTCCCCGCGCGAGCAGCTCGCGGGCGTTGTGGGAGAAGTAGAGTCCGAAGTCGACCAGGGCGCCGGCCGCCGGCCGGCCGCCGACGACCACATTGCGCTCGTCCAGGTGCCAGCCGCGGGGTCGCATCACGATCGTGGGCAGCGGGCCCTCGCCCAGCCGGTACTGGCGCCCGTCCGGCGCCTGGTAGGAGATGGTACGGCGGACGGCGTCGTAGAGGTTCTCCTGGCCACCGACCACATTGGACCAGTGTGGGGTGTTCGCGTCCTCGTGGTCGGCGAGCCACACGCTGGCGCCCGAGTTCAGCGCGTTGATCGCCATCTTCCGCTCGGTCGGCCCGGTGATCTCGACCCGCCGGTCGGTCAGGTCAGCCGGCGCGGACGCCACGCTCCAGTCAGCGGCGCGGACCTCGCGGGTCTCCGGCCGGAAGTCCAGCCGCCCGGTGCGGGCCAGCTCGGCCCGGCGCTGCGCGCGCAGTGCCAGCAGCTCGTCACGGCGCGGCCCGAACCTGCGCTGCAGGTCCTCGACGAAGGCGCGCGCCTGCGTGCTCAGTATCTCGGTCACGTGTCGCCTCCTACGATGTGCTCCGGGCGCACCGGCACCCGGGTCAGCGGCCGGCCGGTCGCCGCCCGGACCGCGGCCACGATAGCCGGGGTGGACGAGATCGTCGGCGGCTCGCCGACCCCGCGCAGCCCGTACGGCGCGTGCGGGTCGGCCAGCTCCAGCACGTCCACGTGCATCGGGGGCATGTCCAGGATGGTGGGGATGAGATAGTCGGTGAACGACGGGTTGCGCACCAGGCCGTCGACCACCTGGATCTCCTCCATCAGCGCCAGGCCCAGCCCCTGGGCCGTGCCACCGTGGATCTGGCCGCGCACCGCCTGCGGGTTGACCGCCCGGCCGACGTCCTGCGCGGTGACGATCTCCACGACCTTGACCAGACCCAGCTCGGTGTCGACGTCCACAGTGGCGCGGTGGGCGGCGAACGCGTACTGGACATGGGCGTTGCCCTGGCCGGTGACCGGGTCCAGCGGCTGGGTGGGCCGGTGCCGCCAGACCACGGTCTCCTCCACCGGCTCGTCCCCGAGCAGCTCCACCAGGTCGGCCACGACCTCGTCGCCTCCGTCCCCTGTGGACACGACCTTCCCGCCGGCCAGCCGTAGCCGCGCACCGGCCGCCTGCCCGGCCCGGGCCAGCAGCCGGGTCCGGACGGCCTCGCAGGCCGCCTTTACCGCGCCCCCGCTCATATACGTCTGCCGCGACGCGGACGAGGAGCCTGCGCTGCCCACGCCGGTGTCCGCGGTGGCGATCACCACCCGCTCCACGCCCAGCTCAGTCCGCGCCACCTGCGCCTGCACGGTCACCAGCCCCTGGCCGACCTCACAGGCGGCGGTGTGCACCAGGGCGGTCGGCTCGCCGCCGATCACCTCCAGCCGCACCCGGGCGGTGGCGTAGTCGTCGAACCCCTCGGAGAAGCACACGTTCTTGATCCCGATGCCGTAGCCGACGCCACGGCGTACCCCCTCGCCGTGGGTGGTGTTGGCGACCCCGCCGGGCAGGTCGCGCAGGTCTGTCCCCTGCGGCGGGGCGGGCGGGGCGGAGCGCACCCGCTCCAGCAGCTCGGCCACTGGCGCCGGGCCGTCCACGACCTGGCCCGTCGGCATGCGCGCGCCCGGGTGCAGCGCGTTGCGCGCCCGCAGATCCACCGGGTCCAGGCCGAGCTCTGCGGCGAGCCGGTCCATCTGGGACTCGTACGCAAAACACGCCTGCACCGCGCCGAAGCCGCGCATCGCGCCACAGGGCGGGTTGTTGGTGTACGCGACATAGCAGTCCATGACGACGTTGGGCACGTCGTACGGGCCGATGCCCAGGGTGGCGGCGTTCGCGCAGACCGCGGTGGAGCTGGATGCGTACGCCCCGCCGTCGAGCATGATCCGGGCGCGCACGTAGACCAGGCGCCCGTCGCGGGTGGCGCCGTGCTCGTAGCGTAGCCGGGCCGGGTGCCGGTGCACGTGGCCGTAGAACGACTCCTCGCGGGAGTAGACCATCTTGACCGGCCGCCCGGTGCGCAGCGCAAGGAGGCACGCGTGGACCTGCATGGACAGGTCCTCGCGGGCGCCGAACGCCCCGCCTACCCCGGCCAGGGTCAGCCGCACCTTCTCGGGTGGCAGGCCCAGGCACGCGGCGACCTGGGACTGGTCGACGTGCAGCCACTGGGTGGCGATGTAGAGGTCGACCCCGCCGTCCTCGGCCGGCACGGCGAGCCCGGACTCCGGGCCGAGGAACGCCTGGTCCTGCATGCCCACCTGGTACTCGCCGGTGACCACCACCTCCGCGGTGGCGGCCGGGTCGCCGCGCCGGATCGGCACGTGACGCAGGACCTCGCCCGCCTCCGGGTCGACGACGGGCGGCAGGACCTCATAGTCCACTGTGATCCGGTCGACCGCCCGGCGGGCGGTCTCCGGGTGGTCGGCGGCGACGATGGCGACCGGCTCGCCCTGGTAGCGCACCTCGGCCTCGGCGAGCACCGGCTGGTCGGCGATCTCCAGCCCGTAGCGCCTGGCGCCCGGCACATCCTCCTGGGTCAGCACGGCGTAGACCCCGGGCAGCGCCACCGCGCCGGTCAGGTCGATGTTGACGATCCGGGCCCGCGGGTGCGGGCTGCGCAGGGTCGCGCCCCACAGCATGTCGTCGGCCCACAGGTCGGAGGAGAACGCGAACTCGCCCCGCGTCTTGAGCGTGCCGTCGGGCCGGGTCGCGCTCTCCCCGACCCCGCCGGTCACCGGCGCCACCAGCGCCTGCTCGACCACGCTCATAGCCGTGCCCCGCTGCCGGTCTGGTCCGGTGCGCCGGAACGCGCCGAGGCGCCGGAACCCGCCGAGGCGCCGGAACGCGCTGGGGCGCCGGAACCCGCCGAGGCGCCGGAACGCGCTGGGGCGCCGGCGGTCGCGCGGGTCCGCCGGGCCAGCCGGCGGGACGCCTTACGCAGCTGCCGGGCGAGGTCGTACTCGTCGGCGGTGACCAGCGCCCCTCGCTCCACCACCGGCCGGCCCGCCACGAGCAGCAGCCGCAGCGGCGCCGGCGGCCCGAACACCAGCGCGGCCACCGGGTCTTCGATGCCGGCGTGACCCAGGCCGTCCAGCTGCCACAGCGCGACGTCGGCGAGCCGGCCCGGGGCGAGCGTGCCCAGCTCGTCCTCGCGGCCGAGGCAGCGCGCCCCACCGGCGGTGGCCAGCCACAGCGCCTCGCGGGCGGTCAGCGCCGCCGGCCCGCCGCGCAGCCGGGCGGCGAGCAGCGCCTGGCGCAGCTCCGCGCCGAGCTGCCCGGCCTCCTGGGATGCCGGGCCGTCCACCCCGAGCCCCACGGCCACCCCGGCGTCGAGCAGCTCGCGTACTGGTGCGATGCCGGCCCCGAGGCGGGCGTTGCAGCTCGGGCAGTGAGCCACCGAGGTGCCGGTCGCGGCGAGCCGCCCGACCGCGGCGGCGTCGAGGTGCACCCCGTGCGCCAGCCACACGTCGCCGCCGAGCCAGCCCAGCTGCTCGGCGTACTCGACCGGGGTGCAGCCGTGGTGCTCCCGGCAGTACGCCTCCTCCTCCACCGTCTCGGCGAGGTGGGTGTGCATGCGCACACCGCGGGCCCGGGCCAGCTCGGCGGCCTCGCGCATGAGCCGGCCGGTGACCGAGAACGGCGAGCAGGGGGCGACGGCGATGCGAACCATCGCGCCCGGCTGCGGGTCGTGGAAGCGGTCGATCGCCTCGGCGGTGGCGGCGAGCGCCGCGTCGGTCTCCTCCACCAGCTCGTCCGGTGGCAGCCCGCCCGCGGACACGCCGAGGTCCATCGAGCCGCGGCAGGGGTGGAAGCGCAGGCCGACCGTGCCGGCCGCGGCCACCGTGGCGGCGAGCAGGTCACCGCCGCCGCGCGGGAACACGTAGTGGTGGTCGGTGGTCGTGGTGCACCCGGACAGCGCCAGCCAGCCCAGCCCGGCCGCCGCCGCGGCCTGGACCATCTCGGCGTCGATGCCGGCCCACACCGGGTAGAGCTCACGCAGCCACCCGAACAGGTCGGCCTGCTGGGCGAGGCCCCGGGTGGCCCACTGGTAGAGGTGGTGGTGGGTGTTGACCAGCCCGGGCGTGGCCAGGCAGCCGCCGCCGTCGACGCGCCGGGTGGAGCGGTGGTACCGGCCGGCGTGGCCCCGGCCCACCGCCACGATGCGGCCCTCGTCGACCACGATGTGGCCGTCGCCGTACTCGGTGCCGTCGGCGTCGACCGTGGCCACCGCGCAGTTCTCGATAATGATCACGACTCGGCCGCCGCAAGGTCACGCGCTGCCAGGCGTACGGCGTCGAGGATCTGCTCGTAGCCGGTGCAGCGACACAGGTTGCCGGCGAGCGCCTCGCGGATGTCGGCGTCGCCTGGCGCCGGGTCGCGGGAGAGCAGGTCGTGCACTGCCACGACCAGGCCGGGCGTGCAGAACCCGCACTGCACCGCCCCGGCGGCCACGAACGCCCGCTGCACCGGAGCCGCCGCCTCGGCCAGCCCCTCCACGGTGACCACCTCCCGCCCCTGCGCCTGCCCGGCCGCGACCAGGCACGCGCAGACCGCCTGCCCGTCCAGGTAGACCGTGCAGGAGCCGCACTCGCCCTGCTCGCAGGCGTTCTTGGCGCCGGGCAGGCCGAGCCGTTCCCGCAGCAGGTAGAGCAGGCTCTCCCCGGGCCAGACGTCGTCCGCCTCGCGGGGCGCCCCGTTCACCGTGCAGGTCACGCGCACCGGTACTCCTCCCAGGCCCAGCGCAGCGTCCGGGCGGCCAGGACGCGCAGGGCGTGCCGGCGGTAGCCGGCGGTGCCGCGCACGTCGTCGATGGGTGCCGCGGCGGCGGCGACCAGCTCGCCGAAGCGGGCGGCGACCGCGTCGGGCAGCGGCGCCCGGGACTGCCAGGGCAGCTCCGCCGCAGCGAGCTCCTCCGCGGCCACAGCCCGCACCGGGGTCGGCGCCGCCGAGCCGATCCCGGTGCCCACGCTGCACCGTCCACTGTGCAGGGCCAGCCCGAAC
>DASRIS010000121.1:0-15507 GCA_035649895.1 Micromonosporaceae bacterium | reverse complement strand
TTCGGGGGCCCGACCGGCTGGCAGGAGGAGCAATGGCAGAGCCGACGCAGCCATGGGATGAGCCCACCCTGCCGGCGCGGCAGCCGGTATGGCCCACCGCCCCGCACAACCCGGCCTACCGGCCCGGGGTCGCCCAGGTGGGGCAGCGGCCCAGGCCGGTGGCTCCGCCCACCGAGACGATCGTCGGTGCGACACGCCCGCCGGCGCCCCGCTACCCGTGGCGCTACCAGGCGCGGCAGCTGCGCCGGGGTGGCGAGTGGTCGGTCCTCGGCGGGCTGTTCGCGTTCGTCTGCTGGGGCATCTGGGCGATCTCGTCCCGGGGCCTCAGCCTGACCGTGCCCCTGTTCACCTTCGTCCTGGTGCTGCTCGTCGCCGCCGGCGTCTTCGGGCTGTGTCGCCTGCTCGGCCGGGTGGTGCTGGAGCGCTCGATGGGCCGTACCCGCCGGGGTGCGTGGGTCTCGCACGCCGTGACCGGCCTGTTCCTCGCGGCCGCCGGCGTGGCGTACCTGCGCCAGACCGGTTGGGTTGTGGACGCCTTCACCTGGCTGCGCGGCCTATGAGCGGGCGCCGCAGTCAGGGACCAGTCGCGTACGCCGTTGACACTCTTCCGCTGGAGGTGCTCCGCCGTATGATCGACCTACTGTGGCGGCACGCACCGACGACCGAGACGGACCGGTCATGAGCGCCGGACCGTTCGTACATGACGCCCTGTTCTACGCCGACCGGGCGGAGTATGTCGCCGGCACCCGGCCGTTCGTCGAGGCCGCCCTCGCCGCCGGGGAGCCGGTGCTGGTCGCGGTGCCCGGCCCCAACGTGGAGGTGCTGCGCACGGCGCTCGGCGCCCGGGTCGCCCGCCGGGTCACCTTCCGGGACATGACCCACGCCGGGCGCAACCCCGGCCGGATCATCCCCTGGGTGCTGCGGGCGTTCCTCGACGAGCACGAGGGCCGCCCGGTGCGCATCATCGGGGAGCCGATCTGGACCGGCCGCAGCGCCGCGGAGTACCCGGCCTGCGTCCAGCACGAGGCGCTGATCAACCTGGCGTTCAAGGGGGTCGAGGCGACGATCCTGTGCCCGTACGACACGGCCAGCCTCGAGCCGCGGGTGCTCTTCGACGCGACGCAGACCCACCCGACCGTGATCGAGGGCTACGACCGGCGCCCCAGCGACGTCTACACCGCGCCCGAGGCCGTGGTCGCCTACTTCAACCGCGCCTTCCCGGAGCCGGCCCCCAAGGCGGCCACGATCGAGTTCACCGTTGGCGAGCTGCCGAACGTACGCCAGTTCGTGGCCCGCTACGCGGGGCGCGCCGGGCTCGCCGCCACCCGCGTCGCCGACCTGCAGATCGCCGTCAACGAGATCGCCACGAACAGCGTCAAGCACGGCGGCGGCGTCGGCACCGTGCGGATCTGGCAGGAGAACGACGGCATCGTCTGCGAGGTCCGCGACGCCGGGCACATCATCGACCCGCTGGTGGGCCGGGTCCCGCCCATGCAGGAGAGCGACCGCGGCCGGGGCCTGCTCATGGTCAACTACCTCTGCGACCTGGTACGCATTCACAGCGTTGCGGGTAGCACCACGGTCCGCGTACACATGCGGCTCTGACCCTGGGGCGCCACGGGGGCCGCCGGGCGCCCGCCATCTCTCCCGCCGCCGGCTGGTCCGGGTTTTCCGGTCCGGACGCCGGGGCACCCCGATGGGTGTCGAGTATGAGGGAGGCTGTCATGGCCACGGTGCACGGCGAGTTCGAGATCGCTTCCTGGGACGAGGCCACATACCAGGATCTGGACGGGGGGCGCAAGCTCACCCGGGCCAGCGTCAGGCAGCGGTTCAGCGGCGGGCTTGACGGCGAGGGCGGCGTCGAGTGGCTCATGTGCTATGGCGAGGACGGCACGGCCCGGTTCGTAGGGATGCAGTACGTCAACGGCTCGCTCGACGGCCAGCGCGGCTCGTTCGTCCTCGAGACCGTCGGTGACTTCGACGGCAAGCGGGCCAAGGGCCTGTGGGTGGTCGTGGACGGGTCGGGCACCGGTGACCTCGCCGGCGTACGCGGAGAGGGCGAGTTCGAGGCGCCGATGGGTGCCAAGCCCTCGTTCGTCCTCGAGTACGACATCGAGTAGGACTCGGGCCGGCCGGGGCGGCCGGATTGCCGTCTCAGCGGGACGCCCGTACCGGCTGCGCGGCGTCGAGCCGGCGCAGCGCGGCACGGACCAGGTCGGCGTCGGCGTGTCCCAGCCCGTCGAGGATGGCCACAGCACGGCGCCAGGTCTGGCCGGCGGCGGCGAGGTCACCGGCGTCGCGCTGGGTCTCGGCGAGCCGGCGCAGCGTGGTCGCCTCGTTGTAGCCGTCGCCGACCTGCTGGAACAGCTCCAGTGCCTGCCGGTAGCCGGCGGCAGCCTGCTCGTGCCGGCCCAGGTGGTGGTTGATGTAGCCGAGGCTGTCCAGGGCGGCGGCCTGCCCGTGCCGGTCGTCGAGCTCGCGCAGCAGGGTGAGCGACGCCCCGCCACAGGCGAGCGCCTCCCCATGGTTGCCGAGCTGCACATGGCACCAGGCCAGCGCGTTGAGGGCGGCCGCCTCCCCGCGCCGGTGACCAGCGGCCCGGTAGAGGTCGAGGGCCTGCCCGGCGTTGCCCACCGCGTCGGCCAGGCGCCCCTGCCGCTCGTTGAGCCAGGCGAGGTTGAGCATGATCCGGGCCTGGCTGGCGGGGTCGCTGAGCCGCTGGTGCAGCTCGACCGCGTGCCGTAGGTGGATGTGCGCCTCGTCGAGGCGGCCCAGCTGGTAGTAGGCGCCGGAGAGGCCGCGATGGGCCTCGGCCTCCTTGGCCGGGTCGGCGAGGCGGCGCGCCGCGGCCAGGGCGGTCCGCTGGGTCACGGCCCAGCCGGCCCAGTCCCCGCGCCGCTGGAAGAAGTCGGCCATGGTGCCCGCCAGCTGCCAGGCGTGGGTGTCGAACCCGCAGCTGGCGGCCTGCCGGACGGCGGCCAGCAGGACTGGGTGCTCGGCGGCGAACCAGGCCAGCGCGCTGGCGGGGTCGGCGAGGCGTTCCGGGACCACCCCGGCGCGCGCCGGGGCCACCGGCGCCTGGTCCCGGTGGGGCTCGAGCAGGCACACCGCGGCGCGGGCGGTGTGCAGGTAGTGGTCGAGCACCCGGCCGGTCGCCGCGCGCCGGTCGGCGTCGCTGTCGCACTCCTGCGCAAGCTCGCCGGCGTACGCGCGTAGCAGGTCGTGGCAGGCGTACCGGCCGAGGGCGTGCTCGGTGACCAGGTGGGCGCGGGTCAGCTCGGTGAGCAGCGGGCCGGCCGCCGGTGCCGGTGTGCCGGCCAGGCTCGCCGCGGCCGGTGCGGATATGTCCGGGCCGGGATGCACCGCCAGCAGCCGGAACAACCGTGCCGCCGGTGCCTGCAGCTGCCGGTAGGACCAGGAGAACACGGCCCGGACGTCGGTGGCCGGGTCATCCCCGGTGAACGCGTCCAGGCCGGCGCAGGACCTCCTCAGCTCGCCCGCGAGCGCGTCGAGCGGGAAGTCCGGATGGGTGGCGGCCCGGGCGGCGACGGTGGCGAGGGCCAGCGGGAGCCGCGCGCACCGGCTGAGGATCTCGCCCACCGCCTGCGGCTCGGCCGCCACCCGGTGCGCGCCCAGCCGGCGGGCCAGCAGCTCCTGGGCGTCCGCGGCGGGCAGCAGGCCCAGGGTCAAGGGCCGGGCGCCGGCCATCGCGACCAGGCTGGGCAGCTGGTTGCGGCTGGTGACCACGGCCAGGCAGCCGGGTGAGCCGGGCAGTAGCGGGCGTACCTGGCCGGCGTCGCGGGCGTTGTCGAGCACGATCAGGACCCGCCGGCCGGCCAGCAGGCTTCGGTAGAGCGCCACCTGGGCGTCCAGGCTCGCCGGGACGCGCCGGGGCGCCACCCCGAGCCCGTCCAGGAAGCCCCTTACCGCCTCGGCGGCGGTCAGCGCCGGGCCGGGCGGGTCGAAACCGCGCAGGTCCACGTAGAGCTGCCCGTCCGGGAACCGGTCGGCGACCCGGTGCGCCCAGTGCACAGCCAGCGTGGTCTTGCCGACTCCCGCCGGGCCCCAGACCGCCGCGACGACCACCGCCGTCGGCTGTTCCGTCGCCGCCGCCAGCATCACGTCCAGCATCGCCAGCTCGGCCCGGCGGCCGACGAAGCCGTGCAGGTCCAGCGGCAGCTGCGCAGGCGTCAGCGGCGCCGGCGCGGCGCCGGGCGCCGCCGGCCGTGCCGGCCCGCTGCCCAGAACCAGCTGGTACGCGTCGCGTAGCTCGCCACCGGGCGCCACCCCGAGCTCGTCCCGCAAGCCCTGGCGGGCGGCCTCGTAGCACGCCAGGGCCTGGGCGCCGCGCCCGGTCCGGTGCAGCGCCTGGATGAGCGTCGCGGACACCGGCTCCACCAGCGGGTAGTCGTCCAGGAGCTCGGTCAGCGGTGCGATGACCGCGGCAGCGTTGCCCTCATCGAGCTCGGCGAGCGCCCACGCCAGCACCGCCTCCAGCCGGCGCTGCCGCCATCCCTCCCGCAGCCGGGCCGGCCAGCGGCCGGGGAGCCCGGCCAGCGGCTCGCCGCGCCACAGCTCGACGGCCTCGCGCAGCAGCAGTACCCGCTCGCCGTTGGCGTTGCGGGCGCGCGCCTGGTCGACCAGGCGCCGGAACCGGTGCAGGTCGACCCGGTCCGGGTCGACGTCCAGGAGGTAGCCGCCAGGCTGGCGGACCAGCCGCGGCGGGGCCTCGCCGGGCCCGGCCGCCGCGGCGAGCAGCCGCCGGACCCGGGCCACATGCGAGTAGAGCGCATGGCGGGCACCGGCCGGCGGCGCCTCGCCCCACACCCGGTCGATCAGGCTCTCCCAGGTCACCAGGCGGCCCGCGTCCACCAGCAGGGCCGCCAGCACGCTGCGCTGCCGCGGCTGCCCGGTGTCGACCCGCCGCCCCCCGGCCCATACCTCGACGGGGCCGAGCAGCCGGAACTCCACCGTCGCAGACACCCGAGGCCCCCCGCCGTCCGCTCGCTTGATCCATCGAGCCACAAGAATCTCACAGGGTTCCGGATCACCGCATCCTGCGACGCTCGACCCGGGCCGGCAGGTGGCCGCCGCACAGCGTGGTACGGGTGGTCGCGGTCGCGGCCCAGCCCGTCGAGCCGAGGACAGGGAGGCCCGAAATGCGGTCACCGAAACTTCGAAGATACGTCCTGGCGAGCCTGTTCGTTCTGGCGCTCGTCCTGGGAAGCGTCGTGGCGCCCGACGCCGCGCGTCCCGCGCACGCGATCCCGCCGTTCATCGCGTGCAACAGCGACGGCGAGGTCGGCGACATCTACATCGAGTACGTCTCGATCGACTCCAGTGACTACATCGTCTGGGAGTGCGAGAAGGGCCCGTACTTCGGCTACTGGTGGCGGATCGCGGACATCCGCAACGGCGAGGAGGACGCCAAGGCTTTCTCGGAGAACTGGAAGAAGTTCGTCCAGGAGGAGGTCTACCAGGGGCTGGTCGACATCGGCATCGGGATCATCGACCTCGACGGCAACCCGACCAACGACAACCTCGACTCCGTTGTGGCCTTCACGCTGCACGGACCGAGCGGGAGCCCGATCTACCGGACGCTCGGCGCCCGGATCATCGTGGGCTACTCGCCGTACAGCAGCGGACCGTTCAACGCCTGCAGCGACACCGGCTGGAAGACCTCCAACCCTGACGTCTCCGCCTTCTCCACCAAGCTGCAGTACGGCAACGGCGGCAAGTGCGGCACCGGCTTCTACCGGCTCCAGGGTTCGGGTCGGTTCCTGTCCCAGTCCACTGGCAACTGGGTCACCATGCCGTGGGTATACAGCGCGCCGCTCTTCGCCTCCGGTGGCGTGTAGCGCCCTCGGTGATGTGTTGCGCCTCTGTGACGTGTAGCGCCTGGCCAGCCAGGGGAGCGCTCCAGATCGGTGCAGCGAGCGTCGCGGGGGACCCCCACGGGTCCTCCGCGACCGCCTGAGCTGCCGGGCAGGCGCTGTCAGGCCGCGTAGTTCCGCAGAACCTGTAGCGCCGTCCCGGCATGCGGGCCACGCGCGACAAGCCCTGACCGCTCGGGTCGGAGCCGCCGCGCGCCGACCCGGCAGAAGTCGCCTGCCGGGCCGGTGACCGTCGACTCCGCCTCCGGCGGCCCGTAGCGCCAGGTGGCGCCGTCCGGTGCGGTCAGCTCGCAGTACACCGCCTGCGGCGACAGACCGGCGAGGGTGAACGCGTACGGCAGCGTGCTGTGGCCGAGCCAGGCGATGTGGCGCAGCCGGCCGGTGTCTGGGAACGCCACGCCGAGCGGGCCGGTGATGTCCAGCCCGTGTGCCCAGTGCTCGGCCAGGCGGGTAGTGGCCAGGGTGGCGGGCTTGAGCGGGGTCTGCGCCCAGGCGAGCGGCGTGGCGGGATCGGCCGCGCACAGCGCCGCCACGGCCGCCCGCCGCGCCGCTCTCCAGCGGGCAAAGACCTCGCCTGGTTCGCTACCGTCGGCGCGCACCATGCGGTCCATGACCGCGTCGATCGTGCCGGCCGGCGCGCGCCCGACGGCGAAGCCAGGGCCCGGGTTCGCAACGCTGGCACCCGAGCCGTCCCCGCCGGTCGCCGTCAGCACCACGGCCTCCTCGGTCTGCGCCAGGTGCAGCACCACGTCGCGGACCGACCAGCCGTCGACCGCCGCCGGCCGGTGCCACGCGGCGGCGGGCAGGGCGGCCAGGATCTCCTCCAGCCGCTCCTGCTCCGCGACGAGGTCATCGAATATCTCCGCGCTCACCAGCCACGCCCTTCCGCCCGATCAGGGTCTCCGCTCGACGGGTCTCCGCCCGCCCGGGCCTCCGCCAGACGGGCCCCGCCCGACGGGCCTCCGCCCGGCTGGGCCTCCGTTCGACGGGTGCGAGTCTGGCACGGTCCGGCTGGCAGGATGGGCGTATGTCCGTACAACCGACCCGCGAGGACAAGTTCAGCTTCGGCCTGTGGACCGTTGGCTGGCCGGCGCGCGACCCGTTCGGCGAGCCGACCCGCCCGCCGCTCGACCCGGTCGAGACCGTGCACCGGCTCGCCGACCTCGGCGCGTACGGCGTGACCTTCCACGACGACGACCTGGTCCCATCGGGCAGCGACGACACCGCCCGCGCGACGGCCGTGGAACGGTTCCGCAAGGCTCTGGACTCCACCGGCCTGGTGGTGCCGATGGCGACCACCAACCTGTTCACCCATCCGGTCTTCAAGGACGGGGCGTTCACCAGCAACGACCGCGACATCCGCCGGTACGCGCTGCGCAAGGCCGTCCGCAACCTCGACCTCGCCGCCGAGCTCGGCGCGTCGACGTACGTGTTCTGGGGCGGGCGGGAGGGGGCCGAGTCGCCCGCCGGCAAGGACGTGCGGGCCGCGCTCGACCGTTACCGGGAGGGGCTGGACACGCTCGCCGCGTACGTGGTCGAGCGGGGCTACGGGCTGCGCTTCGCGCTGGAGCCCAAGCCCAACGAGCCCCGCGGCGACATCCTGCTGCCCACCATCGGCCACGCCCTGGGCTTCATCTCCACCCTGGCGCACGCCGACATGGTCGGGCTCAACCCGGAGGTCGGCCATGAGCAGATGGCCGGGCTCAACTTCAGCCACGGCATCGCGCAGGCGCTGTGGCAGGGCAAGCTGTTCCACATCGACCTCAACGGCCAGCGCGGCCCAAAGTTCGACCAGGACCTGGTCTTCGGCCACGGCGACCTGCTCGACGCGTTCAGCCTGGTCGACCTGCTGGAGAACGGCGGTCCGGGCGGCGGCCCGGCGTACGACGGGCCCCGGCACTTCGACTACAAGCCGGCGCGTACCGAGGACATCGACGGCGTGTGGGTCTCCGCGGCTGCGAACATGCGGACCTACCTGCTGCTGAAGGAGCGCACCCGGGCGTTTAGGGCCGATCCCGAGGTCCAGCAGGCGCTGGCGGCGAGCCGGGTCGCCGAGCTGTCCCAGCCCACTCTCGCCGCCGGCGAGTCACTGGCCGACCTGCTCGTCGACCCCTCGGCGTTCGAGGAGTTCGACGTCGCGGCCGCCGGGGCCCGCGGGTACGGCTACGCGCAGCTCAACCAGCTCATGGTCGAGCACGCCATCGGCGCCCGGTAAGCGGTGGTCCTCGTCGCCGGGGTGGACTCCTCCACCCAGTCATGCAAGGTCGTGGTGCGTGACGCGGACACCGGCGCGCTGGTGCGCCACGGCCGGGCCGGCCACCCCGACGGCACCGAGGTCCACCCCGACGCGTGGTGGCAGGCCCTCGGCCAGGCCGTAGCCGGCGCCGGCGGCCTGGCCGACGTCGCCGCGGTGGCCGTCGCCGGCCAGCAGCACGGCATGGTCTGCCTGGACGACGCCGGTGTGGTGGTGCGGCCGGCTCTACTGTGGAACGACACCCGCTCCGCCGGCTGCGCCGCCGACCTGGTCGCCGAGCTCGGCGGCGGCGAGCAGGGCGCGCGGGCCTGGGCGGAGGCGGTCGGCCTGGTGCCGGTCGCCTCGTTCACCGTGGCCAAGCTGCGCTGGCTGGCCGAGCACGAGCCGGAGCACGCCGCCCATACCGCCGCGGTCTGCCTGCCGCACGACTGGCTCACCTGGCGGCTGGCTGGCGCGCCTGACCCCGGTGTGCCCGGCCCCGACGCGCCTGGCGCTGGCGGACCTGGCCCCGGTGTGCCCGGCGCTGGCGGGCCTGGTCTCGACGCGCTCGTCACCGACCGGGGCGACGCCAGCGGCACCGGCTACTGGTCCGCCGGCACCGGTGCCTACCGCCGCGACCTGCTGCGGCTCGCGTTCGGCCGGGACGCGGTGCTGCCCCGGGTGCTCGGGCCCGCCGAGCCGGCGGGCCAGACCCTGGCCGGGACCCTGATCGGGCCGGGCACCGGGGACAACGCAGCCGCCGCGCTCGGGCTCGGCGCCGGCCCCGGAGACGTCGTCGTCTCCATCGGTACGTCGGGAGTCGTCACCGCGGTCGCCACGGTCCCCGCCGCCGACGCCACCGGCACCGTGGCCGGCTTCGCCGACGCGACCGGCCGATTCCTGCCGCTGGTGTGCACCCTCAACGCCGCCCGGGTGCTCGACGCCACGGCGGCGATGCTCCGCGTCGACCACACCGAGCTGTCCCGGCTGGCGCTGACCGCCGAGCCGGGCGCCGGCGGCCTGGTGGTCGTGCCCTACCTGGAGGGCGAGCGCACGCCGAACCGGCCCGACGCGACCGGGGCGGTGCACGGCCTGCGGCTCGCCACCGCGAGCGCCGCCCACCTCGCGCGGGCCGCCGTCGAGGGGATGCTCTGCGGGCTCGCCGACGGCCTCGACGCCCTCACCGCCCACGGCGCCCGGCCCGACCGGATCCTGCTCATCGGCGGGGGCGCGGCCGCCGAGGCGGTCCGGCGGATCGCCCCGAGCATCCTCGGCGTCCCGGTTGACGTGCCCGAGCCCAGCGAGTACGTCGCGGACGGCGCAGCCCGCCAGGCCGCCTGGGTGCACACCGCAGCCGCGGCTCCGCCGGTCTGGCGGAGCACCCGAACCAGCCGCTACCAGGCACCGGCAGCGCCCCAGGTGCGCGCCCGCTACGCCGAGGTACGCGACCTCGTCGCGACCCGCCCGGACCACAGCAGCCCGGACCACAGCAGCCCGGACCACAGCCGCCCGGACCACAGCAGCCCGGACCAGGGCCGCCCGGCGTAGGGCCCGGTCCGGCGCAGGCCGCCTGCACTGGCGGGCGCAGGCCTGCCCGCCCTGGAAGTATGCGGGCATGACTCGCGCTGCCGTGTTCGGTGTCATCGCCTCCACTGCTCTGGTGCTGGGCGCGCTGGTCGGTGTGCGGTTCAAGCTGCCGCAACGGGTGCTGGCCATGCTGCTCGCCTTCGCCGCCGGGTCGCTCATCACCGCACTCGCGTTCGAGCTTTTCGAGGACTCGTACCAGAAGGGCGGCGCGGTGCCGGCGGCGATCGGCTTTGCTGTGGGCGCGACGGTCTTCACCTTGGTCAGCGCCTGGCTGGACCGGCGGGTGCAGGCCGGGGCACCGGCGGCTGGGTCGGCGAAGCTGGACACCGACGCGGCCAGCAGCGAGCCCACGGCCTCGGCCTCTGGCGCGGGCGCCGCGGCCGGGCTGGCGCTGCTCGCCGCGGTGACCCTCGACGGCGTGCCGGAGAACCTCGCTCTCGGCGTGGCGCTCGCCGACGGTGAGGGTGCGGGCGCCGGCCTGGTGCTGCTCGTCGCCATCTTCCTGTCCAACCTGCCCGAGTCGCTGGTCGGCGCGGCGTCAATGCGCGAGCAGGGCCGCTCCGTCGGGTTCGTCCTCGGGACCTGGACCGGCGCCGCCATCCTGCTGGCGCTCGCGGTGGTGGTCGGCCGGGGCGCCCTCGCCGGCATCGACGGCGCCGGTGTCTCGCTGCCGCTGGCGTTCGCGGCCGGCGCGGTGGTGGCGTCGCTGACCGACACGCTGATGCCGGAGGCGTACGAGAAGGGCGGTCCCGCAGCGGCGCTGGCCACCGCTGCGGGTTTCCTGCTCAGCTACCTGCTGTCGACGGTGCAGTAGCCCGGCTCTACGCTCGTGGGGTGGCTGGGAGAGCGGCTCGACCGGTCGCGCTGGAGCTGCTGGCACACCTCCGCCGGTCGCGCGACCACATCGACCGCCATTACCGCGCGGCGCTCGACCTCGACCAGCTCGCCCGGGTCGCCGGGGTGTCCAAGTTCCACTTTGTACGCAGCTTCGAGGCCGCGTACGGCGAGACGCCGATGCGCTACCTCACCCGCCGGCGCATCGAGCGCGCCCAGGATCTGCTGCGCGGTGCCAACCTGACCGTGACCGAGGTGTGCATGCTGGTCGGCTTCGCCAGCCTCGGCTCGTTCTCGTCGCGGTTCACGCAGCTGGTGGGGGAGAGCCCGACCGCGTACCGGGACCGGTGGGCCGGGTCGGCGGCGCGGGTGCCCGGCTGCTACCTGTTCATGTGCGGCGGGCTCGACCCGGCCGGTACCACCGGGGTGGTCCGGCCGCGCAATCTGGGAGAAGCACCGCCAGACCCGGACGGGCTAGGTTCGTCAACATGATCACAAACATCTCGCTCGTCACCGTCTACTGCCTGGACCAGGACCAGGCCCGCGACTTCTACGTCAACGTGCTCGGCTTCCAGCAGGGCACGGATGTGCGGATGGGGGAGGGGTACCGCTGGCTGACCGTGCGCCACGCCAACCAGCCCGAGCTTGAGGTCACGCTGATGACGCCCGGGCCGCCGCTGGACGACGAGGCCGCGGCGTTCGTCCGGCGGCAGCTGGAGAAGGGCCAGATGGGCGGGCTCGGGCTGCAGGTGGACGACTGCCGCAAGACGTACGAGGAGCTGAGCGCCAAGGGCGTGACGTTCCTCCAGGAGCCGTCGGACCGGCCGTACGGCGTGGAGGCGGTCATGCGTGACAACTCCGGCAACTGGCTGGTCCTCGTGGAGCCGAAGGAGTACCAGCCGGAGGACTTCGGCTGAGCCACCCGGCGCCCATCCCCCGGGCCGGCCAAGCCAACGGCCGGCCCTCGGCGCCGGTCTCCGGCCCGCCCGCGGTGCCCGGAGCCGGGGCGGGCGTCCCTACCGCGTCCCCACCGGGGGCGGGCGTCCCTACCGCATCCCCCACCAGGACGCGCGCCAGGTCAGCTCGGCCAGCACCGCCTGCCCGGACGCCGCGTCGTTGTGCTGGTCACCGGTGATGCCCGGCTTGCGGGCACGGATCCGCTCGTAGTGGCTGCGTACGCCGTCCGAGCCGGCGTCGCCGGTGCTCCACGAGCTCTGCGGCCGGTCGCCGTACCAGCAGCACGCGTTCGTCGCCCGGGTGATCGAGTCACCGATCGCGGCCATGCTGTCCGGCAGCCGCGGCGTGGGGGCCGCGCCGGCCGGCCCGGCCGGCGCGGAGCCGGCGACCAGGAACATGACGGACAGGACAGGCAGGACAAGCCACCGACGCACCGCGCCCCTCGTTTCTGGCTGCCGAGGCCGTGGCCCCCTCACCACGGCCGGACGGGTGCCGCTACCCCACGGCCCGGGCGCCTAACCGTGCCGCGGCACGGTCGCCCTTCGCCGCCACCGGCAGGTGTACGCCGGCCGCGGCGAGCCCGAAGCGCGGCATATTGGCGTACACGGTCTCGTAGCCGCCGGTCGGGACGAGGTAGGTCTCGTGCCAGATACCGACGTCGCCGTCCGTGCCGACCCGGCGGTTGAACGCCCGCCAGGCCGCGTGGTGTGGCAGCGAGGTGTCGCGGGCGAACCGCTCCAGGTGCTCGGCGCTGCGCCAGTACTGCACCACCAGCGGGCCGCGCAGCCCCAGCCAGACATGCCAGCCCAGCAGCCCCAGCTCCGCGCGCTGAGCCAGGGTGCGCAGCATCGGGCCCATCGCCCTGGCCACCGGCACCCACTTGTGCAGCTTCCACGGCTTGTTCACGCGCATGCCGATCATGAAGACGACGAAGTCCCCGGACAGGTCGGCGGTCATCCGTCCCGGCGCGACAGCGCCCATTCCCAGCCTCCAGTGGATAGTGGAGCTATCCGATAATGGCGAGTGCTACTATCCATCATGTCGGCGGATCTGGCAAGGGGCGGGTATGCGGATCGGCGAGCTGAGCGGGCGCAGCGGGGTGAGCGTCGCGACCATCAAGTACTACCTGCGGGAGGGCCTGCTGCCACCGGGCGCGCCGACAGCGACCAACCAGGCCGCGTACGGCGACGCGCACCTGCAACGGCTGCGGCTCATCCGGGCTCTGATCGACGTTGGTGGGCTGTCGGTGGCCGGGGCGCGGGATGTGCTCGCCGCGGTGGACGCCGGCGACCTGCCCCTGCATACGCTGCTCGGCGTTGCGCACAAGGCGGTCACCCGGCCAGCCCGTCCCGGCGCTCCCGACGACGCCTGGCACGCCGCTCGCGCCGAGGTCGAGGAGCTGGTACGGCACCGGGGCTGGCGGGTGGAGCCCGGCTCACCCGGCCTGGACCGGGCGGCCGACGCCGTACACGCGCTGCGCACCCTTGGCCAGGAGGACCTGCTCGGCTGCCTGGAGACCTACGCCGACGCGGCGGAGCAGGTCGCCGCCTGCGAGGTGGGCGCAGTGGTGGCCCGCGCCGACCCGGCCCGGATGGTCGAGGGCGTCGTCACCGGCACGGTGCTCGGCGAGGCGCTGCTCGCAGCCCTGCGCCTGCTGGCCCAGCAGGACGCATCCGCGCGGCGGACGCCGAGCTGACCGCAGCCGTTCCGCCTGATATGACCTGGTTGAGGCAACTGTCCTAGACGGTGGATGAGTCCTTGAGCCGTCGCAACAGGTCGGGAGCGGGTAGCCAGACAAAGGTCCGCCCGGCTGTGCCGCGGTTGAGCAGACGTCGACGTTCGAGGTCCATCAGGTCCTGGCGGGCGGTCTGCCGAACGACATTGTGGCAAGTGCCGTGCGACTGCACAGTATAGACCGCGTCGGGATGCCGGAGTGCGTGCTGCAGGAGCGTCAGCTGGCGATGGTTGAACTCGCCCGGCATGGTCGCGAGAGATCGTTGAAAGTCTCGTAGCTCCTGCACCTTTCGATCCAGGTAGGAGTGGAGGTCCTTGATCGCCCGCTGGAGGACATCCAGCTGATAAAGAATGAAGTACGTAAGATCGTTGTCGTCCTGCTCTGAGTATAAAAAACTGCGCCCATACTGGCCGGATGCGCTCTTGAGAATCCTGGAGATCGAGACGAACTCAGTTAGCCAGTAGTCCTGGTTAAGCATGACCCAGTAAAATAAGGCTCTCGCGGTCCGGCCGTTCCCGTCCTCGAAGGGGTGTTCATAGCCCAGCATGAAGTGTGCGATGATCGCCCTGATGACGCCAGGCACATAGGCGTCGCCGATCTCGCCGTTTGCGAAGTCGCAAAGAACCTGCATACGTGCTGGAAGCGCCTCGGCTGGAGGAGGGATGTGATAGATCTCGTCAGCCGGTCCGCCTACAATAATGCGTTGCTCCTCGGGGGTCTGGAAGCGGCCGGCGGCGTCCGGGCGAGAAAGCGTGCCCTCGGTGACTATACGATGTAGCTCCTGAAGCTCTTTGGGTGAGACGCGGGTGCCGTGGAACTCGCGAACACGCCGCATCGCGGCGTAGTTGTTGTAGATCATGCGCTCATCGCGGTTCGCCGGAGGTCGACCTGAACGGATCATCTCCTTGGCGACTGCATGCGTTGTCTGGGCACCCTCTAGCTGGCTAGAGGTGATGGCCTCCTCCATGAGGGAGTTGACCAGGTAGCGGTCTCTGTTCGTCGAGGTGGTAACGCGCTCTCCGATGCCAATATGACCGCTCAGATTCCGGCTGACCTCTTCAATAGCCTTTAGTGCGTCATCGGTCAGAGCGTATGTGAAGTGGTGACCGTCTTTGTCCTGCAGGGGCAGCCTCCGTTGCAGTCCCTGCCGGCTGAACTTGGTGACCAGCCACCACTCCTCATGGGTCAGGCCTTCGGGAGGCGTCTTGTAGCGAAGCTTGTCCCACGGCAGGTAGGGGTCTGAGGCCGCCTCGAGCCGGTAGCCGCGGCTGACGATCTCGACGAACCGGTCCAGTCCCTTGGCTCTTAGCCTGTCCACGAGCTCGTTGATCGGCGGCGGCGGCATTGGGATCTTCATCGGCTCCTCCTTCGGCTAATGCTAACATCATTAGCTTTGGCCGTTGTTTCTAGATCTGCCGGTCGCCGACGGCTAACTGACGGCTAGTCACGGCTAAATTAGCCGTGCCGGCTGGTTAGCCAGCCCGATATGCCCTTGTTTCGGCTGCTTCAACCCGTGCCGCTGATCCGGCTTGATGTTCATCGCGAGGAGCGGCTGTCTCGGGGCGCGGTTGTGGCGCGACGGCTAACTGACGGCTAGTCACGGCTAAATTAGCCGTTCCGGCTGGTCATGACCGCACCGACGCGGACCGCCCTCCCGGGGCCAGCCGGGAGGGCGGTTCCGGTACGCCGCGCTGTGCGCTAGTGCGCGTACACCTCCAGCTCGTAGAGCGAGAACCCGTACGACGTGGCCCGCCGTACGCCGAACATGCGCACGTACCGGCCGGTGGCCGCGGTGGGCAGGGCGATGTTGTCCACGCCGCCGTTGCCCACCGTCGTGGAGAACACGGTCTGCCAGGTGACGCCGTCGCCCGAGACCTCTATCCGGTACGAGCTGCCGTATGCGGACTCCCAGCGCAGGATCACCCGGTTGACCGTCCGGGCGGTGCCGAGGTCCACCCGGATCCACTGGTTGTCGCTGTAGCTGCTGCTCCACCGCGTGGTCAGGTCGCCGTCCACCGCCTTGTTCGGCGTGTTGCTGGTGAACGACTGCGTGCTGGACGCGGTCGCGGTCCGGCCCTGGGCGAGGTTGGCGATGCTGTCGCCGCGGCGCGCCGGGAACGAGACGACCTGCTGGTACGTCGGCCGGTTCTGCCACGCGACCAGCGGTGTGGTGATCCCGCCCAGCGCGGACTGGGCGATCGAGTCGGCGCACCACTGGTTGCCGGCCGCGCAGTACGAGTCGGCCGGGTAGACGGTCGTGGCCGGCA
>DASRIS010000120.1:0-42004 GCA_035649895.1 Micromonosporaceae bacterium | reverse complement strand
GGTTGCCCGTCCTGGTGCAGTACGGGGGCGAGGGCAGATGCGGCGAGCCAGTGCCCGGCCCGCTGCACGTCCACGTCGTGGCAGCGCCGGACCAGGTCTGCCGGGAGCCGCTCGGCCGCCCGGCGGTGGAGCCAGCCGCGCGCGGCACGGGGCAGCTGCACATAGACGACCTGCTGGACCACTGCCTCGGCGAACTCGTACCGCGGCCGGCCCGGGACGGCTTCAGGCTGCCGCTGGACGAGCAGGCCGAGGCGCTCGAGCCGGGACAGCGCCGCGCCCGCCTGGGCCACGCCCATGTCGAGCAGGGCGGCGACCGCCTCCGGCCACACCGCGTCGCGCAGGACCGCGGCTGCCTGAAGAACCGTGCGGTCCGGCTGCTCCACGCCGCCAAGCCGCGCCGACACGATGCCGCGTACACGCGGGGGCACCGGCAGGTTCCCGTCGACGGGCTGCCCGTCCGGCGGGTACTGCTCGGCCAGCGTCCGGACGTACTCCTCGGCGTAGCCGGGGTTCCCGCCCACCAGCGGGAGAAGCCGGTCGGCGAGACCGGTGGCCTGTCCGGCACCTGCCAGCAGGTGGCACAGCAGCCGACGGGTCTCCTGTGTGGACAGCGGCCCGAGCGCCACCGCCGCGCCCAGGCTGCCGTCGAGGCGCGGGTCGGGCCGGTGGGTGGCCACGACCGCAAGTGGCAGGCGGGACGCGGCCGCCGGCAGCCTCCGTACCAGGCGGGTCGTTGCCGTGTCGGCGAGGTGGAGGTCCTCGATGACCAGGACGAGCGGCTGCCGGGCGGCGGAGCGCAGGAGGTGGAGCAGCGCCTGCTCGGTCGCGCCGTCCGCAGTGGTCCCGCGCGCCGGCCCGGGCGGGTCGCCCGGGCCGGGCGGCGGGGTGACCAGGCCGACCAGGGCATCGAGTACGGGTGGCAGCTCGGCCGCGGTGACCAGTGCGCCGGCCCACCGGGCGAGCTTGCGGCGCACAGCACCGGCGTCGTCGGTGGTGCGCACTCCTGCCTGCGCCTGGACCAGGTCTGCGATCGGCGCATAGGGACCGGCCGGGCCTGGCGGGCAGCGGCCGACCCACCACTGTGGCTCGCCGGCGCTGGCGCCGAGGCCCCGGGCCGCCAGCTCCCGGACCAGCCGCGACTTCCCGCTGCCAGCCGGTCCCACCACCGGCACCAGCGCCGGGGTATGCCCGCGCAGCGCGCGGGTGAGCTGCCCGGCCACCGTTGCCAGCTCGGCCTCCCGGCCGGTCACGGGTGCGCCGCACCGCGCGGCCGGGCGTGGCTCGACGCCCAGGGCCCGCCAGGTCGCCACCGGGGCCGGCCTGCCGGCCAGGACGAGCGCTGGCAGCCCCTGGTAGCGCACGAGTGGTGCGGTGGCGCGACGGGTTGCGGCGGTCACGACGACGGTGTCCGCCTCGGCATGCGCCTGCAGGCGCGCGGCGACGTTGACGACGTCGCCGCAGACCAGTGCCTGCCCGCCGTCGCGGGCAGCGGCGAGGTCGACGACCGCCTCACCGGTGGCGATGCCGACCCGGACCCGCACCGGGGACCCGTCCGCGAGCGTGAGGCCGGCGAGCACCGCCTGGATCTCCATCCCGGCCAGCACGGCCCGGTACGCGTCGTGCTCGTCGGAGCGCGGCGCGCCGAACACCGCGAGCACCGCGTCACCGATGTACTTCTCCACGATCCCGCCCCAGCGGCGGACCACCCGGTGGACCCGGCGGAAGTACTCCTGCTGAAGGGCGCGGACGTCCTCCGGGTCCAGTCTTGCGGCGAGCACGGTGTAGCCCGCGATGTCCACGAAGAGCACGCTCACCCAGCGCCGCTCCTCGTTCAGAGCGTTACCGGGGGCCACTGTCGTCATGTCTACTATTTGCCGCCGTAGGGCGTCCCGGGCGGTAGAGGGCACACGTCCCGGGCCGTTCCGGGTGGCGGCGGGCGGATGTCCCGGATCCTCTGGGGCGGTAGCGGGCGGATGTCCCGGGCGCTCCGGTGGATCAGGGCGCCCTGGTGGGTCGGTAGGGGCCTAACCGGTGATGCCGTGGTCGCGCGCGAGCAGAGCGGCCTGGACGCGGTCGGAGACTCCCAGCTTGGTGAAGACGACGGAGAGCCGGTTGCGGACGGTCTTCTCCGCGACCCCGAGGTTCCGGGCGATCCTGGCGTTGCTCTCGCCCCGGACCAGCCCGGCGAGTAGCTTCCGCTCGCCGTCGGTGAGCTTGTCAAACGGGGGTGGCAGCCGGGTTGGTTGCTGCTGGAGAGTGGTGAGCACCTCCGGGCCGATCCGCGGGCCGAGCACGACACCACCACCGGCGACGGTACGCAGGGCGTCGATGAGTAGGTCCGGCTCGGTCTCCTTGAGCACATAACCACGGGCACCGGCATTTAGCGCCTGCACCACGCGGTCCTCGTCGTCGTGCAGCGTCACCATGAGCACTTTCGCCCGTGGCCAAAGCCGCCGGATCTGCCGGGTGGCCTCGATGCCGTCACCGTCGGGAAACGCCACGTCCATCGCGACGACATCCACCTGGCAGCTGACCGCCTTCTCCACCGCCTCCTGGACGGTCGCTGCCTCCACCACCTCCGCGACCCATGGCTCGCCCTCGAGCATCGTCCGAAGACCGCGCCGCACGATGGGGTGGTCATCAACGATGAGAACCCGCTGGGGCTTGAGCATGGCTCACCTCATGCAGCTGGAGGAAAGCGCGGCGACAGCCCCCGAATGCTACCGAGCTGAAAGCTGTATGTTATCGAGTCCCGTTGACCGTGTGGTGTGTGGGAGTGGTTTTCCCTCGATGGTGAGCCGGCCCTGGTGAAAGCTATCTGGCGTCCGGCTGCGGGACGACAGGGATGGGAAGACTGACCCACACGGCAGTGCCACCCAAGGCGCGGTCGGTGAAAATACACTCTCCGCCCAGCTCGGCGGCGCGCTCACGCATGGAGTCCAGCCCCACGCCGCGCTGGCCGGCCAGCGCGGCCTCGATGCCGACGCCGTCGTCGAAGACCTCGATGCACAGCATGTCCCGCCGGCTGACCGTGACCTGGCAGGTGCGCGCCCGGGCATGCTTGGCCACGTTGGTGAGCGCCTCGGTGACGATGCGGTACGCGGCCACCTCAACGGCCGCCGGTAGCCCGTCGAGGTCGTCCACCACGTTCAGCTCGACGGACAGCGGCGGGTTGTCGAACCGGCGGCAGTAGGCCAGCAGCGCGGCCTGCAGCCCGTGGTCCAGCTCGGCTGGTCTCGGCAGGCCGTCCAGCAGCTGGCGTACCTCGGACGCGCAGAGCCGTAGGTCGGCGCTGACACCGTCCAGAATGGTGCTCACCCGCTCCGGCTGGCCGACGCACTTGAGTGCGGCCCGTACCTGCATCGACAGGCCGGTCAAGGCCGGGCCGACACCGTCGTGGAGGTCCCGCCGGAGCCGCCGCCGCTCCTCCTCGCGGGCGGTGATCAGCCTTCCCCGGGAGTCCTGAAGGTCGTGGATGAGCCGGATCGCGTCGGTCATCGCCGCGGTGTACTGCGCCACGCCCGCCAGCAGGCCGCGCTCGTCGCGGGTGAACCGCTCCCCGAAGCTTCGCGTCCCGACCAGCAGCCGCCCAAGCCGCTGACCATGCGCGACCATGTCGAACTGCTCGACCGCCGGGGTGCGCCGGCCGTACTCGGCGGAGATGCGCGGGGAGCCGTGCTCGGTGAGCTCGACCGCGACGTACGGCACCCGCATCAGGCGGGCTATCGTCCCGGCCAGCAGCGGGAGCACGGCGTTGGGGTCGGTCGTCCTGCTGTGCACATCGCCAAGGGACGATATGACCTTGTACGGGTCGTCGCGGTCGCCGTAGATCATGTGCTCGACGCGGTGCTGGACACGCCGTCGTACCGGCTCGAACGCCACCGCGATGAGCCCGGTCGCGACCAGGGAGGCGTTGGACGCGTCGGCACCGAGGAACCGGTCACGCAGCAGTGCCACGATCGCGACGAAGCCCACGACCACGAGGAACGTCATCACCAGCCAGACAATGGTCCGGTTGATGATGCGGTCGGCGTCGTAGAGGCTGTACTGCATCACCGCGACGGTCATAGCGACCGGGATGACCGCGGCGGCGAGCGCCCAGGCGACGCTGGGCAGGACAAACACGTCAAGCACCAGGGCCAGCGGAAACAGGGCCCCGGCCGCGAGGAGGCAGGCCAGCTGCTGGCGGACCTCCCCGCCGGCCCGCCGCCACCGGTGCCACAACGACCAGAGCACTGCGACCAGGCCCACGCCGACGACCAGGATCGCGGCCTTGGCCACCTGCTTGAGCAGCTGCGCCCGGGGTGTGACTGGATGCTGGGTGCTGGTGAGCAGGTCGCGCGGGTGGTCCAGCGCGGCCGCCGCAAGAGCGATGCTCGCCACGGCCACCGCCGCGGCGATGAGGATGGCCAACGGTCGCCACCGCGAGGAGGGCAGCCGCCCGTCGGGGAACACCAGCAGGGTGAGCACGATAAGGCCCAAGGGCGGCCAGCCGGACCACTGCGTCAGCCAGGCCAGCGGGAGCAGGCCGGCCCAGCTCGCCGCGAGCACCGACGCGCAGGAGACCGCACCGGCGGCGAACATCAACCGGCCGACCAGGTGCCCCGGCGCCCCGGCGAGGACCAGGGCGGCCATCGGGGTGACCAGCACCCCGATGGCCGCTGTCAACGACACGCTCCGCAGCGGGACCGCCTGGTCGTCCAGCCACTGTCCTAGCAGGACGAGGCCCACCACAGCCACTGCGCCGGCCAGGACCACGCCCGGCACCCGCCGCGCCGGACGCAGCTCACCTGAGATGCCTACCATCACAACCTCCAACGATCACTGGCGCCGTGGTCCTTCGCGGGATGCCCTGCCGGAAGGCGGGATGCCCCTGCCGGAAGCTCAGTGGGCCCAGAGGTTGTGCCACCAGTCGCGGTCGTCCCTCGCCTTCGGGTCGCTATCACGGTAGGCATGCGAGAAGACCGGCTCAAGCAGGTCGTAGCATTCCTGGAGGTCTTTTCCGTCCAGCTCGGGAAGCAGGCGGAGCGCCTCCTCCACCGTTATCGCTCCGGCCGCCTTTGCCACGCGTGCCTCCACTGTGGCGGCGAGGTTCCGCAGCACCGTGCACAACCGCGCCTGGACGGCGCGCACGTCGGGCTGGCCGCCGACGTTTCGCAGGCCGGTCAATGCGCCATCGGCGCTTAGCACTGGAGCGAGCCGCTGGCCCCGCACATTGAAGAAGCCGACCGAACCCAGGCGGGCAGCGTCGCCCTCCTTGGTGTCCAGCACCAGGCTCTGCACGTCCCGGTACAGGTGCACGGTGGTGTCGTCATTGGTGATGACGAAGACGGCGCGGCCGTGGATAGCCGCGTCCATGGGTACCTTTGATGCGCTCATGGCGCCTCCCTGCACTCGCGATGGAGTGGTTCCTCGAGAGCATGGTTGCGCGGCTGCCGTCCTTTGTGCGTGGGACTGATGTCCCGCCGGTGCGGGACCTTGCGACCCGAACAAACGCGTATTGGCGAGAATGCGCAGCCCGGCGCCTATACGCGGTCGCGATGGTGTCACCTCATGGTGTAGTCGCATATCCGACTGTCCGGGTGGGCACCGCAGATGCTGCACTGGGAAGGCATGAGCCACGGCGGTGTCCGGACCGCCACAGGCGCCGGCGTACAGCGCGTCACGGTCCTGCCCCACCCCCCAGAGCAGGCAGCGCGCCACGCCCGCACGGACCTGCGGGGCAGCACCGGACCAGGCGCGGCCCACGGTCGGGCAGCGCCTTCAGACACGGGGGAGGGAATCGGAGATGGCTGGTTCCATGGCCGAGGCCAGGGCGGCCGAGACGCACCAGGACGGCCGCGGCGCGCGCAACGGGAGCATCGACGCTCCCACGCACCGCAGGATCCTTGACTTCATCAACGCCGCCACGCGGCCCGAGGACCTGATGGTCGAGAAGGTCGCCATCGTGGGCGAGGGCGGCGGGCACGGCGGTCACGGCGGCGACGGCGAGGGAGGCGACGGCCAGCCGCAACCCAGGGCCCTGCTGGAGGCGGCCGCGGCCCAGCGGGTCATCGAGCTTCGGGACCGCGAGTTCCCGCTGGGGCTGCGGCACCTGCGGGAGGCCACCGACGCGGGGGTGCTCGACACCCCGGCGCTTGAGCTGCTGGCCCGCCACTTCGGCCGCACGTCCTTCGGCGAGTGGCGGGTCTTCCCGCAGCCCGTCCCGCGCCGCGGCCCCGGCGGCTACGACGGGGTCATCCACGCGGCGCTGCTGCGTACGGGGAAGGTCCTGTTCATCACGGCGGACGAGACGACGCTGCTGTGGGACCCGCAGGACACGTCCGCGGCGACGTTCGAGGACCCGGTCAACCAGCCGCACCTGATGCCGGGCGGCTACTCGCAGCTGTGCGGGCATCACGTGTTCCTGTCCGACGGCAGGCTGCTGTCCGTGGGCGGCGGTGGGTACGGGCACAACGCCCTCGCCAGGTGGGGCTACACGTTCGACCCGGAGACCCGGTCGTGGTCGCGGACCGCCGGGCCGATGTCGGACTCCCGGTGGTACCCGACCGCGGTCTCGCTCGGCGGCGAGCCAGGCCGGGTCCTGGTGGTGTGCGGGCACGGGCACGGCCAGATGGACATCTACGACGAGAGCACGGATGACTTCACGCCGCTGTCGTCGGGGGACACGAAGATGTTCCCGTACCTCTACCCCGGGCTGCACCTGCTGCCCAACCGCGCGGTCTTCTACTCGCGTACGGGCTGGGGCGGCGCCGGACCTGGCGGGGGCCCCTACCCGGGTGGCAGCGACGACCAGTCCTCGTACTTCACGCTGACCGGGCCGGCCTCGGGCGTGTGGGCCGACACCGCACCGTTCAGCCCGGCCGAGCCCGACCGGACCAAGGGCATGTCCGTGCTGCTGCTGAGCAAGAGCGCGCCCTACGCGCAGGTGATGGTCGTCGGCGGCTCCGACATCTCCACGAACCACACGTACGAGCTGGCCGACGTGACGTCGCTGTCGCCCGCGACCGACTGGGGGCCGCCGCTGGCGTTCCCGGACGGAGCGCACCGGAGCCTGGCCAGCACGGTCCTGCTGCCCGACGGCAGCGTGTTCGTCTGCGGCGGGATCCAGCAGACCAACTCGCCGTGTGCCCGGTTCGACCCGCAGACCGGGGCGTGGTCGTCGATGGCAGCGCTGCCGTCGGTCCGCGACTACCACTCCGTCGCGCTGCTGCTGCCCAGCGGCGAGGTGATGATGGCTGGCTGGAACAGCACGGCGGTCGAGATCTTCAGCCCGCCGTACCTGTTCCGCGGGGCGCGGCCGGTCATCTCGTCAGCGCCGGACGTCATCCACCGTGGACAGGACTTCGTCGTCGAGACGCCGCCGCCGGAGGGCAAGTCGGTCGCCAAGGTCGTGCTCGTGCGGCCCATGGCGGTGACCCACCAGACGGACACCGAGCAGAAGGTCGTCGAGCTGGACTGGGCACACAACCACGACCACGCGCACCCCAAGAAGCTGCGGCTGCGCGCGCCGAACGGTGGCGCGTCCGCGCTTGCCCAGCGTGGGTACTACATGATGTTCCTGGTCAACGACGAGGGCGTGCCGTCGGTGGCCAAGTGGGTCTACCTGCGGTAGCCGGGCCTTCGCGCTAGGCCGGTCGCGTTGGGGACCCGCCACGCGGGCGGGTCCCCAACGGTCTTGCGGTCTCGTGGCGGTGCGGCCGCGTCAGGCGCCTATGGCGGGCGGGTGTGCCTAGGCGCTTATGGCGGGCGGGTGCGTCAGGAGCTCATAGCGGGGTGTGGGTCAGGAGGTCGGGGCGGTGCAGGGCGCTCCGCCGCAGGTGTCCACCAGCTGCCCGGTGGCGAGGAACTGCGCGATCATCGACCGGATCGCACCCGAGTTGGCCGGGTGGCCGTGCGGGTCAGAACCTGCGGTGTTGGGGCGGTTGTCCGGCGGTGGGGCCGGCGTGCCGCTGTCCACCACGACCAGCGCGGCTCGGCGACCGGGTCGGGTAGCTGGTCACGGAGTCGACGGTGTAGAACGGCGCGAAGATGCTGAGGTTGCCGAACGCCTCGTTGCGCATGTGCAGGATCCGCTCGGTGAGCCCGCGCTGGCTGGCCACGGTGAAGTCCCAGGCGACGTGCAGGCCCGCGGTGGACACCCCCGCCGTCGCCAGGGCGGACAGTGCCCGCTGGGCGTACTGCCAGCGCCGGGTCAGCGCCGGGTCGGCCGGCGGCGTCGGGGACATCAGGGCGGCGAACGTCGGCTCGGTCCCGATCGCGGCGCCGGTGGCGGTACGCAGGTTGCGCAGTGCGACGACGTACCGGGTGCTCTCGTTGAGGTTTGCGCGCGGGGCGGATGATGAGCGCCTGACGGGCCGGGTTGCCTGCCGCGTTGGCGTCCAGCTCGGCAGGCGATGCGGAGCAGGCGTTGGAGTGACCGTCGGTGCATGGGCACCTCCCGAGAGCGGCAGGAAGGGCATGGGTGCGTCCAATAAGACACCCCCATAGAGATCAACGTTAATGGATATGGCTGTGGCGGCTGGTGCGCAGCCGGTCCCCGTCGGCGGCGCTGCCTGCGGGCGCTGCCTGCCGTCGGTAGCGTTCGAGGCGCATGACCAACCGGCCGAGGAGCGACCATGGCGACACAGCTACAGATAGTCATCGACTGCGCCGACCCGGCCAAGCTGGCCCCGTTCTGGGCGGAGGCGCTTGGCTACCAGGTCCAGGACCCGCCGTCGGGGTTCTCCTCGTGGGAGGACTTCCTGCGGGCGCAGGGCGTGCCCGAGTCCGAGTGGGGCTCGGCGTCGGCGGTGGTGGACCCGCAGGGCAAGGGACCCCGCCTCTACTTCCAGCGGGTGCCCGAGCCAAAGACCGTCAAGAACCGGGTCCACCTGGACCTCAACGTCGGAGGCGGGCCGGGCAGGCCGCTGGCCGAGCGCATGGAACGGGTCCGCGCCGAGGTCGCCCGCCTGGAGCGGGCCGGTGCCAGCCAGGTGCGCGAGGCGCAGGAGTGGGGGGAGTTCCACGTGGTGATGCAGGACCCGGAGGGCAACGAGCTCTGCGTCCAGTGACCCGGGCCGCGCGTCCTGCCGGGCGGCCCGGTCACGCGGCCTTGCCGCGCACGGCGGTCACATGGCCCGCCGGTCGGCGCGGTCACGAGCGCTGGCACGGGGCCGGCGCCGTGGCGTCGAGGGCGGCGAGCAGGTCGGGCACGCATGCCGAGGCGCCCCTGGCCCGGGCGGCGTGCCACCCGCCGGCGGAGAGCACCGAGCGCAGCCTGGCCTGCGTGGCTCGCCAGGCGGGCAGCTCGACCGCTGGCACCGGGGTGCCGAGGGCGGTACGCAGCCGGCCGGCGAGGCCGCACAGCTCGGCTGCCCGCCTGGGCTGGCCACCGGCGAGCAGCGCTGCGGCGAGCGCCTCCAGCAGGCTGGCCTGCCGCCACCGGTCGCCGACGGCGAGGTGTACCTCCAGGCTCGCCCGGAGGGTGGCAACGGCCTCCGCCGCCCGCCGCTCGTGCAGCGCCACCAGGCCCAGGATGTTCAGCGTCCAGGCGATGCCCTCCTTGACGTCCAGCGCGGTGAACCGGGTCAGCGCGGCGCCCGCGACCCGGCTGGCGGCCGACAGCTCGCCCCGGTAGAGGGCTACCGCGGCCAGGTGGACGCCGATGGACGCCTGGTTCTCCAGGTCGCCCAGGCGCTGGTAGTGGCGGGCGGCCTCGGCGAGCAGCGGCCCGGCGCGGTCGAGGTCGCCAGCGAGCCAGGCGGTGAAGCCGGTCAGCTGCAGCACGTCGGCCACTGCTCGGCTCGGCGGTGCGTGGCCGTCCGGGCTCCCCGGTGCGCAGCCGTCGGGGGCGCAGCTGCGCCGGGCGAGGTCCAGCCACGCCAGCGAGCGGGCGTACTGGCCGCGCTCGCGGGCGACCGAGGCGAGCAGCCGCAGCGTCCCCGCTGCGCCCGCGCTGTCGCCGTGGGCCTGCTGCAGGTCCAGGGCCCGCTCGGCGCGCGCCTGGGCCTCCTGGTAGTCGCCGACGAGGAGGGCGAACTGCGCGCTGCTGGCCAGCGCCTGGCCGGCGATGTGCGGTGGCGCGCCGGGGCAGCGGTCCAGCGCGTCGTCGAGCCAGCGGCGGCCCTCGCCGTACCGGCCGCGCAGCCGGCAGTACCCGGCCAGGGCGACACCCAGCCGCAGCGCCGCGACGGGGTCTGCGCCGTCGTGGGCGTGCCAGGCCAGCGCGGCCTGCAGGTTGCCGTGCTCGATCGCGAGCTGCTCCAGCCAGGCGCCCACCTCCGGCCCGCGCAGCCGCTGGTCCGCCTCCTCCGCCAGGGACAGGTAGTACGCGGCGTGCCGGCGCCGGGTGTCCCGCTCCTCGTCGGGGTGCTCGGCGAGGCGGTCGGCGGTCCACCGGCGGAGTGTCTCCAGCATCCGGTAGCGCGCCCCCGTCGGCCGCCGCTCCATCACGACAAGGGACTTGGCGACCAGGTCGCCCAGCACGTCGACGGCGGCCGAGTCGCCCTGCGGCCCGACCGCCTGCTGTGGCCCGGCTGCCTGCTGTGGCCAGACCGCTTCGGCCGCGGCGAATGTGAAGCCGCCGGCGAACGCGCTGAGCCGGCGCAGCCTGGCCCGCATCGGCTTGTCCAGCAGGCGGTAGCTCCAGGCCACAGTGGCGTCCAGCGTCTGGTGGTGCGGGCGGTCGGGGCGGCGTTCGGCGAGCAGCAGGGCGGGGTCGTGCAGGCGCTCGGCGATCTCGACCACGGTGAGCACCGAGGTACGGGCGGCGGCGAGCTCGATCGCCAAGGGGAGCCCGTCCAGCCGGGTGCAGATCGCGGCGATGGCGAGGGCGTCCGAGTCGGTCAGGTCGCGCACCGACCCGGCGGTCGCCCGGTCCAGGAACAGCCGTACCGCGTCGTAGCGGCACACCTCCGCCAGGGCCCCGTCGAAGCGCCCCCGGTCGGGCGGGTAGGGCGGCGTTGCCAGCGGCGGCACCGGCCATGTGGTCTCCCCGCGCAGCCCCAGCATCTCCCGGCTGGTCGCGACCACCCGCAGCGTTGGGCACCAGCGCAGCAGCGGCTCGACGAGCCAGCGGCAGGCGGGCACCAGGTGCTCGCAGTTGTCCAGCACCAGCAGGCAGTGCCGGGGCTGCAGCACCAGCGCCAGGGCCTGCGGTCCGGCGGTGGGCTCGGCGGGCACGCCGAACGCTGCGGAGACCGCCCCGAGCAGCTGCTCGCGGTCTGCCACCGGGGTCAGGTCGACGAAGCGGACGCCGTCGGCGTACCGTCCGGCGACGGCCTCGGCGACCGCCACCGCCAGCCGGGTCTTGCCGCAGCCACCAACCCCGGTGAGGGTCACCAGCCGCCGCGCCGCCAGCAGCTCGCTCAGCTGGGCGATCTGGGTGTCCCGCCCGATGATCGGGTTGACCGGGGCGGGCACGGTGGCTGGCGCCAGCTGGGGGGCCGGCTGCGCCGCGCCGGCGGCCGTCGCTACCGGGGCCGCCGGTGGGCGGGGCAGGACGGCGGCGATGGCCGCCTCGATGACCTCCTGGTCGCCGGAGAGGATCGCGGCCTGGAGCCGGCGCAGCGCCGGTCCGGGCTGCACGCCCAGCTCCTCGACGAGCCGGTCCCGGGCCCGCCGGTACGCGTGCAGCGCGTCGGCCTGGCGTCCGGTGCGGTCCAGGGCCACGATCAGCAGCTCCCACAGCCGTTCCCGCAGCGGGTGCCGGCCGACCAGGCACTCCAGCTCGGCCGCGGCCCGGGCGTGCCGGCCGAGGGCGAGCTCGGCCGAGAGCAGCTCCTCGGTGGCGTAGAGGCGTACCTCGCGCAGCCGGGCCGCCTCCGCGCGGGCCCACTCCCCGGTGGCGCAGTCGGCGAGGACGTCCCCGCGCCACAGCTCCAGCGCGCTGCGCAGGTGCCCAACGGTCGCCTCCAGGGCGCCGGAGGCGGACGCGGTGCGCGCCTCGCCGACGCCGGTCTCGAACCGGTGCGCGTCGACGCAGCCGGCCGGGACGGCGAGCTGGTAGCCGGGGGAGCGGGTGGCGACCAGCCCCCGGATCCCGGCCAGGGCGAGGCCCCGCCGCAGGTAGGCGACGTGCGCCCGGAGGGTCTTCGCCGCGTTGCCGGGCGGGGCGCAGTCCCAGATGCCGTCGATCAGCGCGTCGCGCGACACCACCTGCGGTACCCGTAGCGCCAGGAGCCCGAGCAGGGTGCGCAGCCGCGGGCCGCCGAGCGGCACGGCGCCGCCGCAGCCACCCGTCAGCTCCACCGGGCCGAGCAGGCGCACGCCCACACCCGTGGACGCCTCCGCCGGGCGGACCGCAGGCGCCATCGTCGCCGTCAATCCCACGCTCCTTCTGGAGATGAGATCATCATCGTACGCTTCGTATCTAAGAAGGCACATATGTGACTTGAGTTCGCCATTGCGCCCGCAGCGACGGGCGGAAAGTCGTTGGCAGCGGGCCACCTGCGCGCTCTTTCCGGCACACACCCGAGGAAGGGAGCGCAACATGAACCGTCACCTGCTGTCCCGGCTCGTCACCGCGGGGCTGCTGACCCTGGCCGCGGCCGGTGCGGGGCTCGCCACCGCGGCGCCCGCGGCGGCCGTACCAGGGCTGGACTTCCAGGTCGGGCACAGCGGCTTCGACTCGGTCGCGGAGAAGTCCGCGACCGCGACCTGCGCCGCGGGCACCCGGGTGCTGGGCGGCGGCGCGAGCATCACCGGCGCCGACTCGCACGTGCACCTGACCCGGCTGCAGCCCAACGGCAGCTTCGACACCTACGTCGCGGTCGCGGTCGAGCGGGCACCCTACGCCGGCAGCTGGCGGGTCAGCGCGTACGCCATCTGCGGCGACGAGCCGGCCGGCCTGGAGTACGTCTCGTTCCACACCGCGACCGACTCGGAGGGCTACAAGACGGCGACCGCCACCTGCTCGGGCACGAAGAAGCTGGTCGGCCTGGGCGCCCGCACGCTCGGCGGGAACGGCCAGGTGGTCATCGACGACATCATGCCGTCCGGGACGCTGGGCTGGGTCACCGTGACCGCGTACGAGGTGCAGGGCGGCTTCGCCGGTGACTGGAGCATGTGGGCGTACGGCGTGTGCGCCGACCCGCTGCCAGGGCTCGAGCTGCGTACGGCCAGCGGCACGCCGATCGACTCGACGGACGAGACCGTCAGCGTGGGCTGCCCCGCCGGCAAGCAGGTGCATGGCGTGGGCGGCATGCTCAGCGGCGGGCTCGGCCAGGTGTCGTACCGCGGCGTCTACCCGCTGGTCGGCCTCGACAGCGCGACAGTGGTCGCGCTCGAGGACCCGGACGGGTACGCCAACAACTGGTACTCCCGGGTCTACGCGATCTGCGCCAGCTGACGCCCTGCCCGGGGTGGCCGGCGTTGGCCGCCGGCCACCCCGGGGCATCGTGGCGCCACCGTCATGGCCGCCGTCCAGGCGTGCAGGCGGTCAGGATCGACGCTCCGCCGTGGTGGTGACCGGCCTTGTCAACGGCGGCGAAGAGGTCTTCGAACACCGTGGTGGGCGCCTGTGCCGCGCGCGGCGACAGCCGGCCGAGCAGGTAGCGCAGGCACGCCTCGAGCCACAGCCCCTCCTGCCACAGGGGCGAGGTCTGGTCCGCCGCCCAGTGGCTGTGCAGCCACAGCTGGGTCGCTGCCGCTGCGGCGAGGACCGCCTCGTACCGGCCGGTGAGCCTGGACGCCTCCGCAGGCAGGACGGACGAGCGCGGCCGGAAGGCAGCCAGCTCGTCATGCAGCGTCCGGCAGTGCCGGGCGACGCCGGCGGCCAGGTCTGCGACGGCATCGCCGACCAGCCCCGCGTCCGCCTGGCGCCGCAGCAGGATGGCGGCGGCCGGCAGGGTCTGGACCACAAGGCAGCCGGCCTTGGCGGTGCGGGCCAGCCGGGACAGGTCCAGCTCGGGCAGCGTACGGTGCAGGTCCGCCGCGGCGGCGACGGCGTCCCAGGCGCCGCCAGCGTCCCCGATGCAGCCGGCGTCCCGGGCGCAGCCGGCGTCCCTGGTGCTGGCGGCGTCCCCGATGCAGCCGGCGTCCCCGGTGCTGGTGGTGGGTGCCGCGCTGGTCGCGGCCCGGTAGCGGCGTGCGAGCGACGGGAACTGGTTGACCAGGGCATGCTGGTCCACGAAGGTGCTGCCGTCGAGGACGCCCAGGATGCGGTGGTCGCGCTCCACCTTGCCGAACAGGCTGTCCGTGTACCCGCCGGACTGGCCGGCCCGCGCCCCCAGCAGGCTGCCGCAACGGGCAAGGACGTCGTCCACCACAACGGGCACGAACGACCGCACCACCGCGGACACCACGCTCATCTGCTCGGGCGCCGTATGCGCCAGGCGGGTCGCCACGATCCCGACCGCCTCTGCGACGAACAGCATGGCGTACGCCTCGCCCAGCTGGCGCCGGGCCTCGGGCAGGTCGCCGAGGCGCCCGCCGTAGAGCCACCGCTCGTTGACGAGATCGTGGGCCAGTGCGAGGCCGAGGTCGGCGGCGCCGAGGGAGAGCGCGACGCAGGCGGTCCGGGTGACCTGGAGCGCCTTCAGGATGATCTCCAGGCCGTCTCCTTCGCGACCCACGAGGGCGGTGGTGGGAACCACCGCGCCGTCGAACGTGATGCCGCTGATATCGGCGCCTCTGACCCCGTGCGTGCGCACCCTCGGCAGGCAGCGGTAGGTGCCGTCGGCGAGCGCGTGCTTGTCGACCAGCAGCAGGCTGAAGCCGCGTGAGCCCCGGTGCGGGTCGGTGCGGACCGCCACGCACATCTGGTCGGCGCGGGCGGCGTTGTTGACCATCCACTTGGTCCCGTCGACCCGGTAGCCGCCGCTGACCGCGACCGCGGTGATGTCACCGCTCAGCAGGTCGCTGCCGTGGTTGCGCTCGGTCAGTGTCCAGGACACGACCGCGCCCTGCCGCACCGCCGCGGCCAGGGCGCGGGCCTGCTCCGGCTCGCCCGCCACCCAGACACAGCATGCACCGAGGAAGGTCTTGGCGTGGGCGACGGCCACGGTGAGGTCACGGCGGGCTATGACCCGTACGGTCAGCATGAGCTCGTCCAGCCGGTGCAGCCGCCCGCCGTAGCGGGTCGGCACGTAGTGCGAAGGCAGGTCCAGCCGGTCCAGCTCCTGGCAGACCTCGGTGGGGAGCTCCTCCCAGCGGTCCAGCCGCACGGCGTTGGCGTACGAGAACACGTTCCGATGGTCGTAAGGGTCGCCCAGCAGGCGGTCGAGGTGCTCGGGGGAGGTGAAGCCGCGCACCGCGGGCAGGACCGGGGAGGCGGCCGCGGGCTGCCCGGTGCGCGACGCCGGCGGGCAGGCGCCGGCCGTGCCCCGGTAGCGGCAGCGCACCCTCGGGGTGAGGCCTTCCCGCAGCACCGCGAGGCGGCCGGCCAGGAACAGGTCCCGGGTCAGCCCCCGCTGGATCTTCCCGCTCGTGGTCCGCGGCACGCTCCCCGGGCGAACCAGCACCACGCTCGCCGCCACCCCGTACCCGTGCCGGAGCATCTCGCGGACGGCGCCCACCGCCTCGGTCAGGGCACCCGCACCGCAGGCGCCCGCCTGGGCCTCATGGACCACGACGATCTCGTCTTCCGGGCGTTCGCAGGTGCCGACCTCGACCGGGAACGCGGCACCGGCCCCCTTGGCGAGGCAGGCGTGGGTCGCCCGCGCGTCGGCCTCGACATCCTGCGGGTAGAGACTGCGCCCGCCGACGACGAGCAGCTCCCCGATGCGCCCGGTGACGTAGAGCTCCCCGCCCCACAGCGCGCCCAGGTCGCCGGTGCGCAGGAAGCCGCCCTCCCCGCCGGCGGTGGCGTTGCCGAAGACCCGGGCGGTCTCCTCGGGCTGGCGCCAGTAGCCGCGGGAGACACTGCGGCCGCGGACCCAGACCTCGCCCACCTGCCCGTCCGGCAGCACCCGCCGGTGGTGCGGGTCGACGATCCTGACCTCGACGCAGTCCAGCGCGGTGCCGCTGCCCACCAGCTCGCGCCGCCGCGCCGCACCGTCGCCGCCAAGGCTCGGCCCGGCAGCCGCACCGCTCGCCGGCATGTCCGCGAGCACGCCGGTGTCGAGCTGGGCGGTGAACGTGCCGGCTTCCAGCAGCGTGCCGGCCTCCAGCGGGGCGCCGGCGTCCAGCAGCGTGCCGGCCTCCAGGCGCGCCGTGTCGACGCGGGCCACCACCGGCCCGACCTGCCCGGCGCTGGTGATGCACAGGGTCGCCTCGGCCATGCCGTACCCGGGGCGTACCGCATCCGGCCGTAGCCCGCACGCGGCGAACCGGCGCGTGAACGCGCGGATGGTACGGGCCTGGACGGGCTCGGACCCGTTGAACGCCCACCGCCACCGCGACAGGTCCACGCCGGCAAGCTGGTTGTCGGCGATCCGGCGGGTGCACAGGTCGTAGGCGAAGTTGGGCGCGAACGACACGCTGATGTCGTAGCGGTCGATGAGCCACAGCCAGGTGTGCGGGTGCCGCAGGAAGGTCGCCGCTGGCATCAGCACGCTGCGGCACCCGGCGAACAGCGCCACGATGAGCTGGCCGACCAGGCCGAAGTCGTGGTACATCGGCAGCCATCCGCCCACCCGGGTGCCGGCGTCCAGGCCGGAGCGGCGCTGGAACCCCCGGCAGTGGGCGATGAGGTTGCCGTGGTCGATCTGGACGCCCTTGGGACGGCGCGTCGAGCCAGAGGTGTACTGCAGGAAGGCGACGGTGTCCGGGCCGGCCGGCGGGCGCGGCGCGGCGCCGGCCGTGGGGTCGAGCCGGTCGGTCACCATGACCGCAGCTGCGTGGTCAAGGCCGGACTCCCGGGCCCACGCGCGTACCGCCGGCTGGGTGGCGCTCTCGGTGAGCACGGCTGCCGCGCCGCAGTCCTCGGCTATCCGCGCCAGCCGCTCGCGCTGGCGCTGGTAGCCGTCGGGCGGCGGAGCCGGGACAGCGACCATGCCTGCGGCGAGCGTGCCCAGGAAGCCGGCGGCGAACCCCAGGCCCGGTGGGTAGAGCAGGAGCACCCGCTCACCCACCGCGAGCCGCGAGCGCAGGACCGCTCCAACGGTACGGGCCTGCGCAGCGAGCTGCCCGTAGCTGAGCGTCTCCTCGCTGGCGGGGTCGGTCGGGTCGGCGGTGAACACCAGCGCCGGGCGGTCCGGGCAGCTCGACGCGTGCGTGTCGAGCAGGTCGACGAGGCTCTCGTAGCCCGGCATCCACCCTCCGCTCCACCGCCCGCGCACCGACCGGCGCTGCGCCGCCTCCGCGTTGCTGTGGACATCATCAGCTCCATCGAGCCGTTGACCAACACGGTGGCGGGCCGCGCAGGTACGAGCCGGGCAGGCGCCTTGCGCCCGGGGCGGGTCGAGCTGTCCGACCCGGCCGGCAACCGCGACATCCGTACCACCTCGGCGGTCCCTGCCATCCTCCCGGCCCTGCCATCCTCCCGGTCTCGGGGCCGCGCAGCCGGACGCCAGGCACGGCCCTGCGGCGCCCACGAGACGCCTGCGCGGCGTCCCGGCTGCTGCGCGACAACCGCCCGGTGCGGCACGCTTTAGACCAAGCTGCCGCACCTGGCTTTGGTCGTACTGAAATTTCGCTAAAGCGCGCCGTGCCGCCGGCCGTCGCGGGCTCCGCCGCGCGATGGCCTACGCAGGCCGCCCAGCATCAGCGCCGCGCCGGTCCCGAACGCCGCGACGACGACCAGCTCCCCAGCGTCGAACCGCGACGCGCCCGGTATGCCTGCCTCGGCCTGAAGACCAGCGTGGCCATGTAGTCGAGCTGGTACACCGTGCCGAACGTGAGCACCACCGTGGCCAGCACGTACCCCCAGGGGGCCCGCTGCCACAGCAGCGCCGCCGCAAGGATGGACACAGGCACCACGAACGCCAGGTCGAGCACGTAGCCCAGATGCACGCTGGCGGCCGGCAGGACAAGCTGGCTCTCCCCGGCAGGCTCTCCGGTGAACGCGAACCGCAGCGAGTAGAAGACCCACATCGCGGCGAGGCCGAGCCCCAGGAACATGAGAAGGCCGCTGGCCAGGCGCACCGGCGTACCAGCGCGTGCGGCGCCCCGACGGCGTACGGAGAGCGCCGTCGACGGCGCTTCCGATCGTCACGCTAGGTGCCTGGAAGCTGGGCGGTCAGGGGCGTAGGTCCGCACGCCGGGGGACCTCCGGGCCGGCGATGGGCACCATGGCGGTCTCCGGCGCGGCGCGGCTCCCGTCCAGGTCGACCGCTGCGGCGTCGACCCACTCGCCGGCGTGCTCACCGGAGGCGAGCCTGAGGTGCGCGACCCCGTTCAGCATGGCCCGGGCGCTGATGGCGACCCTGTCGCCGGCCTGGTAGTCCGTTGTCGCGGCGGTCATCTTTCCGGCCGCGTCGACCGTATAAGCCTTAGCCGGCGTCCTCACCACCATGCCCGCCTGCGGAAGGAGGTAGTCGATATTGGCGTACCTGCCTATCTGGAATACCCGGCCCGACTCCCGTACGTGGTAGCCGGCGAGCCCGCCGGCGTCGAGTGCATACCACATCCCGGTGCTGCCCTTTATCCGCACCCGGCCCACCGACGGCGCGCTGCCGGGCCGCGACAAGGAAATGGTCCTGCTGGCGGTCACCCGGCCGTTCTCGTCGAACCGGTGCCCGGTGTGGCTCCCTTTTGCCAGCAGAACCGTCCCGTGGCCCTCGTACGGCGGGAAGTCGGCGTAGTAGAGGTCCGCGACGCGGGCGAAGAACGGGTCGCCGGTGAGTGCGTGCAGCTGGATGAACTGCCCTATGTGTACGTTGTGGTAGAAGGCCGCGTCAGGGCCGTGGCTGAGGCAGTACCTGCTGCGCCAGCCCGGGTCGCGCACCTGGGCATAGACGTCACGCGAGGTGGTCAACGCCCCCAGCAGCAGCTGCCTTGCATTCTCGTCCCTGGTCAGCATCCAGTAGTCCCAGAGCCCGTACGCCGAGAAGTTGTGACCGTTGTAGGTGCGGTCACCAGCGACCCGCCTGGTGCTGGCGTACTCCTCCAGCCAGAGCAGCCCGTCAACGACGTACACCCCCCAGGGGCGGCCTGCGACCGGGGGCACCAGGAACGAGGCGAACGTGGCCCGGGCCGCGGTGTGCCACCGCGCGTCGCCGGTGACCTGTGCCAGCCGGCAGAACAGGCTGAGCGCCTGCCCCTGCGCCATCATCGAGAACCAGCCGGGCGCCAGGGTCTCGTACCGCAGGTGCATGCGGTGCTTGTAGTCGTACGGGTAGAACCATCCGCCGCGGTGCGTCACGCGCTGGTCGACCAGCCGCTGCGCCTGCTTCCCCGCCCGCCTGAGGTACTCCACCCCACCGTTGAGCCGGTAGCTCTCCACGAGCTGCAGGCCGTACTGCGCCTGGGCGACCGGGTGGTTGTGCAGCTCCCCGTGGACGGGGTACATCCGTACGCCGTGCGTGTCGTGCGGCAGGTTGTCGACCAGCGAGACCGGTGTGGTCAGGTCGTTCGGCCGGGTCCCGGCGGGTAGCTGCCGGATCTCGAAGTCGTCGTAGCGGAACCGGAACGGGATGTTGGGGTGTGTCCCAGGCCCTGCCCAGCGGCGCTGTTATCCCGCGCCGTTATGGCCGGTGACCGGTTGCTCAGCCAGCCGGACCAACGAGCTTCCACCCGGAAAGCCATGGCCAGCCATTATGGGCGTCCAGGCTGATGTTGAGAAACGCCATGTGCCCGCGCGTGGGCCGCACCCGCCGTACGCCGGCGCAGTGCTTGTGCTGCTCGCGGCCGGTAGCTCCCCGACGGGCCGGCATCATGCGTAGGCTTCCCCTCTCACCTGTCCGTGGCGACGACCGGATCCGGACACGGCCACCCGCCGCGGCCATCCGCAAGGAGGCACTCGCCGATGAAGCTGGCTTCGCAGGACGCCGTCGTCGCGCTGGACGAGGACTTCGGCAAGATGGCCGTACGGGTCGGTCGGCACGCGTGGGGCCTGCCGGAGCTGACCATGCGGGAGAAGGCGTTCGTCTTCGTCGCCGCCGACATGTGCAACCACAACCTCCAGTTCCCGCTCCAGGCCCACGTGACGATGGCCGTGTCCAACGGGGTCGGGCTGGACGGCATCCGGGAGGCAGTGCGGCACCTTGCGCCCTACGTGGGCTACCCGACCGCGGCCGAGACGCTGATGCGCCTGGCGGAGATCGAAGGCAGCCTGCCCGGCCCTGCCGTGGTGACCGGGGAGCAGGCGGCGGCGCCTGGGCCGGTGGAGCCGCCGGTGCTGGACGTCACGGACATCCGGCGCCTGGACGATGCCTTCGCGGACTTCCTGGTGCAGCAGTTCGACGAGCGGTGGGGACGGGCTGGCCTCTCGCCGCGGGAGCGGGCCCTGTGCGCGATCGCCACGGACGTCATGTACGGCACGCTCGACGAGTCGTTCCGGCTGCACGTCGGCCTGGCGTTGGACAGCGGCGCCGGAGAGCAGCAGGTCCGCGCGGTCCTCCTGCTGCTAGCCGAGCTCGGCGTGGCAAGGTCGTGGCGGGCGTACCGCGCCCTCGCCGGCATGGTCGCCGCTACGCCCTGAGACGCTGCGCCTGGCCGCGAGCCTGAGGCGCTGGGCTGGCCATAAGCGCCGGGCTGGCGGTGAGGCCTACGGCGCGCCCCGTGGCCTACGGCGCTCCGTGGCCTACGGCGCTCCGGGGCATCGGCCGCCGGCCGGCGAGGGCCTCCGCGGCTGCCTCGCCGCTGACCCTGCTGGCACCGTGTGTGGCGAGGTAGACCGCGCTCGGTGGCACCCCGTTGGGCACGCCCATCTCCACAACCGTGGCGTCCGGGCGGGCGGCGACCAGGGCGCGCAGCGCCTCGGCAACCCACAGGTGCCGGTGGGCGTCGCGGACCACGATGACCACCGGGCGACCGGCCGCCGGTGCCAGCGCCGCGACGAGCCCACGGTCGGCCACGCCGGCGCCGGCGAGGTCGCTGGGGTTCAGGCGTACCGCGGTGGTGCCGGGAAGCAGCCGGGCCAGCGGCTCGGCGAGGCCCCATGGGGTCGCCCGGCCGATCGCCCGGTTGACGCTCGGGTCGAGCTCCACCACGTGCGGTGGCTGGCGCAGCGGGAGGAGGGCTGCGACGTCGCCGGTCGCGGTGACCGAGACCGCGCGCCGCGCCGCGGCGAGCCCGCTGGGCGCGTCGCCGTCGGCGCGGACCGGGGCCGGCCCAGCCGAGCGGCGGGCCGCGACACTCCACGCCGCGAACCGGTCCACCCGCTCAGCGGCCTCGGCGAGGCGCTCCTCGGCCAGTGTCCCGTCGGCGACGGCGTCCGCAATCGCGTCCCGCAGGGCGAGGGCGGTCTCCTCGTCGGCGTGGTCGCCGCCGACGCAGATCGCGTCACAGCCGGCCGCGATGGCCTCGACAGTGGCGCCGACCAGCCCGAAGCGGGTGGTGACCGCGCGCATCTCGATGCCGTCGCTGACCACCAGCCCGTCGAAACCGAGCTCGCCGCGAAGCAGGTCGACCAGGACCGGCCGGCTGAGGGTGGCCGGGCGGTGCGGGTCGTACGCGGGAACCAGCAGGTGACCGCTCATCATCACGCGGAGGCCGGCCGCGATCGCGGCCCGGAACGGCACTAGGTCGCGCTCTGCCAGCTCCTGCCGGGAGGCGAGGATCGTGGGCAGGTCCTCGTGCGAGTCGACGCCCGTGCTGCCGTGGCCGGGAAAGTGCTTCGCGCACGCCGCCACACCGGCCGCGTGCAGGCCGCGCACCCAGGCGGCGGTGTGCCGCGCGACCAGGGCCGGGTCGCTGCCGAAGGACCGGACCCCGATGACCGGGTTGTCGGCGTTGGAGTTGACGTCGGCGTCCGGGGCGTAGTTGAGCGTGATGCCGCCGGTCGCGAGGTCGGTGCCGACGTCGCGGGCGACCCGCTCGGTGAGCTCGACGTCGTCGACGTACCCCAGGGCGAGGTTGCCAGGGCGGGAGCTGCCGGTACGCGACTCCAGCCGCGTGACGTCGCCCGCCTCCTCGTCGATGCCCACGATGACGTCGCCACGCTCGGCGCGCATCGCCGCGGTCAGCGCCGCGACCTGCTCCAGGGTCTCGATGTTGCGGCTGAAGAGCGCCACCCCGCGCAGCCCTCCGGCGAGCCGGTGCAGCAGCCACGCGGGCGCGGTCGTGCCCTCGAACCCCGGCTGCAGCACCGCGTCGGCCATCCGTAGCAGCTCCGCACTGCGCGTCGAGGCTCGGAGGTCAGGCATCCGCGGGTCCCCTCAGGTACGGTTAGGAGGCCTAACTGTAAACAAACCTATCAGTAGCTGTCAAATGCCGTACGCGCGTACGGCGGGCCGCGCCGCGTCCGGGTTTACCCTTTCGCCGCCTTGCGGGCCCGGTACGCGGCGACGGCGGCCCGGTTGCCGCAACCGCCCTGGCAGTACTGCCGGGACCGGTTCTTGGAGAGGTCGACGACGACGTTGTCGCAGCCGGGGTGGGCGCAGGTCCGCAGCCGGCCCAGCTCCTTGCCGCGGACCAGGTCGACGAAGGCCATCGCGGCCTCCACCGCCATCCGGGTGGCCAGCGGCGCGTCCGGCGGGGTGGCGTGCAGGTGGTAGTCCCAGGTGTCGTGCCGGACCAGCTGCGGCAGGGCGTCCGCCTCGCGCAGCAGATCGTTGACGATCTCGACGACGCGCTCCTCGTCGCCCTCCCAGAGCTGGCGCAGCCGCGGCCGTAGCGCCCGTACCGCCTCCAGCTCTGCCTGGTCGTGCGCCTGCTCGCCGGTCCAGCCCCAGGCGCGGACGAACTCGTCGAGGGCGGCGATGTCGGGCAGGTGCTCCGTCCTGCCGTCGGCGGTGTTGACCAGCGCGGCGGCGGCCGCCAGGGCCAGCTCCGTGTCATGAGCGAAAAGCATCTTGACTCCTGACGTCATGCCGAGCTAGCGTCATCAGCGTAAGACTATTTTGGTTATTACACCACCTGCCCGGAGGTTCCCATGGCTCGGCAGCGCACCGCGGGTGTAGGGCTCGGCCTGGCGTTGCTGTCGGCCGCCACGTTCAGCACCTCGGGCTCGTTCGCCCGGTCCCTCACCGAGTCGGGCTGGTCGCCCGGGGCAGCGGTGGCCGCCCGGATCAGCCTCGCCGCCGTGGTCCTGGCGGTGCCCGCGGTGGTGGCGATGCGCGGGCGGTGGCGGGCGCTGCGGCGCAGCATCGCGACCGTGACCACCTTCGGCCTGGTGGCGGTGGCCGGCTGCCAGGTCTTCTTCTTCAACGCCATCCAGACCCTGCCGGTCGGCGTCGCACTGCTGATCGAGTACCTGGGCATCGTGCTCGTGGTCGGCTGGCTGTGGCTGCGCCACGGCCACCGCCCGCGCCGCCTCACCGTGGCCGGCTCGGTCACGGCGCTGCTCGGGCTGGCCCTGGTCCTCGACCTCGCCGGTGGCGCCCGCCTCGACCCGGCCGGTGTGCTGTGGGCGCTCGCCGCCGCGGTCGGGCTCGCCACCTACTTCGTGCTCTCGTCCCGCCAGGACGACGGCGTGCCGCCCGTGATGGTGGCCAGTGGCGGGATGGCCGTGGCCACGATGGCGCTGCTGGGCCTGGGCGCGGCCGGCCTGCTGCCGATGCGCGCGAGCTTCGGCACCGTGGACTTCGCCGGGCACCGTACCAGCTGGCTGGTCCCTGTCCTCGGCCTGTCGCTGGTGGCCGCGGCGGTCGCCTACGTCGCCGGCATCGGCGCCGCCCGCCGGCTGGGCGCGAAGCTGGCGTCGTTCGCCGGCCTGACCGAGGTCGTCTTCGGCGTGCTCGTCGCCTGGCTCCTGCTGGGCGAGCTGCCGACCGGCGTCCAGCTCACCGGTGGCGTGCTCATCGTCGCCGGGGTCGCCCTGGTCCGCATCGACGAGCTGCGCCCGGCCGCAACGCCGGGGCCCGCCACGTCAGTGGGGTGGCCGAGACCTCGCGCAGGTCAGGCCTTGCGCCCGCAGGCGGGCACTCAGCCGACCGTCGCCGAGCACTTCACCACGAGCCTCGACGACCTATCGTCCACCAGCACCCCGTCCACGTACACCCGGCAGGACACCGGCCATACCCGGTCTGACACGACGTTCACCTCCACCGGCCCGGAGGCCGACTCCAGCACCACGTCATGCACCCACGGCTGCGCCTCGTTGGCGCGGATGTCCCGCTCGACCCCCGAGGCGTCCCCGGCGGACCAGCTCACGGACGTGGCGTACGACATGACCTCGAACCGCACCCGGTGAGACGCCACCACCGGCGGCCTCGTCGCATCCACCGCTGGCGCCTCCGCCCGGTCCAGCATCAGGACCACCGCACCAGCCACGGCTGCGGCGGACACCAACCCGCCCACCACAAGCCCCACCACCAGACCCGTCGGCCATCCCCGCCGCTGCGGCTCCGCAGCGGGCACGGGTACGACTGGTCCAACCATCTCCTCAGCCCCCAGACGGCGCGGGTCGCCATGAGCATGCACATCCTCGCTCAGCCGCGCAGCACCTCCAGCGTGCGGGCCTCCCAGCCGGTCAGGCCGAGCTCGTGGAAGAGCCTGCGGCACGAGCGGTAGTAGCCTGCCGCGTCGTCGGCCCGGGACAGTCTACGGTGGAGTGTGGCGAGGTCGTAGAGGGTGTGCGCGACGCCGACCGGGTCGTCCTGCTCGCGGAACAGCCGCAGGCTGGTGTCGAGCGAGGCCAGCGCGGTGGCATCGTCGCCGGAACCACGGGCCGCCGCGGCCAGCACGCGGAACGCCATCGCCCGGCTGCGCCGGTCGCCCTGCCGCTTGAACATCGCCACGCTGGCCGTGGCGTGCGCCGCCGCGTCCTGGTGGTGCCCTTGGCCCAGCTCGGCGCGGGCGAGGGTGAGCAGGGTATGCGCCTCCCACATGCAGTCGTCCTGCTCGCGCAGGACCGGCAGGCAGCGCCGCAGCGTGGCTACGGCCTCGGCGAACCTGCCGTGCTGCTGGTAGGCGTACCCGAGCGCGCGCTGGACGTGGGCCCGCCAGACCTCGTCGCCGCGCTTGGCGAAGATGGCCAGGCACCTGCGGTAGCGCGCCACCGCCTGGGGGAGCAGGCCGGTGACCACGTACAGGCTGCCGAGGCTGAGCTGCGCGGCCGCATCCCACTCCGGGTGACCCAGCTCGCGCGCGAGCTGGACGCTGCGCCGCAGCGTCGATGCGGCGAGGTCGAAGCGGGCCTGGGCCCGGTAGAGGTTGCCCAGGCCCAGCACTGTGGCGGCGTGCCAGCGCCACTCGCCCAGCTCGGCCAGGACGGCCTGGCTCGCCTCGAGGTCGACGACGACGTCGGTCCACGGGTCGGTGCGGCCAGGAACCACCCGCAGCTCGCCCGTTGTGCCCACGGGGGCCAGCCGGTCGCCGACCCGGTGGCCGGCGATGCAGGCGACCTCGCGGGTCATCTGCCAGTCGTCCCAGTGCGACCACAGCTCGAACGACATGGCCACGAGCGTGGCGGTGACCGCCCAGCCCAGCTCCCACAGCGCCGCCGGGGACTCGGCCGCCGCGGCCGGCAGCGCCGCCCGCTGGGCAGGGAGCCAACCCAGCGGGTACGCGGCTGCGGGCCCGCCCGGGTCGCGGTCGGCTGGCGGGCCGTCGCCGTTGACCAGCCGGGCCTCCATCGAGTCGACGACGGCGAGCCAGCCGCCGACCGCCCGGCCGAGCCCGGCCTGCCGCTGCACGGACTCCCCGCTGTGGCGCAGCCGCTCCCGGGCGAAGACCGTGAGCAGGTCGTGCACCCGGTAGCGGTGCCGCCCAGCCGGGTCGCGGCGGGCGACGTCGAGCAGCTGCGAGTCGACGAGGCGCTCGAGGACCTCCTGCACCTCGGCGACCGGCCGGCCGACCAGGGTGGCCGGCACCCAGGCCGGGAAGTCCCCGGCACCGACCATCCCGAGCGTGGCGAACACCTGCTGCGAGGCCGGGTCCAGCGCCTGGTAGCTGAGCGAGAAGCTGGCCCGTACGGCCAGGTCGCCCACCTGCAGCTCGTCCAGGCGGCGCTGCTCGCCGGTGAGCCGCTCGGCCAGCTCGGACAGCGCCCAGTGCGGCCGGACCGCGAGCTTGGCCCCGGCGATGCGGATGGCCAGCGGGAGCTGGCCGCACAGCTGCACGATCCGGCGCGCGGCCGCCGGCTCACCCGCCACCCGCTCCGCCCCGGCCACCCTCGCCAGCAGCTCTACGGCCTCCTCCAGGTCCAGCTCGGGCAGGGGTAGCCGGTGCGCGGCCTCCAGGCCGGCGAGCGGGCGCCGGCTGGTGATCAGCACCGCGGAGCCGGCGCCGGCGGGCAGCAGCGGGCGGACCTGGGCCTCGTCAACGGCGTCGTCGAGCACGATGAGCAGGCGCCGGGTGGCCAGCTGGGCCCGGTAGAGGTCGGTACGCCCGTCCGCCTGCCGGGGGATCTTCGTGCGGCGCAGCCCCAGCAGCAGCAGGATGCGCAGCAGCGCGTCGTCCGCCGGGACCGGGGTAGCACCGATCCCGCCCAGGTTCACGAAGAGCTGGCCGTCCGGAAACTCGCCGCGCAGCCGGTGCCCGACGTGTACGGCGAGCGCCGTCTTGCCGACACCGGGCATGCCGGAGATGGCGGTGACCGTGCCGCCCGGCACGGCGGCGGTCAGGCTGGCCACGAGCTCGCCGACCGGGCGGCGACGCCCGGTGAAGTCGGCGACGTCCCGGGGGAGCTGGTTGCACTGCCGCCGCTCCGGGCGGGCCCGGCCTGGCGGCCGGCCGTCCGCTCCAGCCGCCGGGCGCCCCGTCGGGCGGCGCTCCGTTCCGCTGCCCGCGCGGCCCGCTGCCGGGCTCGCCGGGTGGCCCGGCGCGCCCCGGACCGGGCCCGGGACGGGGACCTGCCCGGCGTCGGCCGGTTCCCCGGCGTTGCGCAGGATCGCCAGGTAGAGCTGCTGGAGCTCGGTGCAGGGGTCCACCCCGAGGTCCTCGGCTAGGCGCACCTGGAGCCGCTGGTACTCGCGCAACGCGTCGGCCTGCCGGCCCGACCGGCGCAGGGCGGTCATCAGCAGGCCGACCAGGCGCTCGCGCAGCGGCTGGTCGGCCACCGCCTCGGCCAGCTCGCTCACCAGCTGGTGGTGGCGGCCGAGGCCCAGCTCCAGCTCGACGCAGCGCTCCAGGGTCGCCAGCCGCTCCTCGTTCAGCCGGGCCGCGCCGGCCTGGACCGCCCGGGCGGTGAGGCCGGACAGCGCGCGGCCCCGCCACAGCGCCAGCGCGGCCCGGAAGGCCGACACCGCCTGCCGGGCGTCGCCGCTGGCCGCCCACGCGTCCCCCTGCGCGGCCAGCTTCTGGAAGGCGAGGGCGTCCAGCTGCTCGTCGTCGACCCGGACCAGGTAGCCGAGGCCGTCCGCGGCGATGGCCGGCTCCGCTGCCCCTGAGCCGAGCTCGCGCCGCAGCGCGGAGACACAGTTCTGGATCTGCCGCTTGGCCGACGCCGGTGGCCGGTCGTCCCACACCGCGTCGATCAGCTCGTCAAGGTCGACCACCCGGTTCGGGGACAGCAGCAGCACCGCGAGGATGGTTCGTCGTCGATGACCGACCAGCTGCAGGGGCTCGCCTGCACCGCACCGGACCCGCAGCGGTCCGAGGACCTCGAACTGCACATATCCCCCACGCGGCTCGCGCGCCGCGGTCGGGGCTCGTGCGTGACCTCGGCGCTAGTCCCGCACCAATAGATCATACTCGATAATGCAAGAGCGGTGCGCCCACGATGCCGCCGCGGTGAAGGCCGCTGCGCATTGTCAGTGGTGCCTCCCGCCGTACCCGAGCGCCAGGGCAGCTCGCGGCGGGCGGCCGGAGAGGAGAGCACCATGAGTGGCGTCCCGCCGGGCGGCCCGCCGCCCACGTCATCGCCTGAGCACCCCGCACCCCGCCGCTCGTACCGGTGGCTGGTCCGCCTCATGGTGGTCGCCTTGGCCGCGGTGGGCCTGGTCCCGGCAATGGCCCTCACCGGCAGCCAGCCCGCACAGGCCGTCGACCTTGAGGAGAAGAGCTGGAGCAGGGTCGATGGCGGCAACACCTACAAGCTGACCGCCCGCATCACCATCGAGACCGACGGCGCCGGCAACGGCCGGTTCCGGTTCCGGATGGAGTGCTTCAAGAACGGGGCGGTGCACACCTGCGCCATGAGGTTCGCCAGCGGCGCCAACGCCTACTGGTGCAACACCCAGGTGCCCAACACCAGCAGCACGCCGCCGGCGGCGTGCGTCACCCGGGAGCTGGACGCCCGAACCGGCAGCAACGAGGTCTGGGTCGGCACCTACCACTCCCTGGCGCACCAGGAGGAGTGGGTCGTCGCCCGCGGGTTCTACGTGGTGTTCAACGCAGGCGCCGGCCCCACCGGATCGCAGCACTGGATCGCCAGCAGCAACGCGATCGTGAACCTTGCAAACCAGCAGGCCGCCAACGGCTACTCCGAGTGGGGCTCGAACTGCAACTACTACTCTCCGGGCGGCCCGGGCAACGTCTGCGCCGAGTGGTGCGCGATGTTCGCCACCTGGGTCTGGGACATCACCGGCGTGCCGGAGGTGACGAGCACGGTCCGGCAGATGTACGCGGCCCGCGGGCTGGGCCAGTACGGGGTGCAGTGGGGGAACTTCCACCGCAGCAGCCCGAAGGTGGGCGACTGGGTGATCTGGGGTGAGCCGGGCTTCGTCACCCCGGGGCACGTCGACATCCTGGTCGGGATCTACTCGGACGGGTCGCTGTCCGTCGTCGGCGGCAACATCAGCGACAGGGTGAGCAAGCGGCACGTCTACCCGGGGTCGACCATCACCAACGGCCAGCGGATCTCCGGGTATGTGACCCCTTCCTACTAGGCCCGCAGGCGTAGCCACGCTGTTCCTTCCCTCGCGCGTCGCGCCCCGGTGCAGCAACGCACCGGGGCGCGACCACGTGTCGTGCCCGTGTGCCGCAGGTGCGCGGGCGGGTGCGGTGCCCAGTAGGGTGGGCGGGTGCGGGTCGGGGTGGTGTTCCCACAGACGGAGATCGGAGCCGATCCGGCGGTGGTCCGGGCGTACGCGGCCGCGGTCGAGGAGCTGGGCTACGCCCACATCCTCGTCTACGACCACGTGCTCGGCGCGGACCCGGCCGACCGTCCCGGCTGGAGCGGCCCGTACGACGTGCACAGCCAGTTCCACGAGCCGTTCGTGCTGTTCGGCTTCCTCGCCGCCGTCAGCTCCCTGGAGCTGGTCACCGGCGTGGTGATCCTGCCGCAGCGGCAGACCGCGCTGGTGGCCAAGCAGGCGGCAGAGGTGGACCTGCTCACCGAGGGCCGGTTCCGGCTCGGCGTGGGGCTGGGCTGGAACGAGGTGGAGTACGAGGCACTGGGCAAGGACTTCACCGACCGGGGCCGGCGCATCGGCGAGCAGGTGGAGCTGCTGCGTCGACTGTGGACCGAGCCCAGCCTGACGTTCCACGGCCGGTACGAGTCGGTCACCGCGGCCGGCCTGGCGCCCCTGCCGGTGCAGCGGCCCATCCCCATCTGGTTCGGTGCCTACTCGCCACCGGCGCTGGCGCGCGCCGGGCGGCTCGCCGACGGGTGGTTCCCGCAGTCGCGGCCCGGCCCCCGCCTGGACGAGGCGGTCGGGATGGTCCACGCGGCGGCGCAGGCTGCCGGCCGCGACCCGGCGAGCCTGGGCATGGAGGGCCGGGTCGGGCTCGCGCACGGGGTGGACGCCGCAGCGGAGCAGGTGACGCAGTGGCGCGCGGTCGAGGCGACCCACGTCGCCATCAACACGATGGGCATCGGGGCCACCGGCATCGACCGGCATATCGCCGCCCTGGCCGAGGTGGCGCAGGCCATCGGCCTGCCACCCCGCCAGGTCAGCTAGGCCTGTCTTTCGCACATGGGATTGAGGTCCCGTGCGGTCGCGGGTGTGTGACTGTCTAGGTTTCGTGCGTGGGTATGTCGAGTGAGCCTCGGCGGGTGCCGAAGCGGCCCCGGGCGCAGATCGCGGTCGTGGACGTGCTGGAGAAGCGGCTGGGGTCGCTGCCGGTGATCGCGGACTTCTGCCGCCGGCTGGACATCGCGGGGGTCATCGACCGGGCCTGCCCGATGCGTGAGACCCGCCTACCCCACCGTGGACGAGGCTCACCCTGCCCCGGCCTACGGCCACCCCAAGGACCGGCGCACCGACCTCAAGCAGGTCCAGGCCGGTATCGCCGTGTCCGCCGACGGTGGGATCCCGGTGTTCTGCCAGGCATACGACGGCGGGGCGGGGGAGGTCGCCCAGGTCGTGGACACCATGAACCGCCTCAGGACCCTCGCCGGGCCGCGGGACTTCCTCATGGTCGGTGACTCAAAGCTCATCTCGTACCCCAACGTCACCGCGATGCTCGACGCCCAGGTCACGTTCATCGCGCCGCTGGCCGCCTCCCGCGTGCCCGACGGGCTGTTCGCCGGCCTCGACCCCGCCACGGCCACCGCCGTGGACTACATCGCCGAACGCGACGAGAGCAAGCTCCCCTGGGACCGGGGCCGCTACCGGGTCACCGAGGACATCATGGACCTGGCCGGACCCCGCAAGAAGGACCGGGTCCACCGCCTGCGCCGGGTCCTGGTGCACTCCAGCGCCAACGCCACCGCGCAGGCCAAGGCCCGCACGCTCAAGCTCGCCCGCGCCCGCACCGACCTGGACACCCTTGTGCGCACCGCCGGCACCCGCTACCGCCCCACCGTGCAGGCGGTGACCACCAAGGCCGCCGAGATCGCCCGCCGGCGCCGGGTAACGGCCTACCTACGCACGAGCATCACCACCACACCGGAGGGCAGACCCGTGTTCGCCTGGTCGTTCGACCAGGCCGCCATCGACGCCGAGGCCGCCGCCGACGGCTGGTACGCGCTGCTGACCAACCTTGGCCCTGACACCGACGCCGCCGAGGTCCTGTACCGGTACAAGGACCAACCCGTCGTGGAACGCCGTTACGGCGACCTGAAGGGCCCCCTGGCCGTCGCGCCGGTCTTCCTGCGGCACAACCAACGGATCACCGCCCTGGTCACCGTCATCTGCCTGGCGCTGCTGATCTTCTGCCTCATCGAACGCGAGGTCCGCAACAACCTCGCCCCCCACACCGACATGGTCGGCTTCTACGTCAACGACCGCCGCGCCAGAAAACCCACCGGCCGGCTGATCCTGCACGCGTTGGGCGACCTACGCCTAATCCCCGCCCACCACGGCCGGGCACCCACCATCCCCAAACCTGGCTACCTACAAGCCCAGCTCCTGGACCTCCTCCGCGTCGATCCCACCCAACCCCGCTGGCCTTGACACACGTTGCTCAACCCCATGTGCGAAAGACAGGGCTAGGCATGGACCCGCCCGGTGCCGCGAGCCGACCGGGTCACGGGCGCCTCTTCGCCACCAGCGCGGCTCAGGTCGCGAGCGCGGCTCAGGTCGCGAGCGCGAGGACGACCAGCACTGCGATCAGGACACCGAACGCGGCCTGGATGATCAGCGCCGGCCCCAGGTGGGTCCACAGGTTGGGCGGGTGCGGGCGCAGGGTCCGACCGGTGTTGTTGTTGTCGATCTGGTACGCCAGCGGTGGCAGGTCCTTGCGTGCCTGCGGCCGTACGCTGGCGACGATCTGGTCACCCGGCAGGAGCGCCTTGGGGTGCAGGTAACCGTGCACCTCGATCTCGCTGACCTGGCCGAAGGCGTCCCGCACCCATACCTGCTTGACCGTGCAGGTGGGCCCCTTCCGCAGCTCCTTGAGGCCGCGCGAGTCCAGGCCGCCGGGCGGCGGTGACCGCAGGACCGCCGCGAGCGCCCGGACCACCAGATGGCCGAGCGTGGCTGCGGCCAGCACCGGCAGCAGGACCAGCCAGCCGACTGCCTTATCGCGCGAGTAGGCCTCGTCGGCCTGGGTGATCTCGCCCGTAACGGTCGAGGGGTTCGTCCGCATCGCCCACCGCCGTCCCTTTACCTTCTACGGTAAGCGACGATTTGGCGAACGCAGAGTGAACATGGAGGGTTCATTCACGCTGGCTGCGACGCGCTGGTGGGGCCGCCCAAGGACGGGCCGGGCGGCCCCACCAGCCGGGGACGGGCAGCCGTGGCCTCAGCTGATGCCGAACCTCAGCCGATGCCGCGGCGGCGGAACCCGGCCAGGCCGGCCACGGTGAGCGCGGCGGCCAGGGCCACCAGCCACAGCAGCGGCGTGGCCGTGAACGGGGTGCCGGGCAGCTTCGGCAGGTGGGTGTAGGGGGACAGGTCCATCACCCACTGGTTGAGCTGGAGCACCGCCCCGAAGTAGGTGAGGATCAGGAACAGCACGACCGCACCCCAGGCCACCGCGGCGAGCCGCGGCGCCAGGCCGAACAGCGCGACGCACAGGCCGGCGACCACCCAGGCGGCCGGCACGACCACCAGCGCTCCGGCGAGCACCCGGGGCAGCTCCCCGCCGAGGTCGCCGGTGCGCAGGCCGTGGGCGAGGCCGGCGGCCAGCCCCAGCGCGCCGAGGACCACGACCGTGCCCAGGAACGCGAAGAGCAGGTGGCTGGCTGCCCACCGCAGCCGGGTGACCGGGGTGGCCAGCACCGGCTCGGCGCGTGCCGTTGTCTCCTCGACGCGCAGCCGCAGCGCCGCCTGGACCGTGTACGCGGCGGCGATCAGCCCGACGATACCCAGCGCTCCAGCGAGGAACTGGTCGATCTGCCCCTGGGCCCCGCCGATCCTCTCGAAGACGTCGGCCATCCCCTGGTTGTCGCGGACGAGGTCGCCGACGCCCTCGGCGGCGGTGCCGAGCGCCAGGCCGAGCGCGGCGAGCCCGGCGCTCCACGCCAGCAGCGAGCCGCGCTGCAGCCGCCAGGCCAGCGCGACCGGGCTGCCCATGGCGGAGGCGGCCGGACCGAGCCGGGGCGGCACCAGCCCGGACGCGTAGTCACGCCGGGCGACCAGGGCGTACGCGAGCGCGACGAGCAGCAGGCACACGCTGGCCATGAGCCCGAGGACCCACCAGCGCTCGTTGCCGTACGGGCGCACCAGCTGGACCCAGCCCAGTGGCGACAGCCAGGACAGCCAGGACGGCCCGTTCTCGCCGGCCGAGGCGCCGTCGCCGAAGGCCCGCAGCAGGTAGGCGGCGCCGAGGACGACCACGGCCAGGCCGGAGGCGGTCCGGGAGTTCTCGGTCACCTGCGCGGTGACCGCGGCGACCGACGCGAACACCAGGCCCGCCCCGGCGAAGCTGAGGCCGAGCGCGAACGCGCCGGTGGCGTCCTCGCCCTGCCCGATCATCCCGAGCGCGATGAGCAGCGCGAGCACCAGGTTGACCAGGAGCGCCAGCACCAGCGCGGCGGTCAGCGGCGCGCGGCGGCCGACCACCCCGGACCCGACCAGCTCGAGCCGGCCAGCCTGCTCCTCCGCGCGGGTGTGCCGGATGACCAGCAGCAGGCTCATCAGCCCGATCAGCACCGGCAGGAACCCGCCCATCCGCCACGACACCAGCCCACCCAGGGTGGTGGCGTCGTAGATCCGGCCGTACAGGCCGAGCAGGGTGGGGTTGTTGCTCATCTCCGCGGCCAGCTTCATCCGCTCCGGCACGCCCGGGTAGAGTTCGGCGAACGAGGAGGCGGTGGCCAGCGGGAGCCCGACCAGGACGAGCAGCCAGACCGGCAGCCGTACCCGGTCCAGCCGCAGCGCGAGCCGCACCAGCGACCAGGTGCCGGTCATGGCGTCACGCTCTCGTAGTGGCGCAGGAAGAGCTCCTCCAGCGTGGGCGGCTGGCTGACCAGGCTCCGTACGCCCAGCGGCGCCAGCGCCTTGACCAGGCCGTCGAGCGCGGCGGTGTCCACCTGGCAGGTGACCCGGTCCCCGTCGACCTTCAGGTTGTGCACGCCGGGCAGCTCGGACAGGCCGGTCGGCGGGGAGCTGACCACGGCCGTGACCGAGGTACGCGTCAGGTGCCGCAGCGACTCCAGCGTCCCGGTCTCCACGGTGGCCCCGTTGCGGATGATCGAGACCCGGTCGCACAGCGCCTCGACCTCGGCGAGGATATGGCTGGACAGCAGCACGGTACGCCCGTTCTCGCGCTCCTCGCGGATGCAGTCGCGGAACACGCCCTCCATCAGCGGGTCCAGCCCAGAGGTCGGCTCGTCGAGGATGAGCAGCTCCACGTCTGAGGCGAGCGCGGCCACCAGCGCCACCTTCTGCCGGTTGCCCTTGGAGTAGGCCCGGCCCTTCTTGCGCGGGTCCAGGTCGAAGCGCTCCAGCAGGAGCGCCTTGCGCTTCGGGTTCAGCCCGCCGCGCAGCCGTCCGAGCAGGTCGATCACCTCGCCGCCGGACAGGTTGGGCCACAGGGTCACGTCGCCGGGCACGTACGCCAGGCGCCGGTGCAAGGTCTCTACGTCGTGCCACGGGTCACCGCCGAGCAGCCGCGCCGTGCCCGCGTCGGCGCGCAGCAGGCCGAGCAGGATGCGGATGGTCGTGGTCTTGCCCGCCCCGTTGGGGCCGAGGAACCCGTGCACCTCACCGGAGTCCACGGTGAGGTCGAGCCCGTCCAGAGCCCGGGTCCGGCCGTACGACTTGACCAGGCCGGACACCTCAATTGCGGAAGTCATGGTTCACAATATATAGCTGTTTCTGAAACTACAGAAGTTGATAAAATGCCAGCGTCGTCCTCAAGGAGGTGATGCGCGGTGACCTCGCCCAACCATGAGCGTGACGAGGCTGCCGTACCAAGGGACGAAGCCGCCGTTGCCAGGGACGAGGCCGCCGTGGCGAGGTTTGTCGAGCGCCTCGGCGCCTCGCTCACCGAGGCGGGGATGGCCCGCATGCCGGCCCGTGTCTTCGCGACCCTCCTCGCCAGCGAGCACGGCCGGCTCACCGCCGCCGAGCTGGCCCACCGGCTGCACGCCAGCCCGGCGGCCATCTCCGGCGCCGTACGCGCCCTCGTGCAGCTCGGCCTGGCCGGCCGCGAGCGCCAGCCCGGCACCCGCCGCGACGCCTACCGGGTGTACGAGGACGTCTGGCAGGAGGCCATCCTCCGCCGGGACCAGATGCTCGCCCGTCTGGTCACCATGTTCCGGGACGGTGTCGTAGCCGTGGGCGGCGCCAGCCCGGCCGGTGCCCGGCTCAGCGAGACGGTGGCCTTCTTCGAGTTCATGCAGGCCGAGATGCCGCTGCTCATGCAGCGGTGGAAGGCACACCAGGCCAGCCGGCGCGCCGACCGGTGACGGCCGGCACGTGACTGGCCGACCGGTGACGGCTGACACGTGACAGGCCGACCGGTGACGGGCGAACGGGACCGCCTGGGCCTGCTGCGCGAGCACGACTTCCGCCAGCTCTTCGTCGCCACCACGGTCAGCCAGGTCAGCATGCTGGCGCTGCCGCTGGCCGCGGTCCTACCGTTGCTCCGCTCCCCGCTGCGGACCATGCGCGAGCTGCCCACCTGGGGCGGCGCCGCTCACCCTTCGTAGGCGTCCTCTATGCCCTTCACGTCGATCTTCTTCATCCCGAGCATCGCCTGCATGACCCGGTTGGCCTTGGCCGGGTCGGGGTCGCTCATCAGGTCTGTCAGCGTCCGCGGGATGATCTGCCAGGACAGGCCGTACCGGTCCTTGAGCCACCCGCACTGCGACTCCTCGCCGCCGTCGGTGAGCTTGGCCCAGAGTTCGTCGACCTCCTCCTGGTCCGCGCAGTCCACGTAGAGCGAGACCGCCTCGGTGAACTTGAACTCCGGGCCGCCGTTGAGGGCGATGAACTGCTGGCCGGCCAGCTCGAAGCTGACCGTCATGACCGATCCGGCCGGGCCCGGCCCGGTCTCGCCGTAGCGCTGCACGCTCACGATCCGGGAGTTGTCAAAGATCGAGGTGTAGAAGGTTGCCGCCGCTTCGGCCTGGTTGTCGAACCACAGGAAGGTCGTGATCTTCTGCATGGTGTCCTCCGCGAGCTGTCCGCGTACGCTATTTGATCATGTATAAGCTATCACGTCGCGATAAATGCGCTGAAGCCGGTCCTCGACCGGGTCGCGGCTATGACGGGAGCTTGCGGCGCCGCGATCGACAAGTACCCGATGGGACAGGCGGCAATCGGCGTGGAGTCGGTTATCGTGACCGCAAGGTCGACGCTGTTCGATCTTTTTAATCGACAAGGCTCTCTCGTCCGGCAGAAACGGAGGAACGCTCGTGGCTTCACCAGCCGAAACGGCGGTAAGCGGCGCCGGTTCCGAGCCGCAGCGGCCGATCCCGCGCTACCTCACCGAGTTCACCCCGACCCGCTGGCGCCGCCGGCTGAGCCCGTTCTCGCGCACCCCGTCCTACTCCAAGATGGGGGAGACCTGGCACGTGGCGGCGAAGACGGCGCCGGACGAGCTGGTCATCGTCGACCGGCCGCCAGATATCGACCGGGACGGGCCGACCAGCCGCACCTACACCCAGTGGGCCGAGCTGGTGGACCGCGCCGCCGCCTGGCTGCACCAGGCCGGGGTCAGGCCGTGGGACCGGGTGGCCATCCTCAAGGCGAACCACCTGGACATCGTCATCCTCGGCTGCGCCATCGCCCGCATCGGCGCCATCCCCGTCATGTTCTCCGGCACGTACGGCCCGGAGGCCTTCGTCCCGATGCTCACGCGGCTCGAGCAGGCCTTCCTCCTGACCGATGCGCGGCACGTCGAGAAGTGCGGGGTCACCCCGGAGGTCGTCAAGGACCTGACGGTACGCACGATCAGCGTCGACCCGGTCCCCGACCGGCCCGACATCGCCCTGCTGGACGACTTCAAGGACGCACCACCGGTCCCGCCGAGCATGCGGGAGCTGAAGGAGCCGGTCGTCATCACGCACACCTCCGGCACCACCGGCATTCCCAAGCTGGTGATGCACTCGGCCGAGTCCATCTACGCGATGGCCATTGTGGAGACCGAGCGCTGGCCCCGGTTCGGCCTGCGCCGGGACGACACCGTGGTGTTCTGCGACCCGTACACCCATGAGCGGCTGACCACGATGCAGCTGGCCATGGCCACGGTCGGCTCGCGGGTGGTGTTCCTCTCCGAGCCCTGGCCGCCGCGGCTGCGCGAGCTGCTCATCGAGCACAAGCCGACGCTGGTGGAGGCGCTGCCCAACATCTACCTCGCGTGGGAGCCGCTGACCCGGGAGCCGGCCGGCTACTTCGACAACGTACGGGAGTACGTGAACTCGTTCGACGCCATCCACACCCGGACCATCCGCACCTTCATGGCGGCCACCAAGCGGCGGTTCCCGATCTGGGTGCAGTCGTGGAGCCAGAGCGAGAACGGGGCGCTGTGCGTGCGGCCGTACTTCCGGTTCGTGGTGCGCCGCAAGGGGCACCGGCCGCCGCCCACGCAGCTGATCGGCTGGCCGATCCCGTTCCACGCCAAGATGCGCGCGGTCGACCCGGTCACCGGCGAGGAGGTCCCCCGGGGCCAGGTGGGGCTGATCGAGATCAACCAGCCCGGGCGGTGCCTGGCCTACGTCGGCGAGCAGGACCGGCACGACATCAAGGTCAACGGCTGGTGGTGGAACACCGGCGACCTCGGGATCATCAACAAGTGGGGCGCGGTGCGCATCGTGGACCGGGAGATCGACCGGATCCCGGGCGGCAGCGCGATCGAGTTCGAGGACCTGATCCTGGACCGCATCCCCTACACCACCGAGGTGGTGATCTTGCCCGTCGCCGGCGACCTGCCGGTGCCGGTGGTCAGCACCGAGAACGACGTGCCGCTGGACCGGGCCGACTGGGAGGCGGCCGTGGCCGACCTGAGCCCGATGGCGGCACCGGTCCAGATCAAGTGGGACGAGTTCCCGCGTACCGGGACCTGGAAGATCCGCCGGGTCCACCTGCGGGAGACCCTGCTCGGCGACAACGCGAAGGCCATCGGCATCGGCCGCTGGACCTGAGATCCTTTCTGAGCCGGATGGCGGCTGCGGCCTCTGGCAGGGCCGCAGCCGCCGCATGAGGTGAGGCGGAAGGAGCCGACGATGCTGGACCTCCTCGGCCGGGCGATGTACCGGGCGCGATGGTGGGTGGTCGCCGGCGCGGTGGCCATCCTGGCTGGGGCGGGCGCGTGGGGCGCGGGCGCGTTCGGCGACCTGGTCGGTGGGGGCTTCACCTACGCCGCGAGCGAGAGTTCGCAGGCGGCCGACGTGGAGCGCAGCCGGCTCGGGCGCGACGACGCGGACGTCGTCGTCCTGTTCCGCAGCGACCGCTGGACCGTCGACGACCCCGCCTTCGCCCAGGCGGCGAGGAGGGTGCTCGACGCGCTGCCGGACGAGCGGGTCGAGGGGGTGACCGACTACTGGAGCACCCGGCTGCCGGTGCTGGTGAGCACCGACCGCCGGGCCGCCTTCGCCGCGGTCCAGGTCGCCGGCGATGACGAGAACACCCGGCACACCAACTACCTGGCCCTCGCCGACCGGCTGGCCAGCCCGGACCTTCAGGTCTCGGTCGGTGGGCCGCTGGCCATGTTCGACGACGTCAACGCCCAGAGCAAGGCCGACCTGACCCGGGCGGAGGCGCTGGCCCTGCCGGTGCTCTTCGTGCTTCTCGTGCTCATCTTCCGCAGCCTTCTTGCCGCGCTGCTGCCGGTGCTCATCGGGCTGCTGGCGATCGTGGGGTCGCTCGCCGCGCTGCGCCTGCTGGCCCTCGCGACCGAGGTGTCCGTCTTCGCCGTCAACGTGGTCACCCTGCTGGGTCTCGGCCTCGCCGTCGACTATGGACTGTTCATGGTCAGCCGGTTCCGGGAGGAGCTCGACCACGGCCATCCGGTCCCGCAGGCGCTGCGCCGCACCATGGTCACCGCCGGGCGGACCATCGCCGTGTCCGCGGTCACCGTCGCCCTGGCCCTGGCCAGCCTGCTCGTCTTCCCGCAGGTGTTCCTGCGCTCCATCGGCTTCGGCGGCATCGCGGCGGTGCTGCTGGCCGGCGTCTTCGCGCTGACGGTGATGGCGGCGCTGCTGGCCGTTCTCGGGCACCGGCTGCAGGGACGGCGCCGGGCCAGGCACGCCACGGCCGACCGGGGGGCGTGGGCCCGGATCGCTCGGGCGGTGATGCGCCGCCCGGTGCTGGTCGGCACGGCCGTCATCGCCGTGCTGGTGGTGCTGGGCCTGCCGTTCCTGCGCATCTCCTACGGCTGGCTGGACACCCGGGTGCTACCCGCCTCCGCGCAGAGCCGCCAGGTGCAGCAGGTGCTGGAGGAGTCCTTCCCGGAGAGCGTGACCCGGCCGGTCGAGGCGATCGTCACGCTGCCGGACCCGGTCACCGCGCCGGCGAGCCAGCAGGCGCTCGCCTCCTATGTGGACCGGGTCAAGGGCCTGGCCGGCGTACGGCAGGCCGCGGTCACGGCGGCCGCGGGGAACACCGCCCGGGTCACCATCGGCTTCACCGCCGAGCCCATCTCCGAGGAGGGCCGCCGGCTGGTCGGCGCGGTACGCGCCGTGCCGCTCCCCGGCGGCCAGGTCCTGGTCGGCGGCGACGCGGCCGCCTTCGCCGACCTGATGGACATGCTGGAGGAGCGGCTGCCGTGGATGGCCCTGCTGGTCGGGCTGGCCACCTTCGTGCTGCTCTTCCTCGCCTTCGGCTCGCTCGTCCTGCCGGTCCAGGCGATCGTCTTGAACGTCCTGAGCCTGTCGGCCGCCTTCGGGGCCGTCGTATGGGTCTTCCAGGACGGCCGGCTGGCCGGGCTGCTGGACTTCACGCCCACCGGCAACATCGACGTGGTGCAGCCCATCCTCATCTTCGCCGTGGCGTTCGGGCTGTCAATGGACTACCAGGTCTTCCTGCTCTCCCGCATCCGGGAGCAGTACGACCTCACCGGCGACAACACCGAGTCGGTGGCGCTCGGGCTGCAGCGCACCGGCCGCATCATCACCAGCGCCGCGCTGCTGCTCGTCGTGGTGATCGTGTCCTTCGCCACCTCGCAGGTGCTGGTCGTGAAGATCATCGGCGTCGGGTTGGCGCTGGCCATCCTGGTCGACGCCACGATCGTGCGGGCGCTGCTGATGCCGGCCACCATGCGCCTGCTGGGCCGGCTCAACTGGTGGGTGCCGGGCCCGCTGCGGGGGCTCTACGCCCGCTGGGGGATCAAGGAGGAGCAGGAGGCTCCGCAGCCGCTCGCGGCCCCCGCGGCCGAACCCGTCCCACCCCCCGCCCGCCTGCCTGGCTAGGGGTGCACAAACTGTTTGTAGTACAAGCAGGTTGTAGTACAAACAGTTTGTAGTACCTTACGTATGTGCAGGTTGTAGGCCGCACGGCGGAGCTGGCTGAGCTGAACGCCGCATGGGCGCGGGTGGCGGCGGCGGAGCCGGAGCTCGTGGTCATCTGGGGTCGCCGCCGGGTCGGCAAGACATACCTGCTGAGCTACTTCGCGCGGGACAAGCGTGCGGTGTACTTCACCGCGACCCGACAGGACACCGAGGAGCGCCAGCTTCGTCGTTTCGCGGAGCGGCTCCGGGAGCAGCTCGGCGACGAGGTTCGCGACCTGGCGCCGGAGACCTTTCCCGACTGGGAGGCGGCGCTGCGGTTCGTCGTCCGCCTGGCCGACCGCACACCGCTGCTCGTGGTCATCGACGAGGCGCCCCGCCTGGCCGGAGGGCACACCGACTTCGCCGATACGGTCTCAGCGGTATGGGAGAACCGGGTCAGCGACCAACGGCTCATGCTGGTGCTGTCGGGCTCTGCCGTGGCGGTGATGGAGCACATGCTCGGGCCCCAAGGGGGACTGCACCGCCGCGCCGGGGTGGAGCGACGGATGGACCCGTTCCCCCTGGTTGACGCCCGCGCGTTCCAGCCTGACCTGGCGCCAGATGCCTTCATCGAGGCGTACGCGGCTTGCGGGGGGTATCCGCTGCACCTTCGACGGTGGTCCGCCGCCCGAACCACCGCGCAGAACCTTGACGAGCTGGCCTTCACCCCCGGCGGCCTGCTGCTGCGCGACGCCCCGGACATCATGTCCGAGGACCTCGACTGGCGAGGCGGGTACGAACGCGTGCTCATGGCCATGTCCGGCGGGGCCCGGCGCCGGTCCCGCATCGCCGGCAGGGCACAGCAGCGGATCGACTACACGCTGGACCGGTTGCGCCGAGCTGGTTATGTACGGGTCGTGCGCCCGCTGGGCGCGGGTGGCTCGTCCGCCGCGTTGTACGAGATCGCCGACGGCTACCTGGCGTTCTGGTTCGCCGTCCTGCGCGACGACGCCGACCTGGTCGAAGGCGGGCAGGGCGCGGCCGTGCGACAGCGCACCAAGGGGCGCTGGGAGACGCACCTGGCTCGGGTGTTCGAGGAGGCGGCACGGGATCATGCCCAGCGCCTGGTGCGCTCGGGCGCGCTCCCCGCGGAGACGGTCATCGGCCGCTGGTGGAAGGACGAGGCCGCCGAGATCGACGTGCTCGGCCTTGCTGGAGCGGATCCAGTGCTGGTCGGCGAGTGCCGGTGGCAGGCCAAGCCCATCGTCACACGCGACCTGGCCGAGCTGCGGCGCCGGGCCGCGCACCTGCCGCCGGTACGCGCCGACGCGACGTACGCGTTCTGGTCCCGCGGCGGTGCGGACACGGCGGTGACCAGACACCCCGATGTCCGCGTGTTCACCGTAGCGGACATCCTCGACCAGGACCGGGCGGGTTGAGGCGGCGCGTCATCCGCGCTGGAGCTGAGCGGGCCGGATCGGAGAGTCGGCCGGCCTCCGGACCAGCCCGGGGACGTACTCGTCGAGCTCGCCCGGTGCGAAGCGGCACAGCTTGAGGGCCCACCACAGGACGTTGCCGGGTTCACCGTCGAGCTTGTACGAACCGTCCGGCAGTAGGACCGCGTAGCCGCTGGGGAGCGGCAACAGGACGGCGAGGCAGGTGCCGGTAGCAACTTCCCAGAGCCGGGCGGTGTTGTCGTCGGAGGCGGTGGCGAGCAGAGTGCCGTCGGGGGAGAAGGCCACCCCGTTCACCCAGTTGGTGTGGCCTTCCAGGGTGGTGTGGTGTTGGCCGGTGCTGGTCTGCCAGAGGCGGGTGGTGGTGTCACTGGAGGCGGTGGCGAGCAGGGTGCCGTCGGGGGAGAAGGCCACCCCGGACACTGGGCCGGTGTGGCCTTTCAGGGTGGTGTGGTGTTGGCCGGTGCTGGTCTGCCAGAGGCGGGTGGTGGTGTCACTG